>JBFWSE010000066.1:0-19709 GCA_050248535.1 Novosphingobium sp.
ACCATCGATGCCGTTATCTCTTCGATCATGAGCGCCGGTCTGACCGCGACTTTTGCCGCACTGCTTGCGGCAGTGCACCGCCAGCTTGCCGGCGAATCGCCCGAAGGAGTCGCCGCTACGTTCGAATAAGCAGGTTCAACCTTCGCTGTCCGCTTCTTTCCAGCCCCAATAGAGGAAACATGGCGGCACATTGAGCCATTCCAGGCCCTTGTCGATGTGCCGGAAATGCCGCGCCATGAAATCCCGCGCGCGGGGGGTGAACTGATAGACCAGGAAAGCGCCGCCCGTGCGCAGCACCCGGTGCGTCGCCGCTGCAATCGCTGGGCCGACGCCGTCCGGAAGCGTGGAGAACGGCAGTCCGGAGAGCACATAGTCGGCATGGTCGTGCCCACGCGCCGCGACAATCTCTTCGACATCGGCCGCCGAACCCAGAACCGGCGTGAACCGGCTGTCGGTAATTGTAGCGCGCAGATAGTCGATGAATAGCGGATTGGTATCGATCACGATCAGCTCGCCATCGCGCGGCAGGCGTTCGAGCACTGGCCGGCAGAAGGTGCCTACGCCCGGACCATATTCGACGAAGACCTTGCACTCGTCCCAGTTCACCGGCGCCAGCATCCTGGCGATGGTGAAGCGCGAGGACGGGATGATCGAGCCGACCATCACCGGATGTTCCAGGAAACCTTCGAAAAAGACTCCCCAAGGCCCCATGGCCCGCATAATCCGGCGCCGGAACTTTGCCAGTGGCGCCTCGCGGGCAAGCTCTGTCGATGTCATTCCTGTTGCAGGCCTTGCACTATTTACAGGGACTTCCGGGGATAGCCGATTGCCATCCTATTGCAAGCATGGAGGGGTAACGACCGCTCACAGAATCTCGTGAACCAGCTCCTTGGGCCGGCACAGCCGCACGCCCTTGCCGGTTTCGACCAGGGGGCGCTCGATCAGTTTCGGCTCGGCGGTCATGGCGGCGAGCACGGCCGAATCGCTGGCCGAGGGAAGCCCTCGCTCCTCAGCATCGGTGCCCCTGATGCGAAGACCCTGCTGCGGCGTGATTCCGGCATCGCGATAGAGCTGGGCCAATTTTTCCGCGCTCGGCGGGTCTTTCAGGTATTCGACGACAGTCACTTCCACACCAGGCGTTTCTTCCAGAATCGCCAAGGTGTTGCGCGAGGTTCCGCAATTGGGATTGTGCCAGATGGTAGCTTTCATGCCGGTGTGAACTCCATAGGTTGGCCTTTGCCCGCCTACCTAGCGCCGCGGGCAATCCTACGCAAATTTGATCCTTGTCAATGCGAACGCTTCGCATTAGCGGCAGAAAAGAAATGCGAATCGTTCGCATTAGGGAGGTTCTGTGCGTTTTCGTTCCCCGGTTGCCGTTATCCTGCTTTCCACAGCTGGCATTCTCGCCTCAGCCCTGCCCGCTCATGCTGACGAGGCGGCCGAGCAGGAGATCCTGGTGATCGGCGAATCGCAGGGCTACCTCTCGGTCGATTCCTATACCGCGACCAAGACGGACACGCCGCTGATCGACGTGCCGCAATCGATCCAGGTGATCACGCGGGAAAAGCTCGACGATCAGGCAAGCCATTCGATCGCCGATGTCCTGCGTTATGTGCCTGGCGTCACCATCGGCCAGGGCGAAGGAAACCGCGACCAGATCACCCTGCGCGGCCAGAACACCACCGCCGATTTCTTCCTCGATGGCGTGCGCGACGACGTGCAGTACTACCGCAGCCTCTACAACCTTGAGCGGATCGAAGTGCTCAAGGGCCCCTATGCGATGATCTTCGGCAGGGGAGGCGGCGGCGGTATTGTCAACCGCGTACAGAAGACGCCGCACGCGGAGAGCCTGTTTGCCACCGGTGCAGCGAGCGTAAACACCTTCGGCGCCTGGGACGTGTCAGCGGATATCAATGCACCGATGGGCAGCAAGGCGGCAGTGCGGCTCAACGCCTTCTACGAGCATCTCGACGGCCACCGCGAATTTGCCGATGGCGAGCGCTATGCGTTCAATCCCTATGTGGCTTTCGACCTCGGCGACTGGAAGGCGGGCCTGTCCTACGAATATGTCCACGACGACCGGCTGGCCGACCGCGGTGTTCCTTCGATCGGCGGCGTGCCGCTGGAAGGCCACCGCGACACGTTCTTCGGGGTGCCGGGGATCAACCGCACCGGTTTCGAGGCCCATATCGTCAAGGCCCGGCTGGATGGGAAGCTGGCCGACAATCTCGACTGGTCGACCACCCTGCTCTACGGCGACTATGACAAGTTCTACGCCAATGTCTTCCCCAACTCGTCCGTGCGGCTGTCGGACCGGACCATCGAACTGGACGGCTATCGCGACGATACGGACCGCGAGAATTTCCTCGTCCAGAGCAACCTCGTCTGGGATTTCGATCTTGGCGGCGTGAGCAACAAGATGCTGCTTGGATTGGAATACGGGAGCCAGAAGACCACGAATGGCCGGGTGGTTTCCGTGACCAAACCACGGATCTATGTCGACAGTTTCACCATGCCGGCATTCGGCTTTCCCTTCACCAGCGTTTCGCGCGCCACCACCTCCGATGTCGAATTCTTTTCGGCCTATTTGCAGGACCAGATTCACCTGGGCGAGCACATCGATCTGATCGGCGGCATCCGCTACGACCGCTTCGACATCAAGGGCGTCAACCAGGTCAGCGCCACGCCGTTCGCCCGGCTCGACGAGAAGTGGTCTCCGCGCTTCGGGCTGATCGTCAAACCGCGCCCCGAAATGTCGATCTACGCCAGCTACAGCCAGTCGTTCCTGCCGCGCGCGGGCGACCAGTTCATCAGCCTGACGCCGTCGACCCAATCGCTCGCCCCGGAAAAGTTCACCAATTACGAACTGGGGCTCAAGTGGGACATCCGTAATGGCCTCAGCCTGACGTCCGCGTTGTTCCTGCTCGACCGCACCAATTCGACCACGCCGGACCCGGCCAATCCGACCACGACCATCGTGATTGGCGCAACGCGCACCAAGGGCTTTGAAGTAGAGATCACAGGCCGCATCACGCCAAAATGGCAGGTAAGCGGCGGTTACACATGGCAGGACGCCTATTTGAAGGGCAACGAGGCCATCCGTGTAGCGCAGGTTCCCAAACACCAGGTGTCGCTATGGAATCGCTATGACTTCAGCCGCCGATTAGGCGCCGGCATCGGCCTGATCCACCAGTCGAGCCAGTATGCGGCGCTGCACAATCCCGGCGTGTCGAATGCCACCCTGCTGCCCTCGTTCACCCGTGTCGATCTGGGCCTGTTCTTCAAGGCTACGGAACAGCTTCAGTTCCAGGTCAATGTCGAGAACCTGTTCGACACCGCCTATTTCTCCGACGCGCACAATAACAACAACATCACGCCCGGCGCCCCGATCAATGCGCGGTTCACTCTGCGGGCGAAATTCTGAGCGCTTCGTCCGCCGGCATCGCCGTGACAGCCGTGTGGGCCTCGGGCCCGCGCATTTCCGCGCCTGCGCGCTGCACGGCGCGCACCAGCCGGGGGTAGACGCCGCAGCGGCACAGGTTGGGAATGGCGGCCTTGATCTCGTCCTCGGAGGGATTGGCGCTGCGCGACAGCAGCGCGGCGGCGCTCATGACCACGCCCGGCGTGCAATAGCCGCACTGGATCGCCTGTTCGACCACCATGGCCTGCTGCACCGGATGCAGGCCATCGCGCGACAGGCCTTCGATGGTGACCACTGAGCGCCCTTCCGCCTCGGCCAGCGAGATCTGGCAGCTCTTGAGCGCCTCGCCATCGATCAGGACCATGCAGGCGCCGCAATCTCCCGCGCCGCAGCCGAATTTGGTGCCCGTCAGATTGGCGCCGCAGCGCAGCGCCCAGAGCAGCGGCGTCTGCGGGTCCATGCGGAATTCGACCGGGCGGCTGTTGACCGTGAGGCGTGACATGACACTAACCGGATAGGGCGGAAATACACCCTTCGACAAGCTCAGGGTGAGCGGGATTGGGTGTAACTATTCCCATTCTCATTACTCCGCTCATCCTGAGCCTGTCGAAGGATACCGCGCGACCGCTGGCCCTAGTCCCGCCAGCTGCGGTCGGTCTTGTCGATCCGCCGTTTCCACGCCTCGAAATCGACATGGCCCGGCCCACCCGGCGCGCGCACCAGGTGCAGGTCGCGCTGATGGACGGCAATGACATCTTCGCTCACGGCAATGGGCTTGCCGGCGGCTTGCGTGGCGACCTGGATCTCGCAGGCGCGTTGCAGGGCCCAGTGGCTGAAGAACATCTCCTGGATCGTCTCGCCCATCACTACCGGGCCGTGATTCCTCAACATCAGCACGCGCTTGCCGCCGAGATTGGCGAGCAGGCGTTCGCCTTCCTCGGGCCGCACCGTGATCCCCTCGAAATCGTGATAGCCCAGCTGGCCTATGAAGGCGCAGGCATAGAAGTTGGTCGGCTGCAGGCCCTCCTCGGTGCTGCATACCGCCATCGAAGCGGTGGTATGCGTGTGGCAGATCGCATGGGCCCAATCGAGGTGGCGGTGGAAGTAGCTATGCTGCACGAAACCGGCGAGATTGACCGGATAGTCGCTGCCGTCGAGCTTGTTGCCGTCGATATCGATCTTGACCAGATTGGATGCGCAGACTTCGGAATAGAGCAGGCCGTAGGGGTTGATCAGGAAAGCGCCGGGCTCGTCCGGCACGCGCAGCGAAATGTGATTGTAGATCGATTCCGACCAGCCAAGCTCGTCGAATATGCGATAGCAGGCAGCCAGCTCCTGCCGGGCATGCCATTCGGCGTCGCTGCAATCGATATTGCGGTGCATGGCGCGGATCTCCTTGCGGCGATCTTAATGTCTGATCCGAAACTCCGTTTCGGACCGTTCGGCACCGGCCCGCTCCCCCGCCCGGCCACCCAGAACATACCATTTCGTTGGGTGGCCGGGCGGGGGAGCGGGCCGGTGCCGTCTCGAAATTCGCCCTTTCGCGAATTTCGAATCAGACTCTTAGGGCAAATAGCCGCTACTGGCCAAGCCTGAGCTTCACGCCCGCCCACAAGGTTCGCGGCACGCCCAGATCGATCGAACCGGCCTGGTTGCGGGTGACAATATCGGTATCCGTCAGGTTCTCCGCGCGCAGCACCAGGCTGAAGGGGCCGGCCATTGGCATTTCGGCATAGGCATCGAGCGTGGTCGCGGCAGGCAGCGCATCGCTTTCCTGATCGTCTTCGAATTGGGCGCCGGTGTGACGCAAGGTCATGGCCAGCCGCCAGCCCGGGCGCGGTTGCCAGGAGACAGTGCCGCTTGCCATTACCTTGGGGGTCTGCGCCGGCCGCTTGCCATCGAGCGCGGCGGAAATGCCGCTGGCCTCGACTCGCGCATCTGTCAGCGCCAGCGAGCCGTCGAAGCGGAACTGGCCCATGCGCAGCGCGGCCGAGAATTCGACCCCGCTGGCGCGAATGGCATCGACATTGCGGCGCTCGCGCAGGTTGGCGCCGATGGTGACATTGGCAATGGCGTTCTCCACCTTGTTGTCGAAGCCGGTGATCGACAGGCTGACATTATCCGACGGACGGAAATCGATCCCGCCTTCGAACCCGACCAGCTCTTCCACCCCGAGCGCGGCATTCGCCCGAGTCGTTACCGGAAAGACGACGAAGGGCCGGTACAGCTCGTTGAGCGTGGGCAGCCGCAGCCCGGAATAGGCGGCCGCTCGCAGAGACAGGCCCTGTCCGGCATCGAACACCGCCCCGCCGCGCAGCGACGTTTCCCACCCGGCACGATCGGCAAACCTGTTGTCGGTCGTGACAAGGCCCGCCGCGTTCTCCTCCTGGAAAAAGCCCTTGCCAATCGTCCAGCGATCGGCGCGAAAGCCTGCG
This sequence comes from Novosphingobium sp., assembly GCA_050248535.1. GTDB lineage: Bacteria > Pseudomonadota > Alphaproteobacteria > Sphingomonadales > Sphingomonadaceae > Novosphingobium. Next base: position 5,857 of record JBFWSE010000066.1, read on the forward strand.
GTCAGTACCAGTGGTCCGAACTTCCAGTCGTCCTCGACGAACAGTCCAAGGTCGCTGTTGCGTCCGCCTGCCTGACGGCTGGCGGTAACGAGACCTGTCGCGGTGCTGTAGGCGTCCTCTTCAAGATGTCCGCTGGCGATGCGCCAGTCGGCACCCAGCCGCAGCACATGCCCGCCGCCCAACGGCGGGCGAATTTCGACCTTTCCACCCCAGCCGCTCGACGGTGTATTCCTTTGGTCGAGGGCCTTCCTGAAACTGGTCGAACTGATCACCACATTGGAAAAATTGCGCCATTGCCCATAGACCAGAGCATCGACCTGCCAGCCCCCGCGCCCAACCAGCCTGACGCTTGCATCCTGTCCGCGCGAGCTTGTCTCCGCGCCGGCAAAGCGCAGAGTCCGCCAGTCCTCGAAAGCGAGGCCGCGGGCCTGCAGTTCGAAGTCCGAACCCAGCCGCTGCACCACTCTGCCCGACACCGACCAGCTGTCGAAGCCTGCGCGCGCACTGGCAGGCACACGCTGCGATTCGGGCGAGGTCCAGAACCCTTGCCCCCGGTCCCAGCGCCCGGACAGCTGGACGAATCCGTCGCCCAGCCGGGGCGATAGTGTGCCTGACAGTTCTGTTTCGCCGCGATCGTCAACCAGCGCCTGGGCGGAAAGCAGGCCCAGTGTTTCCGCATCGGCGCTGGTCAGCTCTATGGTGCCCGAAACCGCGCCAGCCCCGAATGCGCCCGCGCCGCCCCCGCGAATGACTCGCGCCGCACCCAGTCGTTCCGGCGCCAGCGCGGAAAGCGGCACATAGCCGAACATCGGATCGGCCATCGGCACGCCATCGAGCAGCACCAGCGCCCGGCTGGTGGCATTGCCGCCCAGCGCACGCAAAGTGACGCCCTGAGCCGAAGGATTGGAAGAGCGGCTGTCGGAGCGGCGGAATTGCTGGAAACCAGCAATGTCCGACAGAACGTCTTCGATCCGGCCGGACGCCGGCCGGGTCAAAGCGTCCCGGTCGATATCCTGCACATCGTAGGCCGGAGTTGCGGGCGTGTCGGCCAGGCCGCGACCGGTCACGACGATGTCTGGACGGGCTTCCGCTTCCTCCGCAAAGGCGCCCCCGGGCGCAGCAAGTGCCGCGGCGAAGCCGGCGGCCGCATATGATGATAACCGAATGCAGGACATCAGACGGCCCATAGGCGGGTTTGCGTGAATGGGAAATTGCAGTCGGTCATCTGGCTGGACTGAAAGGCTCGGCAAGGCTATGATCCACGATAGATCATAAATGGGGTGCCTTGTGAGCGAAACAACCTGTCCGATCGCGCCTGACCGCGACGATCGCCGGAGCGCGGCGATTGCTGAAGCCGAAGCCCACCCGGAACCCGGATTTGCCCCGGTGCGCACATACGATTTCGCCCGCGAGATCATGCGCAGCCCCGCCATACGGCAGGGCATGGAAGTGGGCTTTTTCGCCGGCAAGGACCCCAGCCGCGTGCCGGTGATTTTCCTCGATGGCGAAGTGCACAAGAAACGCCGCGCCCAGATCGCGCGGTATTTCACCCCCAAGGCGATCAAGGACCGGCACATGCAGGTCATGGAGCGCACCACCGCCGAGCTGATGGCGCAATTCCGGCGCGACGGGCGCGCGCAGCTCGACGTCATGAGCCTGCGCCTGGCTTCGGATGTCGCGGCCGAAATTGTCGGGCTGACCAGTTCGGACGCCTCGGCCATGTCGGAGCGGCTGCGCAAGAAATTCCAGGCCAGCAGCAAGGGCAAGCGCCCCGGCCTTGCGGGGAAACTGGGCAAGCTCGAGGACATTGCCCGCACTTTGTGGTTCATGCGCAAGGATGTCGTTCCCGCGATCCGCGAGCGGGAAAAGACCGATCACGACGACGTCATCTCCTATCTGGTGCGCGAGGGCCTGTCGGACCAGGAAATACTCGTCGAATGCATGACTTATGCCACCGCGGGGATGATCACCACGCGCGAATTCATCGTCATGGTCGCATGGCAACTGCTGGAAAAGGAAGACCTGCGCCGCCAGTTCCTCGAAGGCGGCGAGGACATGCAGTTCGCCATTCTCGAGGAGATCCTGCGGATCGATCCGGTCGCGGCTTATGTCTATCGCCGCGCCGAGGAAGACATGACCACTTCAGACGGTCGCGTGGTCAAGGCGGGCGAGCAGTTCCTCATCGACATCCGCAACATCAACGTCGACGAGGCGGCAACCGGCGCCTGCCCCTTCGCCATCGATCCCGAACGCGCCAAACGCCAGCGCATGACCAGTTCATGGCTCAGCTTCGGCGACGGCCCGCACCGCTGCCCCGGCGCCCAGGTGGCGCTCCACGAAACGCGGGTGTTCATCGATGCGCTGTTGCGTGTGCCAGGCATCCGCCTCGCGCGCCCGCCGGAAATGGGCTGGATCGAGGAAATCAACGGCTACGAATTGCACGGCGCCATTGTCGAGTGCGACCGGGGATAAACCCCGGCGCTCTCACAGCATCGCCTGGGCTATCGCCTTCACGTCATCGCGCAGTGGATACATGTGCTGGTATTGCAGGATCTGCTTGGCAATCAGCTTGAGCCTGGCGTCGAATACCGGCGTCGAGAGCGGCGGCGACAGGGGTTCATTGTAGGGCGGGATGTCGTTCGCCTGGTATTCGAAGGCGACCGAGATCCGCGGGCGGCTTTCGCGCGGGCTGGCGTGCGATCCCCAGTGCAGAACCGCCTGGGTCCAGCAGAAGATCGTTCCCGGCTGGGCGGGGAGCGCGCGAATTTGCGGCAAGTCGATCTGCCATTGGCCGTCGTTGACAGTGGCATAGACCGGGTCGCGATCGGCCGGCAGGATATACATGCAGCCGTTGAGCGTGGTGCTTTCCGTCAGCGGCAGCCAGACCGTCAGCGACTTGGCCGACCGGTCGACCCGCAACGACGAATGGCCCTTGTCGCGATGCGGGCGCCAGCCACTTTCGTCCCTGGCCGGATCGACATGCCAGCACCAGAAATCGGGCAGCCGCAAAAAGCCGGGGCCCAGCAGGCCTTCGAGCATGCGCGTCAGCTTGACCGACAGCGCCCAGAACTCGTCATAGACGAAGGCAAATGCCGTCGGGATGCCCTGCGCGTCCAGCTTGGCCACCAGCGCCGCCATGTCTTCCAGCGGCAATTGCCATTCGGGCGGCGGCAACTGGAAATAGCCTTCGTTGCGGATCAGGTCGCGCAGCCGCTGGGTCTGTCCTTCATCGTCGGCGACTTGCTCCAGCGACGAAATGAAGTCCCGATCCTCGATCCGCAATGCCGGGCACAATTCGCGCCAGAACGCGTCAGTGGTCCAGCCAATGCGGGTCTTGTCGATTAGGCCAGTGCTCATGAAAATTCTCTCGTGATCGAGTATAATAATATCGGCGATAGGCCGGAGAAATTCAACCGAGCGTTCGCGGCGCGCCCCGGCCCATGTATTTCGCCAGATTGCGATGGAAATTGGCGATCGGCGCTTCCTGGTGCGGGTTGGGATGGCAGCCGCGAAAGCCGGAACTGCGCATGCCGCGCTGAACCTGGCTCATATTGTCGAAATCCTGGATCAGCACCGGCGGCCAACCGCCCGGCTCGCAGGGGTCGGCATGGACCCATTCGGTCTGCGGCTCCTGTCCTTCGGGGAAACGCTCCATGAAGGCTGCCTCGAACAGACACTTGTTCGGATCCAGACCATGCGGCCGCACGCGGTAAAGCAGGCAGAATGTAATTCCCATGCCGATGCTCAGGTTGGGAAAGACGTGCCACGCGATGCCTGCTCCAGCCTGGTGTTCGGGCGAAATCTCTGGCCATGCAACCCCGCGCGCCGCATCGTCGGCCCTGGCCGCCTCGAGAAAGTGCGCCATCACTTCGCCGGGCGGCGTTCCCTCGGGCAGTTCGTCCACCAGCCGTTTGGACGCATTGACGAAAGTCAAAGTAGTGGCCGCATCGACGGTTTCGATCAGTTCCACTTGCAGCGCGGCGATTGACTGGCGCGCATCCTCGCCCTTGCCAGAACGGACGATCGAGGCATTGGCCGCCCAGTCATCCTCAGCCCCGATGCCAATGCTTCGCTCGTCGAAGCCGTGGTGGCTGTGAAGGCCGTCTTCCTTGCTCCAGGTATAATAGTCGGCGAACTTCAACAGCTGCGGATGCGTGCCTTCGACGTGATAGCTCTCCGCGAAGGCTTCCATCGCCACTTTCCAGTTGCAGTCGAATATACACCATTTGCGCCAGCGATAGCGCATGCGATCAAGCTGGTATGGATCGAGCATGGCCGGCACCTGGCCGAGGAAGTCGCTCAGCGGTTCGCAGTCCGGATCGAGGTTGATCCACACCCATCCGCCCCAGGTATCGAGCCGGACTTCGCCGAGCGACAGGTCCACGCCGTCCAGCGCGCCATTCCAGTCGTCCCGGTCGAGCACATGCAGGCACTGACCGTCGAGCCCGAAGCGCCAGCCGTGATAGGCGCAGCGGAATTGCCGGGCATGGCCGCAACCATCCGCCAGCCTCCGCCCGCGGTGCGGGCAGACATTGTGGAAGGCGCGGATTCTCTCGTCGGCGCCGCGGACTATCAGCACGGTGTCGTCAACGATATCGTAAGTGACATAGTCGCCGGGTTTCTTGAGCTCCTCGACCCGGCAGGCGTGCTGCCATACCTTGCGCCAGAGCAGTCCGGGTTCGGCGCGGGCATAGTCTTCGGAGATGAAGGCTTCCGCTCCGAATGTTTCGGCTTTCGGTTCCATCGCCCTCTCCTCTCGATTCCCGGATGCTGCCGGCCGGCATAGCAAACCGTGGCCCCGAATATATACACTTACCGCGATTGGCCGTAACGTGCGGACAACAGGCAGATAGCCGGGTGGCCCGGTACAGCGCCGGAGAGGAGCAACCATGGGACTGGTTTCGACACTTCGCGACGCCGGCAAACGCATTCATTTGTGGATGCAAGCCAAGGGCGTCCCTTTCACCGGGCTGCCGCAGCATGCGCCGATGACCAACTGGCTCAATCCCTTCCGGCTCGCGGGCGTCGGCATCGAGGCGCTGATATCCGGTCTGTTCGGCACTTTCGCGGACCGTCGCGAGGCACAGGCCATCACTCGCCCGGACCACCATGATGAAGTGCTGGGCTATGTCGACCGGTCGCACGCCTCAAGGCCCGGCCACGTTTCCGACGCCAATTGGTACGACTATCGCTCGGACGGCGGCGATGGATCGGTCTGGATCGACTATCTGGCGGATACCGGCGACGGTTGGAATTCGACATTCGCCATGGCCAGCTTGCTGCACGAACCCGAATTGATCGTGGCCAATCCTTTCGACGGCGGCGACCCGCTTTCCCTGCCGCGTGGCAAGCTGCTCGTCATGGGAGGCGACCAGGTATACCCGACTGCCTCTCCCGAAGAATACGACCGCAGGCTGGTAAAGCCATTTCGCGCGGCGCTGGGCGAAGACAGGCAGCATGAAGAAGACACCGGCTCGTTCGGCGAGCTGTTTGCGGTCCCCGGCAACCACGACTGGTACGACGGGCTGCGGTCCTTCCTCGGCACTTTCTGCCGCCAATATGATGGCGTCGACCGGCCGGGAAAAATCATCGGAGAACGCCGCACGCGGCAATCGCGCAGCTATTTCGCGATCAAGCTGCCCTACAACTGGTGGCTCTGGGGGCTCGACAGCCAGCTCAGGGGCTACATCGACCAGCCGCAGGTCGATTACTTTTCCCATGTCGCCAAAATCATGCACAAGCAGGCTGAAGCGGAAGGCCCGTTCAAACTGATCATCTGCACCGGCTATCCCAGCTGGACCCATGTCGATCCCAAGGATCCCAATCCGCGCTTCGGCAGTTTTTCCTACATGGAGCGGCTGATCAACAATTACGGCAATGCAGGCGGGGCCGGACAGGCAGCGGGCGGCAAGGTTTGTCTGTCGATCAGCGGAGATACGCATCACTATGCCCGCCATACCGAGGTCGGCCCGGGGAGCGATTGCCGGCACTATGTCACCTGCGGCGGCGGCGGCGCCTATTCCCACCCCACCGGGCAGGTCAAGCGTGAAGAGTTCGAGTGGCACTGGCCCTTGCCGGGCGAAAAGGAAGGATACAAACCCAAGGGACGGCGAGAATTCGAGCTGGCGACGATCAGGCACCAGGGCAAGGAGAGCGAGGCGCTCTACCCCAGCAAGAGCCAGTCTTCGAAGACGGCAATGGGCGTTCTGCTGATCGCCTTTCGCAATGCCTGGTTCACCCTGGCCATGAGTGCGCTGAGTCTGGCGATATTCAGGACAGTACCATGGACGCCTGGCCCATTTCGCGACATCGTTCCCGAGCTTTTCGGCAACTCTCTGGAGAGTTTGCCCATGCCGGCATTGTTCGCCGCCATGACGGCAGCCTTGGGTTACACCGCCGACAGGAAGAAGATTGGCGAGCGGTTCGCGATCGGGGCAGTCAATGCCCTTGTGCAATTGAGCGTCATCCTGCTCGCGGGAGCAGCAGCACTGGCTTGGCTGCAGCAATGCCCCGAATGGCTTCAGCTTGCCCTGGCTGCCCTGGCGGGCGGATTCGCCTCAGCCACGGCCCTCGGCCTCTATTTCCTGCTTTGCTACCATCTGTTCGGCGGCATGCACTGGAACGAACTCTACCTCGGCCTGCGATCGACACGCTACAAGAGCATGTTGCGGATGCGTGTCGACAGTGAGGGCGGTCTGACGCTCTATGCAATCGGTCTCGACGACAGCGAGAAAGGCGGCATGTTCAATCGCTTCTTCGGCAATCCGGGGGTTCGCGAGCCGCTCAAACCTCGCCTGATCGAGCCACCCGTAACGATTTGCTAGAAACGGCACGCGGCCCAATTCATCGTCTCGACAGGCCCTTTTCCGATTGCGGCCATGGCCGAATCCCGGCAAAGCCCGGCCAAGCGCACAGATCAACAGCTCCCAGAGAGGACAGACAATGTACGACGATAATCCCCAAGCCCAGCCCGCGACCACCACCGGCACGCCGGTTTACGAGCGCATCCTGCAGCTGCTCGAGGCCGAGGGCATCAAGACCCTGTTCGGCATTCCCGATCCCAACTTCGTGCACCTGTTCCTCGAAGCCGAAGCACGCGGGTGGGACGTGGTCTCACCGCACCACGAGGCCGCCGGCGGCTTCATGGCCGAAGCGGCCAGCCGCATGACCGGCAAGCCGGCGCTCGCCATCGGCACATTGGGCCCGGGCCTCGCCAACCTGATGCCCGCCATCCAGTGCTGCCTGGTCGAGAATTCGCCGGTGATCTTCCTGGGCGGCCAGCGCGCCCGCATCACCGAGCGCCGCGTGCGCCGCGGCCGCATCCAGTTCGTCTGCCACGAGCCGCTGATCCGCGATTCGGTCAAGTATTACAGCTCGCTCGAATATGCCGACCAGACCGACGAAGTGGTCCGCGAGGCGGTGCGCAAGGCCATGTCGGGCACACCCGGCCCGGTGTTCATCGAATACCCCAGCCATGTAATCCTTGAGGAAGTGCCCGGCGAAGTCCCGCCGATGCCGCCGCACCGCTATCGCCTGGTCAACCAGGGCGCGGACGGCGACCGCATTGCCGAGGCGGCCGAACTGATCAAGGCGGCCAAGAACCCGGTGCTGCTGGTCGGCCACGGCGTCTATACCTCGAAGAGCGGCGCTTCGGTCAAGGAGCTGGCTGACCTGATGAACTGCCCTGTGATCCAGACCTCCGGCGGCACCAGCTTCATCGCCGGCCTCGAAGACCGCACTTTCCCCTACGGCTTCTCGCAGGTCTCGCTCGATGCCGTGGTCGAATCGGACCTCTGCGTCGCGCTCGGCACCGAACTGGGCGAGCCTTCGCACTACGGCCGCTGGCGCCACTGGGTAGCAAACGAGGCCAACCGCAAGTGGATCTACGTCAACCAGGATCCGACCACGATCGGCGTCAACCGGCCCTATGACGTGCCGCTGGTCGGCGACTTGCGCGGCGTGGTGCCGCAGCTGGTCCGCGCGCTCAAAGGCAGCCCGCGAGCGCCGCACCCGCGCCTTGCCGAATACATGGAGCGCGACGCCAAGCAGATCGTCGATCTCTATGCGGAATCGTGCACGCGTGACGACGGCACTGGCAATGTGCCGATGAACACCGCGCGATTCATCACCGAAGCGACCAAGGCCTTCCCCAAGGACGGCATCATGATCCGCGACGGCGGCGCCACGGTGATCTACACCTGGACCTACAACCAGGCGAAGCCCAACGACGTCATCTGGAACCAGAATTACGGCCACATCGGCACCGGCCTGCCCTATGCCGTGGGCGCCATGGTCGCCGACAAGGCGGCGACGGGCGTGCAGCGCCCGGGCATGCTGCTGACTTCGGACAGCTCGTTCATGTTCCACATCGCCGAGCTCGAAACGGCGGTGCGCAAGAACCTGCCGCTGGTCTGCGTCGTCGGCGTCGATTTCCAGTGGGGCCTCGAAGTCGGCGTCTATCGTGGCTTCTTCGGTGAAGGCACGGCCGAGCCGGGCGTGCACTGGTCGAACAAGGTGCGCTTCGACAAGATCGCGGAAGGCTTTGGCTGCTACAGCGAATTCGTCACCAAGGCGGAAGACATCGGCCCCGCCATCGCGCGGGCCTATGCCAATGGCGGCCCGGCCGTGATTCACGTGCCGATCGAACCCAATGCCAACGCGACCGACAAGCCGCAGTATGCGGAGTTCAAGACCTGGTACGCCGAAGGCACGCAGTAAGCATCGAAACGGCGCGGCAGTCTGACTGCCGCGCCCGCTTTTCGGGGGAGGAGAGGAACGTGGCGGTTTTCAATCACGTAGGCCACGCCGTTTCCGACGCCGATCGCTCGATGCGCTTCTACACAGAAGTGCTGGGTTTCGCGTACTGGTACCAATTCTCGCCCGACGACGACAGCGTCGGCAAGTTGTGCTCGCTGCCCGGCCCGCTGGGCGTGACGGCCTATTACCTGCGGCTCGATCATTTCGTGCTTGAGCTGATGCACTATGTCGCGCCCGGGGCCCAGACACCCTATCGCCCGCGGACGATGAACGAACCGGGGCTGACGCACCTGTCGATCTCGGTCGACGACATCCGCGCCACGGCGGAAAAGGCAGTGGAATATGGCGGTGCAATCATCGAGGAGAGCGACCTCGGCTTCGCCCTGATGATCCGCGACCCCGATGGCCAGCTGATCGAACTGCTGGGGCCAGACTATCCGGCCAACCGGGTGCCGCAAGAATAGTCAGATCGCGCCCAGAGCCGCAGCCAGACCGCCATCAACCAGAAGATCCGTCCCCGAAATGAAGCTCGCCCGCGGACTCACCAGGAATTCGGCGACATCGGCGATCTCCAGCATGGTGCATTCGCGCCTTAGCGGGCTCGCATCGAACATGGCGCGCTTGCCCGGGCTCTTTTCGAATTCGAGTGCGCCCTGCGGAGTGGCGATGAGGCCCGGCGAGAGCGAAACAATCCGCGCATCGCGCGCGCCCCAGGCCGGGGCCAGCCGCCGCGCCATCATCAGCAGTCCGAACTTGGAATGGGTATAGGCCATGGCCGGCGTGGCGAGATCGCCGATGACTTCGGCCAGCCGCTCGGCCAGATCGTCGCGCGCGGGCTCGGCCAGGATGGCCCGGGCTTCGGGCGAGGGTGTATAACTGTGGGCGGCGAGCGAGGCGATCAGCACGCCAGCCGCGCCGGGTCGCACCTCAGGCAACAGTGCCGCGGCAACCAGCGCCGCGCCCATCAGGTTTACCCGCATGATCGTCCGGTAATCGCCCAGCGAGGGCGATAGGCCGGCGACCTGCACCCAGGCTCCCATGCCGCCCCGCTCACGCACCGACCCTGCCAGCGCGGCCACCTGTTCGTGCGACGTGACATCGCAAGCCAGGGCCGAGGCGTCACATCCTTCGCTACGCATCGCTTCAGCATTCGCTTCGGCCCTTGCTCCGTCGATATCGGCGAGCAGCACGCGATAGGACAGCGCCAGGCGCCGGGCCACCGCCATGCCCAGCGCGCCCGCCCCGACGACCACAGCCAATGGAAGGTCCGGTCTGCTGCTGGTGCCCAGAATGTGCATAAGGCTTTCCTCTCCCGCGACTTTACGCCATCCTGCCCTGCATGACCCATCCGCGCCTGTCGATCAACGCCCTCTCGTCGTACCGCTGGAGCTTCGACGAGGACCTGGCGCTGTGGCGCGAGCTGGGTGTCGGCTGGGCGGGGCTGATCGGCGCAAAATGCGGAGACGACCTCGACGGCGGCCTGGCGCGCATGGCCGAGACAGGCATACGCGCCTCGACCGTGATCGCCGCCGGCTTCGATCTGGCCTGGCCGGAAAGCTGGGACGAGACCCGGGCCGCCCTGAATGCAACACTCGACACCGTGGCGAAATACCAGGGCTGGTCCGTCTACATCACCCCGGGCCGCACGACGTTCGCGCCCTGGGGCGAAGTGCTCGAACGGTTCGCCCAGGCCAGTGCGCCCTGTGCCGCCCATGCGCGCGAGGCAGGCGTGTGGCTCGCCTTCGAGCCTTCGCAGCGGCCCGACGTATCTTTCATCAATACCCTGCGCGATGCGATCGATGCCTGCATCCGTACCGATCTTGGCATGGTCGTCGATTTCGGCAACTGCTGGATGGAGCGGGACTTTCGCGAAACCGTCCTGCACGCCGCGCCACATACTGCGATGGTGCAGGTAGGCGACACCGCAGTGACCGGTCCGGCAGCGCCCGGACCTGCTTCTGCCGGAGGCAGGGTGCCATTCGGCGAAGGAAACCTGCCGATCGAACGCATGCTGCGCGACATCAAGGATTCCGGCTATGCCGGGCCGCTCGAACTGGAACTGCCCGGCCCGCTCGGCGAAAGCGAGGGCTATGCGAGCGTCATCCGGCGCGGCGCAGAAAAGGCTTCCGCCATGTTCGATTTGGTGGGACTATAGGAACAAAGCAAAGGGAGAGCGCCATGAACCTGCACAATCCGATCCAGATGCTGCCGGTTCCGGAAGCCGCCAAGTTGCGCGGCAGCGGGCCGGTTTCGTCGATGCCCTATCATGACCCCGATTGGTGGGAGCTCGAGCGCAAGGCAATTTTCATGCGCTCGTGGCTGCATATCGGTCACATCTGCGAGATTCCAGAGCCCGGCAGCTTCATCAGGCGCGAGATCGAGTTCGCCCGCGCCTCGCTGCTGATCGTGCGCGGCAAGGACGGCGAAGTGCGCGCCTTCCACAACGTCTGCACCCATCGCGGCACGCAGCTTGTCGCCGAGGCCGAAGGAAAGAAGGCGCAGTTTTCCTGCCCCTACCACATGTGGACTTTCGGCGCCGACGGCAGGCTGCTTTCCGCGCCTGACTTCGAGCGGTTCTATGTGAAGAAGGAAGACTGCAGCCTCAAACAGGTTTCCTGCGAGGTGATGGCGGGCATGATCTTCATCAATTTCGATCCCGCGCCCAAGGAAAGTCTGCACGAATTCTTCGGCGGCATCGCCGGCCAGCTCGAGCAGCTGCCCGTCGCCCGCGCCACCCATTTCACCGAATATACCTATGAGATGGACGCCAACTGGAAGACCGTGTTCGACAACTTTCAGGAGAATTACCACCTCAAATTCGTCCACCCGCGCAATTCGGCCTCGGCCCTGACGAAAGACAATCCGCTGGGCTATCCCAGCGAATATGGATTCCTCGGCGCCCACCGCGGTCAGACGCTGTCCATCGTTCCCGACCCGGACTATGTGGTCCCGCCCGCCTTGCTGCAAAATGCGATGTACGGCGCGGGGATCGGCGCGAAGGAAGGGCTTCAATATCCCAAGATCGACTTCAAGTGCTTCCCCGCGCTGCACTTCGTCGGCCTCGCCCCCAATTTCTTCACCCATACGATGACGCCGATCGACGCCCAGCACATGCGCGGCCAGATTCGCATGTACTGGACCAGCGAGATCGGCGAGGCTTCCAAGGCCTATTTCCGCGAGTTCTCGCAGATGTCGATCCGCGACGTTCTGGCGGAAGACCGTCCGGCAATCGAATCAGCCCAGCGCGGGCTCAACAGCGGGGCCATGGAAGAAATCCGGTTCCAGGACCACGAGATGCTGCTGCGCCATCTCTACGAGACAGTGCAGGAGAAAGTGGCGGAGTATCAGGCCGAACAGCAGGCTGGCTAGGGATCGACAAATATCGGTGGCCGCTTTGCCATGCCCGCCGCCACTGCCTCCATCTGGTTCTTCGACCCCAGCAGCTTTTGCTGTGCATGACTCTCGGCAAGCAGCACCTCGGCGTAGGTAAGCGACGGTGCACGGTTGAACAGGGCCTTGGCCGCGCGCACGGCGTGGGGGTTCCGCCCCGCAATCTCTCTGGCAATCGCCATGGCGCGAGCGTGCGGGTCGGGATCGGAAAGAGTCGCCAATCCAAGCGTCACGGCCTGTTCGCCCGTCGCTTCGCGGGCCGTATAGGTCAGTTCGCGCAGCACATCCTTGCGTACGACGCCCTGCCACAGGGCAAATCCCCCCATGTCGGGAATGATCCCCCACTTGAGTTCCATGACCGATAGCCGGGCTTCCGGCGCAACAACGCGGATGTCGGCACCCGCAGCGATCTGCAGCCCGCCGCCGAAGCAGACGCCATGCACCGCGGCAATCACCGGCACCGGCAATTGGCGCCATTGCACGGCGACCTGCTGGAACAGATTGGCCTCACCATGCGTGCGATCGGCCAGCGAGGACCCGGGGCCGGCAGCCAGTCCGGCCATACTGGCCAGATCGAGCCCGGCGCAGAAAGCCTTGCCTTCGCCCGATAATACCACGCAGCGCAGTCCCGGCATGCCGGACAGCGCCTTTCCTGCTTCCACCAGCGCATCGAACATCGCCGGGTCGAGTGCATTGAGTTTGTCGGCGCGGATCATGCGCAGGTCCGCAACACCGTCGTCTCCGACAGTCAGGGCGACGCGGTCGTCGAACTTTCTGGACGCTGTCATGTTCACGGCTCCGGCTGCACTTACCGATCCCCTTTTGGCGGCAAGTACGGCGGCGGTCCATCGGTTCGTCAAAGCAGTTGCTGCGATCACCTGTCAGAGTCTGATCTTGCACGCTGGCTTCAAAGAACCGGGCGGCGCGAGAGTGTCCCGACCCCTGCGCCGCCCGGAGTGGTTCATGCCGTCAGCCGTATGGCGTCAGGCACGAGACACTTGTGCCGCAGGGGCCGAAGGGGCCTGGCCGCGGTCTTTGACAGTCGATGCAGTGCGCCGGACCCGGTTGGCGCCATACATCGACTAACTGGTAGTCCAGAGCATGAATTTGCTTCGGCAGAGCCGACGCAACCTGCGCACGAATGCGCGGCCTGCGACGCCCGCAGAACCTTGTCAGACCGACCACCGAAGTCTGTCTTGCCGGCCCCGGTCACAGCAATTCCATTTCGCGCATGCTGCAGATCTTTCGGCCGGCAACGATCAGGTGATCGATCAGATGGATGTCCACTGCCCGTACAAGCAGGGCGATCCTGCGCGTCGATTCGATGTCCTGCGGGCTTGGTCTCGGCTTGCGCGAGGGATGATTGTGGACCAGCAGGATTCCGTGTGCGCCCAGTTCGAGCGCGCGATGAAGCAATGGCCGGTTATGCACCGTGACGCAGCTTGAGCCGCCTGTCGCGACAATCTCTTCCGACAGGAAACCGCATTCCTCGTCGGTAAAGATCGCCAGCAGCTCTTCGTAGGGCCGTCCGCGCAGGCTGGCGACCAGATACTGCCGCAGTTTGCTGCAGCCGGGATCGACAGGCGAGCGCGAAATTTCTTCGCGGAACGAGGCCTGAACCAGGCTGCGCGCCGCAATGATCCGTTCCCCAATCTGGCGGTGATCGTCTAGGCATTCGATGAGCTGCCTGTCGCCGGCAGACAGCG
>JBFWSE010000067.1:0-19544 GCA_050248535.1 Novosphingobium sp.
CTTAAACCCCTGGAATGTCCGCGAACTCGTTCCCTTCGGGGTGATGATGCGCCTAGCCGGGGCGCACAGGACCCTTCTTGCGGGGCGCGGCGTCACGCCTGGGCTTGGGCGGCGCCTTGACGGCGTGATCCTTGGGCAGGCCGGCAATGGTATCGCGAATGAAATCGCGGATCACCGGATAGATTTCCGCCTGGAACTTCGATCCCGAGAAAACGCCGTAATGGCCGACACCGGGCTGAATATAGTGGCCACGCTTGTCGGAAGGCACATTGCTGCAAACGTCATGCGCCGCCTCGGTCTGGGTCGGCGGGCAGAAGTTGTCGTTTTCGCCTTCGACGGTCAGCAGCGCCGTCTCGCGGATGGCCCCGAAATCGACTTTCTCGCCACGATAGAACATCTTGTCCTTGGCGATATGCTGATCGAAGAACACTTTCTCCAGCGTTTCGATGTAGAATTCCTCGGCCATATCGAGCACGGCGAAATATTCGTCGTAGAAGTCGCGGAATTTTTCCAGCGCGTCCTCGTCGCCCTTGGCGGAGTTTTTCAGGAAATTGACGTGCTGCCTGACATGCGGCTTGGGGTTGAGCGTCATGAAGCCATTCAGCTGCAGAAAGCCGGGATAGACCCGCCGCCCCGAGCCGGGAAAGCCCGCCGGCACCTTGTGGATGTTGAGCTTCTTGAACCAGTCGAGCGGCACGGTGGTCGTGACCTTGCTCAACACGTTGTTGGGGCTGAGCCGCGTATCGACCGGGCCGCCCATCAGCGTCAGGCTGGCGGGCGTGGCAGACGATCCGCGCATGGCCATGATCGCATTGGCCACCATAGCGGGCGGCGCGGCCTGGCAAGTGGCGACAACGTGCGTATCCGGCCCCAGGGTTTCGATGAAAGTGATGAGATGTTCAACATAGTCGTCGAAACCGAACCCGCCCGCTTCGAGCGGGACTTCCTTCGCGTCTTTCCAGTCAGTGATATAGGTATCGAAATCCTGGGCAAAGCCGCGGATCGTGTCCTGCAACAGCGTGGCGTGATGGCCTGACAGCGCGGCGGCGATCAGCACCTTCGGCCGGCCTTCGCTGCCTGGCATGGGAAAGCGCAGCAAGTCGGCAAAAGGCAGGCTCTGGACGACTTGTTCTTCCAGCTCGATCTCAAGTTCGCCAAGGTGCTCCCAAACCAGATAGCGCGGTTTGGCATAGGTTTTGAGCGCCCGTGCCTGGAGTTCCCAGACCCCTGCCATGGCGCGCATGGCCGGGGTGTTGCGCAAGGGATTGGCTTCGTCGCGCGCCAGTTTGTGGCTGGCATCCAGCAACTGGTACATCGGCCGGGTGGCGCGGCGCATGATGTCGTAAGCGGCGTAAAGCAAATTCAAACCCCCTTGCGGATGCCGCTTCCATTTGCCGCGGCTTTCCAAGGCATAGTTGCGATTACCTGCAACGGTGTAAAGAACTTTTCGCAGTTGCAGCAAAATTATCGCGGGAAAAGTTGCGGGCTACTGCAGCACGTAGGTGCCCGGTGCATCGGCCAGCGGCTTGTGCTTTTTCGAGCCCTGCGACTTTGGCGCCGGGACCTGCTTACCGCTGCGCTCGCCACACCATTTGGTCCAGCTTTCCCACCAGCTGCCCGAGAGCTTTTCGGCGCTTTCGAGCCATGTATCGGCGTCGGGCGCCGTTGCCGGAGCAATCTGGTGCCAGGCCTTGGGATTGCCCGGCGGGTTGACCAGTGCCGCGACATGGCCGCCGTTGCTCAGCGCGAAAGTTACCTTGCCGCCGAGATACTTCGAGGCGAGGTAGCAGGCTTTCCACGGCGTCAGGTGATCGGTCACCGCGCCGACAACGAAGGCATCGCACTTGAGCTTGCCCAGATCGATCGGTTCGCCCAGGGCCATGGCCTTGCCTGGCTGGACGATGGCATTCGCCTCGAACAGGTTGAGGAAATCGTCGTGCAGGTGCGAGGCCATGTTGGTGCTGTCCTTGTTCCAGGCAAGGATATCGAAGGCCGCCGGCGTGTCGCCCATCAGGTAGTTGTTGACCCAGTAGTTCCAGACGAGATCGTTGGGCCTGAGCCAAGAGAAAATCTTGTGCAGGTCCTGCCCCGGAAGGATTCCCTTCATCGAACTCTGTGCCTTGGCAACCTGCAACAATGCCGGGAAGCGGAACGCGCCAAGCGAGGCATCAACCTTGAAATCGAGCATGGTGACGCACAGCGCCAGGCTGTTGACCCGGTCAATGCCCTTGGCCGCAAGGTGGCCCATGACCATGGCGGTGGTGATCCCGCCGGCGCAGAAGCCGACCAGGTTGATCTTGGGCTGGCCGGTAATTTCGGCAATTGCGTCGATCGCCTCCAAGGCCGCCGCGGCATAGTCGTCGAGACCCCAGTGGCTCTGCTCGGGTGAGGGATTGCGCCAGCTTATCGCATAATAGCGCAGACCCTGGCTGACGACATATTCGGCAAAGCTGCGCCCGGGGGCGAGATCGGTGAAATAATAGCGTCCGATCTGCGGCGGGATCAGCAGCACGGGCATTTCATGCACCGTATCTGTCGAAGGCGCATATTCGATCAATTCGAACATCTCGTGCCGCAAGACGATTTTTCCCGGTGTGATCGCGAGATTGCCGCCGACCTCGAACTGCGAATCGTCGACCTGCTGCGGCAGGCCGCCATTGTTCTTGAGGTCCTTCATGAAAGCCTGGAACCCACGCGCGAGGTTCGCGCCGCCGGTTTCCAGCGTGCGCTCCATTGCCGCCGGGTTACCAAGCAGAGTGTTGGTCGGCGCCATGGTGCTGGTGACGATCGACGCGGCGAGCTGGGCGCGCTGCTTGTTTTCGACCGAGAGATCCTCGGGAATCATCGCCTCGACAGCCTCGGTCATGGCAAGATAGGCTTGGGCCAGGCGCTTGTAATAGGGGTTCTTTTCCCATGCTTCGTTCTGGAATCGCCAGTCGCGCTTATCGGGTTCGATGTCCGATTTACCCCAAGCGATTTCGAACAGGCTCTTGGTAAACGCCATGCCCTGCTCCGCCATTGTCATGGGGTTTACGTTGCGCAGAAGTGTGGCGAAGGGGCCTTCAGCCCCGAACAGGGTTTCGGTATCGAATTGAGGCTCCTGGGCGTCGTCGCTCTTGGAAGTCATCGGGGCATTTCCTCTCTGGAAACGAATTTCGTGCGCGCGCCATATAGAATTTTCGACGCAAATCCACAATTATTTCGCACTTGCAGCATAAATGATGCGGTGCAACATCCCTTGACCGCAACGCAGCGCTATCTACATGCATCGTGCCATGTTCATTGAAACCGAAACCACGCCTAACCCGGCGACGCTCAAATTCCTTCCCGGCCAGCAGGTCATGGACACGGGAACCCGCGATTTTTCCGACGAGGGAGAAGCCGCTGCTTCGCCTCTGGCCGAGGCGCTGTTTTCACTTGGCGATGTCACTGGCGTATTTTTCGGCAGCGACTTCGTTTCGGTGACGGCGGGGCCGGGCACCGACTGGACCCAGTTGAAGCCACAGGTCGTTTCGATGCTGCTCGATCATTTCGTTTCGGGTGCGCCTTTGTTTGCCGAGGCCAGCGCGGCAGGCATTTCGGTTCCCGCCGAAGACGCGGACATGGGCGATGACCCGGCCGATGCCGATGTCGTCGCACAGATCAGGGAACTGATCGAGACACGGGTGCGCCCGGCTGTCGCCAACGATGGCGGCGACATTGTCTATCGCGGCTTCCGCGAGGGCGTGGTCTATCTCACCATGCAGGGTGCCTGTTCGGGTTGCCCCAGTTCCTCTGCGACGCTCAAGCAGGGGATCGAGGGGCTGCTCAAGCATTATGTGCCCGAGGTCACCGAAGTCCGCGCCGCCTAGCCCTGCCGCGCATGCGCACACTCGTAATCGACAGCGCAACCGAGGCCTGTTCGGTGGCGCTTTTCGATGGCAACGAAATGCTGGCGGGCGAGTTGCGAGTCCTTGGCCGTGGCCATGCCGAGCAACTTGTGCCGATGATCGCCGCGCTGCCCGGCAAGGGCAAGGCCGGGCGGATTGCCGTGGCGCTGGGGCCGGGCAGTTTCACCGGAGTCCGGGTGGGCATAGCGGCGGCCCGCGCGCTGGCCTTTGCCTGGCAGGCAGAACTGCGAGGCTATCCCACACTCGATCTCATTGCCGCCATGGCGCGCGGCGAGCGCGGCGCGGAGCCCGTCGGCGTGGCCACACCGGGCGGCCATGGCGAATGGTTCGTCCAGAATTTCGATTCAGCGGGACGTGCGGCGCGGCCGCTTGCCTCGCTCAAACCTGAAGCTGCCGCCCAGGCGGCGGAGGCGCATTTCATCGCGGGCGCCGCGGCCCAGGCGCTGGTCGATCTGCGCGGGCGGGGCGAGGCGCTTGCCGTGCTGCCCGATGCGCGCGCCTTCGCGCTCCTGCCCCCAACCTCGCTCACGGCCGGGGTTCACCCGCTCTATGGCCGCGCACCCGACGCGCGGTTGCCTGCCAAGGCCGGTTGAAGCCAATGGATCATATCGAATGCATCATGGCGGTGATGGAGAGCGCCTTCGATCCGGCATTCGGCGAAGCCTGGACGCGGCGCCAGGTGGAAGATGCGCTAGTGCTGGGCAATTGCCACTATCTGCTGATTGCCGAAGACGGCGGCGAACTCCCGGATGGCGTTCCGGCAGCGGGCTTCTGCCTTTCGCGCATGGGTTACGGCGAAGAAGAATTGCTGCTGTTCGCCGTCGATCCGGCGCACCGGCGCCGCGGGCTGGGAGAGACGCTGCTTCGGCGCTTTGAAGCGGCGGCGAGGCAACGTGGTGCGGAACGGCTGCTGCTGGAAATGCGCAAGGGCAATCCGGCTGAGGGACTGTACCGCCGGTTCGGGTTCGAACAGATAGGCGAAAGACCGGACTACTACAGAGCGCCAGGCGGTGGCAGAATCGACGCGGTCACTTTCGCACGAGACCTTTAAAACAATTGATTATCCAAAATTTGAGTGATTTACCGAAAAACAGCTTACTCTACTGTCAATATTCCCCAATTCATGACTTGTCTGCCCAACAGAAATGGTTCATTGCCGATGCCGCGCGGCCGGGCCCGCAAGCGTGCAAACATGTTCAATGGGTCGCACCCTGAACTTAAGGATTGAATGAATGGATACGCCCGAAAACGATATGAAAGAGACACTCATTACCCTGACTTCGGACATTGTTGCGGCCCACGTCAGCAATAATGGCGTTTCGGTCGATGACTTGCCTTCGCTGATTACCAATGTCTTCGGCGCCCTCGCGGGATTGGGTCAACCGCCTGCAGCCCCCGAAAAGCCACCCGAACCAGCAGTATCGATTCGCTCATCGATCAAGCCCGATCACATTGTTTGTCTTGAAGACGGCAAGAAGCTCAAGATGCTGAAGCGTCACCTCATGACGCATTACAATCTGACGCCCGAACAATACCGTCAGCGTTGGGGCCTGCCGGCCGACTATCCGATGGTTGCGCCCAACTATGCCGAAAAGCGCCGCGAACTGGCCAAGAAGATCGGCCTCGGCCGCAAACCGGGCGCGCGCCGCGGACGGCCCGCCAAAGCAAAGGTCAAGTAAGGCCCAGACCAAGACCGGGGCATTCGCCGAGGTTGAATAATCGGCCCGCCGGACTATGATCCGGCGGGCCTTTCATTTTGAGACGGACGAGGCGTGCAACAACCCATCGACATCGAAGCACTGTGCGCCGAACGCGGCCTCAGGATCACCGAACAACGGCGGGTGATCGCGCGCGTGTTGTCCGAGGCGCAAGACCATCCCGATGTCGAAGGCCTGCATGCCAGGGCGATTGCCATCGACCCGGGCATTTCCATCGCGACCGTCTATCGCACGGTCCGCCTGTTCGAGGAGGCCGGTATTCTCGACCGGCATGATTTCGGAGACGGCCGCGCCCGATACGAAGCCTCGCCCGAGGCGCATCACGATCACATGATCGACGTCGAGAGCGGCAAGGTGATCGAATTCGTCGATCCCGAACTGGAAGCGCTCCAACGCCAGATCGCCGCGCGGCTGGGCTTCCGGCTGGTCGATCACCGCATGGAACTGTTCGGCGTCAAGCTCGACCGCGAAAGCCCGCCCAGAGACGACTGATGGCGGGCGCCGCGGCCATTTCGAGGGGAATTTCCGCGGCCGGCCGGATTCGCATCGTTCTGAAGATTGCGGCCATGGTGCTGGCGCTGCTGGCCTGTTTGCCGCTCTATTACCTGTTCCGCCCGTTCCGCATTCACAATCCAATACCCCGATTCTTCATGGCCAGTCTGGCCTGGCTGGCCGGGATCGAAGTCAGCGTGAGCGGCGAGCGGACCGAGGGCGGCGAATTCATCATCGCCAACCACGTCAGCTGGATCGATATCCTCGCTATCGGAGGCGGCACCGGCAGCGCCTTCGTGGCGCACGATGGCCTCGCATCGGTGCCGCTGATCCGCTGGCTCTGCGCGATGAACGACACGGTCTTCGTCTCGCGCACAGTCCGCAACGGCGTTTCCGCCCAGGTCGCCAATGTGCGCGAAGCGATCCGCGAGACCGGCGCGTTAACGATCTTTCCCGAAGGCACGACCAGCGACGGCCTGGGACTGCTGCCGTTCAAGAGCTCGCTGCTCTCGGCGCTCGATCCGGTGCCCGCCGGCGTGGCGGTGCAGCCGGTGCTGATCGATTTCGGCGAGGACGCCCCCCATATTGCCTGGATCGGTGAGGAGCACGGCCTTGCCAATTTCCTGCGTATTCTGGCGCGGGCGCGGCCAGTCAGGGTCGATGTCCATTTCCTGCCGCCGCTTTCTGGCGGGGCGCTGACCAACCGCAAGACCATGGCGGCGGCCTCGCGCGAGGCGATTCTGGGTGAGATGCAGGCGCGGCGGGGCCTCTGAATTTCATCGACAGCCCCGGGCGGCTCTGCAAAAGCGAGGCGATGTCAGACTTTTCGATCCCCGGCTTCGATCTCGATGCCTTCGTTGCCGCAACGCTTGCCGAAGACCTTGGCGCGGGGCTCCCAGGGGGCGGGCGCGATGTCACCTCGGAAAGCGTGATTCCGGCCAATGCCCGCTTTGCCGGCGTCATGGACAGCCGCGATGCGATTGTCGTCGCCGGGCTGCCGATTGCTGCGGCTTTCTTCCGCAAGCTCGACCCCAAGATGACAATCGACGTGCTGGTCAACGAGGGCCAGGCCGTTTCGCCGGGCGCCGATCTGATGCGTCTTTCGGGCAATGCCCGCGCCATGCTGACGGCAGAGCGCAGCGCACTCAACACAGTGCAGCACCTTTCAGGCATTGCCACCATGACGCGCACTTATGTCGAGGCGATGGGCGATGCCGGGGCCGTGCTGCTCGATACTCGCAAGACCATTCCCGGCCTGCGCCACCTCGAGAAATACGCGACCCGCATGGGCGGCGCGCAGAACCATCGCATGGGCCTGTGGGATGCGGCGATGATCAAGGACAACCATGTGCTGGTCGCCGGCGGCGTCGGCGAGGCGGTGCGGCGGGCGAAGGCGGTGGGAGTTGCACGGATCATTTGCGAAGTGGATCGCATCGACCAGATCGAGCCGGCACTGACGGCGGGGGCCAACCATCTGCTGCTCGACAACATGACGACCGGTGAACTTCGCGAGGCCGTCACGCTGGTCGCCGGGCGCGTGCCTTGCGAGGCATCGGGCGGCGTGCGGCTCGACACCATCGGCGCGATCGCCGCAACCGGCGTGGACTACGTCTCGGTCGGCAGGCTGACCCAGAGTGCGCCGGCGGCCGACATCGGGCTGGATTTCACGCCGGAATGAGATGTGCTCTTGCGATCGTGCTAGCGCTGCCCGCCCCAGCTCTTGCCCAGGCCTATCAGTGCACGATCCCCCAGCATCTCGATCCGCCACGCGAAGTCCGTCAGGATGGCCCCACCCGGCGCGCGCCGATCTCGGGTTATCGGCTCGCGGCTAGCTGGTCGCCCGAATATTGCCGCGGCGATCGATCTTCGATGCAATGTTCAGGCCGCAATGGCCGCTTCGGCTTCGTGCTGCACGGATTGTGGCCCGAGGCGCGCAGCGGGCCGCAACCGCAATGGTGCGCAACCGAACCCCGCCCCTCGCCCGAGCTGATCCGCCGCAACCTGTGCATGACCCCAGTGCCCTGGCTGCTCGAACACGAATGGGCCAAGCACGGCAGCTGCATGGTGCGCACGCCGCAGGCCTATTTCCGGGTAAGCGCGATACTGTGGAACTCGCTGCGCTGGCCCGACGCCGACCGGCTCTCGCGGCGGCGCGGGCTGACGGTGGGCGACCTGCGCGAGGCCTTCGTCATCGCCAATCCCGGCTGGCGGCGCGACATGATCCGCGTCGAACTGTCACGCAACGGCTGGCTGCGCGAACTGCACCTCTGCTTTGGCCGCGACTTCATGCCGAGCGCCTGCCCGCGCGGGCAGCTGGGGCCGCCGGACGGGGCGGAGCTGATGATCTGGCGGGGGTTGTAATCCTCCCTGCAGGGAGGATTACCGCCGCTCGCGAAAGAACTCCCGCAGCAGTTCCCCGGCCTCCGCCTCGCCAATCCCCGGATAGACTTCCGGCCGGTGCAAACACTGCTCCTGCTCGAATACCCGCGCGCCATGTTCCACGGCCCCGCCCTTGGGATCGCTGGCGCCATAATAGAGCTTGGCCAGCCGCGCATGCGCGATGGCGCCCGCGCACATGGCGCAGGGTTCGAGCGTCACCCACAACTCGCAATGGTCGAGCCGCTCGTTGCCCAGAACCCGTGCCGCTTCGCGGATCGCCAGCACTTCGGCATGGGCCGTGGGATCGTTGAGCGCGCGGGGCGCGTTGTGGGCCTTGGCGATCACCGTGCCATTCCGCACAATCACTGCACCGATCGGCACTTCGCCCGAATCGCCGCCCTTGCGCGCCTGCGCCAGCGCCTCGGCCATCGGAGCGGGGAGCGGCCAGCGATTCACGGCGCCAGTTTCAACCCCGCCCGACACCGATGTATTCGAACCCGTGCGAGCGTACATCTTCCGGATCGTAGACATTGCGCAGATCGACCAGCACTTTTCCGCGCGCGATCCCGGCCATGCGTTCGAAATCGAGCGCGCGGAAGGCGTCCCACTCGGTAACGATGACTACCGCGTCCGCTCCTTCGGCTGCGGCGTAGACATCGGGCTTCATCGCCACACCGGGCATCATCGGCGCAGCCAGTTCCATGCCCTCGGGGTCGTAGGCCGTCACTTCCACCCCTGCGTCGATCAGCGTCTGGGCAATCGAGATCGACGGCGCATCGCGCATGTCGTCGGTGTTGGGTTTGAAGGTCAGCCCCAGCAGCGCCACTCGCTTGCCGCGCGGCGCATCGCCCAGCGCATCGATCACCTTGCGGCCCATGGCGCGCTTGCGGCTTTCGTTGACCTTGGCCACTGCCTCGACGATGCGCAGCGGGCTGTCATGGTCCTCGGCGGTCTTGAGCAGGGCCAGGGTATCCTTGGGAAAGCAGCTGCCGCCATAGCCGGGGCCGGCATGCAGGAACTTCGGCCCGATGCGGTTGTCGAGCCCGATGCCGCGCGAAACGTCCTGAACGTCCGCGCCGGTGCGCTCGCACAGGTCGGCGATCTCGTTGATGAAGGTGATCTTGGTCGCGAGGAAGGCATTGGCGGCATATTTGATCAGCTCGGCGCTGCGGCGGCTGGTGAACAGGATCGGCGCCTTGTTGAGGAACAGGGGGCGATAGACCTCGCGCATCACGTCCTGCGCCCAGGGATCGTCGGTGCCAATGACGATGCGGTCCGGCCGCTTGAAATCGCCGATGGCCGCACCCTCGCGGAGGAATTCGGGGTTGGAAGCCACGGCAAAGCGCTGCGTCGTTCCCGATTCGGCAAGGATACGTTCGACTTCGTCACCAGTTCCCACCGGCACCGTCGACTTGGTGACGACGACCACCGGATGATCGAGGTTGGCCCCCACTTCCTCCGCCACGGCGTAGACATAGGAAAGGTCGGCATGTCCGTCGCCGCGGCGCGAAGGCGTGCCCACGGCAATGAAGATAGCCGATGCGCCGGAAATGCCCTCCGGCAAATCCGTGGTGAACGACAACCGTCCTTCCGCGACATTGCGCGCGACCAGTTCGGCAAGGCCCGGCTCGTAGATTGGCATCTGCCCCGCCTGGAGCCGTTCGATCTTGCCCGGATCCTTGTCGATACAGACGACGTCGTGCCCGAAATCGGCAAAGCAGGCTCCCGAGACCAGCCCGACATAACCCGAGCCCGCCATGGCGATTTTCATGCGTTAGTCCCCTTAGAATCAGATAACTTCAGACTGGGCGCGACCCGGTGACGATTTCCTCGTCGACTTGCGCCGCCTCGATCAGCCAGCGGTCTGAACCCTCCAGCGCGAGGGCCGTCAGCCGCCCGCTCATATAGGCGCCGGTGTCGATTCCGATACGGTTGTGCCGCACGGCCGGCTCTTCGACAATGGTGTGGCCGTGGACCACGACATGGCCATTATCCACCGAACTGCTAAGGAACGGTTCGCGGATCCAGCGCAAATGCTCGTGCTTTTGCTGTTCGAGCGGCACGCCGGGTTCCACGCCGGCATGGACGAACAGGTAGTCGCCGCAGACAAACCAGTCCTCAAAGCGGCGGATGTAGGACAGATCTTCGGGCAGGATGGCGTCATGCATCATGCGCTGGGCCTCTTCGAGCGTCGCTTCGTCCCAGGCCCGCCGGTCGATCGGATAGGACAGGATCGTCTCGCGTCCGCCAAAACGCAGAAAACGACGCAGCACATCGAGATCGTCAAGGCTGCGCAACAGCATTTCCTCATGATTGCCGCAAAGAACATGCGTTTCGCGCCGCGTCGCCAGAGCGCGGGCCGAGGCGATAACGCCTGCACTGTCCTCGCCCCGATCGATCAGATCGCCAAGCAGAACAATGGTCGTATGGGCCTGCTCCCGGCAGGAATCGTCGCGTTCGATTGCTTCGATCAAGGCGTCGAACAGCTTCCTGCAACCATGGACGTCGCCCACGGCATAAACCCGCTCGCCCGGCGGAACGGCGGGTTGCGGACGCTCGGGCTGCGGCCGGAAAAACTTGCGAAATGCGTCGATCATGACTGATTGTTGCGCCGCGATATAGACATGCGGTGGTGCCCCCACAAGCCAGCTTGGAATCCTGCTCGACCTGTTGCCCTAGCGCCACAGTGAACTGGCCAATGGCCCCGAATGAAAATTTTTTTCTTGTGCAATGCAGCAAAAATGTGCAGCTTAGCGGGGTTATCGCAAGTTGCACCCGGAACGAGGCGTACGGCGAGCACGCAGGCGGGACGAAGCACACTTTTTCGTGAGGGAACGAACATGCTTACGTCCATCCGCGGCCTTGTTGCCGCAACACTACTCACCGGTTGCGCTTTTGCCGCAACGCCCGCTCTGGCCGACGATACCGATCCGCCCGAGGAATTCACTGTATCCGGTAGCGCCACGATCGTGTCGCAATACCGCTTCCGTGGAATCTCCCAGTCGGACAACAAGCCGGCAGTACAGGGCGCCATCACGCTGAGCCACAAGTCGGGCTTCTACATTTCGACCTGGGGTTCGAGCACGGCGGGTGACTTCACTTTCGCCAATTCCCCCATCCAGCCAGGCGGCACGGAAATCGACGTCTACGGCGGCTATTCGCACACGTTCGATAGTGCAGGCGTTACCGTCGACGTTGGCGCTTACGGGTACATTTACCCCAATGCCCCGATCGGCAACTATTATGAAATCTATGGCTCGGTAGCCAAGACTTTCGGCCCTGCAACCGCCAAGGTCGGGATCTACTATGCTCCCGGACAAAACGTTTTCAAGGCGCTGGGTGTGACGGATCACAATGCCTATGTTTATGGCGATCTGAGCTCGGGCATTCCGGGAACGCCGATCACGCTGCACGGTCACATCGGCTATACCGATGGCGGCCTTGCCTACGGCAAGAACTACCTCGACTACTCGGTTGGCGCCAGCGTCAGCTGGAAGATGCTGACTCTCGATGCGTCGCTGGTGGGAACCAATGTATCGAAGAGCGACGTAAATACGATTTTCGGATGCGTTCCCGGCTCGCCCTGCGAGACTTACTGGCACCGTCCGGCCAAGACGGTTGGCGTGGTTTCGCTCACTGCCAGCTTCTGACACCTGAATTCTTCAGGAGGAACTGGGCCCGCACCGGCAAGACCGGGCGGGCCTTTTCCTTTTGTGCGGCCAGTGTATTGTATCTTGCCGAAAAAGGGAGGCTGCGTGACTCGATACCTGCATACCATGATCCGGGTTTCCGACCCAGAGGCCACCATACGTTTCTTCGAGCTGATCGGCGTGAGAAAGGTGCGCCAGTACGACAACGAGCAAGGGAAGTTCTCGCTGATTTTCCTGGCCGCGCCCGGGCAGGAAGGCCTGGCCGAAGTCGAACTGACGCATAACTGGGACGAAGGCGGTTACGGCGGCGGGCGCAATTTCGGCCACCTCGCCTATGGCGTCGATGACATCTACGCCACTTGCCAGACACTCGTCGATGCCGGTGTCACCATCAATCGCCCGCCGCGCGACGGCCGCATGGCCTTTATCCGCACGCCGGACAATATATCGGTGGAACTGTTGCAGAACGGCGATGCTCTGCCGCCGCAAGAACCCTGGGCGAGCATGGAGAATGTCGGGGAGTAGTAGCTTTTATCGGCCAGACGGCTAGAGAGAAGGAATGACTGCTGCTCTCCTCATCCTGTTCGTAATTACTTATGCCGCCATCGCTCTGGAGGAGCCACTCAAAGTCAATAAGGCCGCCGCCGCATTGCTGGGCGCGGGATTGCTCTGGACAGTTTACGCCCTTTCCCAGGGCTCGCCTGACGTGGTCGAGAGCGAACTCGCCCATTCACTGACTCATACAGCCGAAATCGCCTTTTTTCTGATGGGCGCGATGACCATCGTCGAAGTTATTGACACGCATGACGGCTTCACGATCATCACAGACCGCATCCGCGCCAAGAAGCTGGTTCCGCTGATGTGGCTGGTCAGCGCGGTGACATTCTTTCTCAGCGCCATTCTCGACAATCTGACCACTACGATCGTCATGATCACACTGCTGCGCAAGCTGGTCGTCACGCGCGAAAACCGGCTGTTCCTGGCCGGAATGGTCGTCATCGCCGCCAATGCCGGCGGCGCCTGGTCGCCGATGGGCGACGTCACGACCACCATGCTGTGGATCGGCGGGCAGGTTACGGCAGTGGCGATCGTCACCAAACTTATCCTGCCGTCGCTAGTCTGTGCGCTGGTGCCGCTAGCGATTGCCAGTGTGATGCTGCGGGGACGCCCGATGACCGCACCTCCGCGCGACGAGGGAAGCGCCAGCCAATTCAAGCCACTTGAACGCAACCTGATTTTCGCGCTGGGTCTTGGTGTCCTGCTGGCGGTGCCGGCATTCAAATCGATTACCCATTTGCCGCCTTATCTGGGCATCCTGTTCGGGCTCGGCATTCTCTGGGCCGTCGCCGATCTCCTGCATCGCGGCAAAGACATGCAAGTCAAACAGCGCATGGCCATCGCCTATGCGCTTACACGCATAGACATGAGTGCGATCATCTTCTTCGTCGGCATCTTGCTGGCGGTGGCGACGCTCGAGCATTCGCACATCCTCACTGCTTTCGCGACATGGCTCGACGTGTCGATCGGCCGGCTAGATGTGATTGTGACCCTGTTCGGCCTGCTGTCGGCAATCGTCGACAACGTGCCAATGGTCGCCGCGGCCATGGGCATGTACAGCCTGGATACGCATCCGCCCGACAGTTTCCTGTGGGAATACATGGCCTATTGCGCGGGCACGGGCGGCTCCATCCTGATCATCGGATCGGCGGCGGGTGTCGCGGCCATGAGCATCGAGCGCATCGAATTCTTCTGGTATCTGAAGAGGTTCGGCCCGCTGGCCATGGCCGGTTATTTGGCCGGTGCAGCAGTCTACAACGTGCAAAGCGCAGCGTTGGGCTAGCACAAGAAATTGCCGATGCGGTCTTGCGGCCGGCGGACGCGCGAAGCGTGTCATCTCGGCACGCGCCAATTCATCTATCCTGCGGCGAAATTCGAACAAACGAACAAGTTGTTGCAAGTTGTTGCGAATCGCATAATCTAAATACTGACATTAGAGCTACGGGAGGCTCGTCGGGTCGTGTCCATGTGGACTGAGGCAATTTTTGCCAATGCATTACGTTGCCTGCTGGCAGCGGAAGGCGAACTGTTATTGTTCGCCACTTTCTGGTTTATCGTCAGCGCAATCGACGAAGCAGCCATCGACTTGTCGTGGTTGTGGCTTCGGCTGAATGGCCACGCCGGCGCCGGGCGGGTTCCGGCCAATCTGGCGCGTTCGCCATTGCTGGGCCGCGCGGCAATTCTGGTGCCGGCCTGGCACGAGCAAGAAGTGATCGGCGAAATGGTCGCGCACCTGCTCGGGGCCTGGCCGCAACGCGATTTCACGCTCTATATCGGCTGCTACCGCAACGACCCTGCCACAATTGAAGCTGCCATCGCCGGCATAGGCAATGACACGCGCGTACGTCTGATCGTTAATCCACGCGAGGGGCCAACCACCAAGGCCGATTGCCTCAACCGGCTCTATTCGGCCTTGCGCGAGGACGAGATCCGAAGCGGCACGATGTACCGCAATGTCATACTTCACGACGCAGAAGACATGGTCCATCCATCCGCGCTTGCCGTAATGGATCGTGCCCTGGCGGAAGTAGATTTCGTACAATTGCCCGTCCGGCCCGAACCGCAACGCGCCTCACCCTGGATCGCAGGACACTATTCGGACGAATTCACCGAAGCCCATGCCAAGACCATGGTAGTGCGCGATGCGCTGGGTGCGGCGATTCCGGCGGCGGGCGTGGGCTGCGGGTTTTCACGCGAGGCGCTGAGCCATCTCGCAGCCATGCGCATGGCGGCAGGCGCCAGCGGGCCTTTCGCCGCCGATTGCCTGACCGAGGACTATGAGCTGGGCCTGCTGGTATCGCGCAATGGCGGACGCAGCCGCTTCCTGCGCATGCGCGACGCCGATGGTTCGCTGGTGGCGACGCGCAGCTTTTTTCCACCCACACTCGACGCCGCGGTGCGTCAGAAGGCGCGATGGATTCACGGCATCGCCCTGCAGGGCTGGGAGCGGCTTGGCTGGAGAGGCCGGCCCGTGGACATCTGGATGGCCTTGCGCGACCGGCGAGGACCACTCACCGCCATCGTCCTCGCCTCTGCCTATCTGCTGCTGGCGATCGAGGGCATTCTCGCCGTTGCACGCCTCGCGGGCTGGCAGGGCGAGGTTGAGCGCTCGCCGCTCCTGCAATGGATGATCGCCATAGCCTTTGCGAGCTTCTTGTGGCGCGCGTTCTTCCGATTCCTGTTCACAACCCGCGAATATGGGCCGGTCGAGGGCCTGCGCGCCGTGCTGCGCATTCCGGTGGCCAATGTCATCTCGATCATGGCCGCACGGCGCGCTCTCAAGGCCTACATTCGCACGCTGGGCGGGGCCGAAGTCAGCTGGGACAAGACCAGCCACGATTCCCACCCAGCTGCGGCGCAGCAACGGTCGGTCGTTGCGGGACTGGGCGCATGATACGTGGCTTTTCACGACGTGGACAGCCGCTCGCGGTGCTGGCCCTGGTACTGGGCGGCTGGGTTTCGGCCCGCGCGATGATGTGGGACGCCCAGGCCATGCCGATGGTAGCGCAGAATCCGCCTGTCGCGGCGGCCAGCGGCACCGCCCCCTCACTGCCTGCGGCGCGACCGGCGGCGGCGGTCAGGATTGACGTATTCAAGCAAGCCAAGGGGGCAGCCGTGGCAATGGCCACCAGCGCTCTGCATGACACGCGGGAAGGTCTGTCGGCAGCTGCTGGCAAGATTGCCGGGAAAATCGAAGGGGTGCGGGAAATTGGCCTCAACCGGAAATACCAGACGCAGTCCAGGCTGCCCGCCGCCACGCCGGTCTTCGCCACGAACGCAGGCGCCGTGTCGCACGGAACCGTATCCATGCCGGCACGCAGGATGACTGGCATGGCCGCTCCGCCCGCCGCCACGCCAATCGTCTACCACCCTCAGCCAGTCGGGGCAGACTGGTTTCGGCCCGCATTCGATCAAGGCGACGCCCGCTTGCCGCAGGCGGGATTCAGCGCCCCGGCGCCTGGTATCTTCACGCCTGCACCCGATGCAGCCCGTTCAGAGCGCCCAGCCCGTCCGCGCGCGAAGCGTTGGTCGATGGACGGCTGGTATTACTGGCGGCGCGGCACTGGCCCCGGACTGTCGCAAGGCGCCTTTGCTCCAAGTTACGGCGCCAGTCAGTCAGGCGGCGTGCTGCGATACCGGCTGGTCCCATCCAGCGGACACAAGCCCTCGGCCTATCTGCGCACCACGGCCGCGCTCAACGGCTCGGGCGAGCGCGAAGCAGCACTGGGGCTTTCGATCCGGCCCATATCGCACTTGCCGGTCGTACTAGCAGGCGAAGGACGCTACACCACCACACCCAATGGCCGGGAATTTCGCCCGGCGGGCTTCGCCTATACCGAACTGCCCCCGATCCGCCTGCCGCTTGGCCTGCGCGGCGAGGCTTATGCCCAGGGCGGTTATGTCGGCGGAGGCAATGCCACACCTTTCGTCGACGGGCAGTTGCGCATCGATCATAAACTGCTGAAGCTTGACAAACCGGAAGTGCGGCTCGGCGGTGGTGTCTGGGGAGGAGCGCAAAAGGGTGCGGCGCGACTCGACGCAGGGCCTTCGATCGTTGTCAGCGCACCCTTGCGAGGATCGCTCTCGGCGCGGCTGGCGGCAGACTGGCGCTTCCGCCTGACCGGCGATGCCGCACCCGATTCAGGACCTTCGGTTACGGTATCCGCCGGTTTCTAGGCCTTTCCGCTTCCTTCGCCACCCGGTCTGGGGTAGTCCGCAGCGCGGAAATGGATGTCTATCTCCCCATCGCCAACCTCGCGGTCAACGGCCTGGTCATTGTTGCGCTCGGCGCGCTGACCGGAGTGCTGTCGGGACTGTTCGGCGTAGGCGGCGGGTTTCTGACCACGCCGCTGCTGATCTTTTATGGCGTGCCGCCAACTGTCGCCGCCGCTTCCGCTGCCAGCCAGGTGACAGGCGCCAGCATTTCCGGCGTTTTCGCCCACCAGCGGCGCGGCGGAGTCGATATGCGCATGGGCGCGGTCATGGTCGCGGGCGGGGCCATCGGCGCGGGCATTGGCGCCATCCTGTTCAGGCTGCTGCAGAGCCTCGGGCAGATCGATACCGTGATCAACCTGCTCTATGTTCTGATGCTCGGCTCGATTGGCTGGATCATGGCGCGCGAAAGCATTCAGACAATCAGGGCCGCGCGCGAAGGCGTCTCCGTGCCAGCGCGCAAGCGCCGCCACCACCCGCTGGTCGCCAGCTTGCCGATGCGCTGGCGGTTCTACCGCTCGGGTCTCTACATCTCCCCTCTGGCGCCGTTGCTGCTGGGCGTGGCGACCGGCATCCTGACCATGCTGATGGGCATCGGCGGCGGATTCGTACTGGTGCCGGCGATGCTCTATATTCTGGGCATGAACGGCAATGTTGTGGTCGGAACATCGCTGTTTCAGATCCTGTTCGTCACCATGGTGACGACAATGATGCATGCCCTGACCACCAAGGCCGTCGATATCGTACTGGCCGGCTTGCTGTTGCTCGGTTCGGTTTCGGGCGCTCAGATCGGTGCACAGTTCGCACAGAAGGCACGACCGGAATTTCTTCGCCTAGCCCTGGCGGCGATCGTGCTGCTGGTGGCATTCCGGATGGCCCTGGGGCTGACCTACCAGCCGGATGAAATCTATTCGGTGACGCCGCTGTGAGGGTATTTCTTGCCCTTCTAGCCCTGCTGCTGCTCGGCGGCGCGCGCGATCCCATTCTGGTGCCCGAAGTGTCGCAGCACGAAGTGCAGGTGAGGCAGGGCTTTACCGGGGCCGAATTACTGCTGTTCGGCGCCATTCTCGATCCTTCGGGCACAAGGGCGGGCCGCGACTATGACATCGTGGTTGTGCTCAAGGGGCCGACCGGACCAATCCTGTTGCGCGAAAAGCGCAGGGTCGCCGGGATCTGGATCAATGCCGGCAGCACCGAATTCCTATCCGCGCCGAGCTATTTCGCCGTGGCCTCGACCCGGCAGATTGACAAGATCGTCGACGACAAGACCGCGGCGATTTACGAGCTGGGCCTGCCGTGGTTGCAACTTTCGCCCAGCGGCACGATCGATACCGCGAAGCTGTCGCGATATTCGAAAGGTCTGGTGGAGCTGATGGGCCGCAAGGACCTGTTCCAGGAAAACCAGGGCGCGGTGAAAGTGAGCGAACAGGTACTCTATCAGGCGCGGATCGATTTACCGTCGAATGTCCAGACTGGGCAATATACCGCCGAAACCTTCGCCATTTCGCGCGGCCGCGTGGTCGCCTCGGCGATCAGCACGGTCGATGTGCGCAAACTGGGCTTCGAAGGCGCAGTGGCGCAATTCGCCCAGGACTATGCGTTTTTCTACGGACTTCTCGCCATCGCCATGTCCATCATTATGGGCTGGCTGGCTGGGCGGGTCTTCGCCTTGTTGTAGGGCCAGTTGTGGGGAAATGCGCGGAATGCGAGCGCTTCGCCATCTCCATCCGCCTGCCGGCGCGCTTAGCCGGAAATTAACTCCTCGCATCTAGGTTACTGCCGGTTAACCGATCGAGGAATGGCGTGCCTGATATGTCCGACATGAGCAATTTCGGTCTCGATACTTCGCAGCCCGCAGACCCGAGGGATTTGGCCGGGTCGCAAAGCGCGCCGGCCGTCAACAATGCCATCGAGCCGATCGGCATCGTTCTGGAAGTCGCGGGATCCGGCGGCGTGCTGGCCGTCGACTTGCAACGCCTGACCCAGTGCTCTGACGATCCCGATCCCTCGATTTCGCTGGCGGGCCAGGTCGGCAGCCAGGTCAAGATCCGCGTCGGCAAGACCTGGCTGCTCGCCACTGTGCGCGACCAGAAGCAGGATGCGGAGACTCCCGGCGGCATTCAGGCCAATGCCGATTTCCTGGGCGAAGGCGTTGAAGAACGGCTGACAGGGCGCATTCACAGCTTCCGCCGCGGTGTTACTCGCTATCCCATCCCCGGCTCGCTGGTCTATCCTGCGACCAGCGCCGACCTCAGGCAGATCTATGCCGCCGACGGTCGTGCAGTGGTCGAAATCGGCACGGTCTATCCCACGCGCGACATTCGCGCCGGAATCTACATCGACGCCTTCCTGGGCAAGCACTTCGCCCTGCTGGGTTCGACCGGCACCGGCAAATCGACCAGCGCCTCGCTGATCCTGCACCGGATCTGCGATATGGCCCCCGAAGGCCATATCATCATGATCGACCCGCACGGGGAATATGCCTCGGCCTTTCGCAACACCGGCATCATCATGGATGTCACCAACCTGCAAATTCCCTACTGGCTGATGAATTTCGAGGAGCATTGCGAAGCCTTGCTCACTTCGGGCGGCGAAGACCGCCAGACGGACTCCGAAATTCTCGCCCGCTGCCTTTAGATCGGAAG
>JBFWSE010000068.1:0-19183 GCA_050248535.1 Novosphingobium sp.
TGCGCGCTGCATGTGGCGGATCAGCGAATGCGCCTTGTATTGCGTGGCGACGCCGATCCGGCGGATGCCGGAGTTGATCGCGTTCGAAAGGGCAAAGTCGATGATCCGGCTCATGCCCCCGAAATATACCGCCGGTTTGGCGCGGTTGCCGGTCAATTCCATCAGCCTGCTGCCGCGCCCGCCGGCCAGCACATAGGCCATGGCGTCGCGCGCCAGTGGCCGCCCGGATGAATCGCGCATCGAACCTCTCCTTTCAGCCCTGCCATTCCAGCATGATCGTCGCCAGCGGCGGCAGAATTACAAGCGCCGCCCCGCCACTCGCATTGACCGAACCCAAATTGCCCTTGCCGCTGCCGCCATAGGCCCCGGCATCCGAGTTGATCACTTCGCGCCACAGGCCGTCGTGCGGCAGGGGCAAGCGGTAGGAGCCATGCAGTACCGGGGTCATGTTGCTCACCACAGCGACGGGCCGCGACCCGGGCGCCTTGCGCAACCAGGCGAAGACCGATGCCGCGGCGTCGTCGACCACCAGCCATTCGAACCCCTCGCCTTCGCAGTCGCGGGCATGGAGCGCGGGCAGTTCGCGGTAGACCCGGTTGAGATCGCGCACCAGATTGCGCACGCCTTCATGCGCCGGGGCCTCGCACAGCTCCCAGTCGAGCGCGCGGTCCTCGCTCCATTCGCGCCGCTGGGCGAATTCCTGGCCCATGAACAGCAGCTTCTTGCCCGGATAGCCCCACATCAGCGCATAGTAGGCGCGCAGGTTGGCGAATTTCTGCCAGTCGTCGCCCGACATCTTGCCCAGCAAGCTGCCCTTGCCGTGGACCACTTCGTCATGGCTAAGCGGCAGCACGAAATTCTCGGCAAAGGCGTACATCAGCCCGAAGGTTATGTCGCTGTGGTGATGCTGGCGATGGATCGGCTCGCGCGCCATGTACTTCAGCGTGTCGTGCATGAAGCCCATGTTCCACTTGAAGCCGAAGCCCAGCGAGGTGCGAGGGCCTTCGTCGTAAGCGGGCAGCGTCACGCCCGGCCAGGCAGTCGATTCCTCGGCCACGGTGATCACCCCGCCATGCGCGCCATAAAGTGCCTTGTTCATCGCCCGCAGGAAATCGACTGCTTCCCAGTTCTCGCGCCCGCCTTCCGGGTTGGGCAGCCAGTCGCCCGCCTCGCGCGAATAGTCGCGGTAGAGCATCGAGGCGACGGCATCGACGCGCAGGCCGTCGACGTGATAGCGCTCGGCCCAGAACAGCGCGTTGTTGACGAGGAAGCTCGAAACCTCGCGCCGCCCGAAATTGTAGATCGCGGTATCCCAGTCCGGATGATGGCCCAGACGCGGGTCTTCGTGTTCGTAGAGCGCGGTGCCATCGAAGCGGGCGAGGCCATGCTCGTCGGTGGGGAAGTGCGCCGGAACCCAGTCGATCAGCACGCCGATCCCCGCCCGGTGCGCCCCATCGACGAAGCGGGCGAAGCCCTGCGGCTCGCCAAAGCGCGCCGAGGGGGCATAGAGTCCGGTAGTCTGATAGCCCCAGCTGGGGTCATAGGGATGCTCGGACACCGGCATGAATTCGATGTGGGTGAAGCCCATGTCAGCAACATAGGGGATCAGCTTCTCCGCCATCTCGTCCCAGCTGAGGAACCAGCCGTGCTCGTTGCGCTGCCAGGAGCCGGGATGGACTTCGTAGATCGAAATGGCTTCGCGGCGCGGATCGACTTTCGACCAGTGTTCGCGATGGGCCGCATCGCCCCAGTCGGGCTTGCCGGGATCGGCGGTGATCGAGGCGGTCTTGGGTCTCAGCTCCGAGGCAAAGGCAAAGGGATCGGCCTTGAGCGGCAGCACTGCGCCATCGGGGCCGACGATGCGGTACTTGTAGGCGCGGCCCGGTCCGATATCGGGAATGAACAGCTCCCAGACACCGATATCCTTGCGGTTTCTCATCGGGTGGCGGCGGTGGTCCCAGTCGTTGAAATCGCCCAGCAGGCTGACCTGCCGCGCATTGGGCGCCCAGACGGCGAAATGGACGCCGTGCGCGCCCTCGTGTTCGATGCAATGCGCGCCCAGCTTGTCGAACAGGCGAAAATGCGTGCCCTGGGCGATCAGAAAGTCGTCGAGAGGACCGAGGACGGGGCCGAAGCTGTATGGATCGGTCACCCACCAGCGATGGCTCCTGGCGCTGCAGCGGTACTTCACCGGGCGTGGCCTGCCTCGCACCTTGCCTTCGAACAGGCCGCGGTCGTCTGTCCTGGCCAGCTTGCCAAGCGGCCCGCCCTTGAGCGTGAAGGCCGACACCTCCTCTGCACCGGGCAGCAAGGCGCGAACCCAGGTGCCTTCGGGTCCCGAATGCGGGCCGAGCAGCGAAAAGGGATCACTGTGACTTCCGTCAAGAAGCGCGGAGATGGCGGACTTCGGCGGCTTCACAGGACCTTCCAGATCTCCTTCGCATATTCGCTAATCGTTCTGTCGGAAGAAAACCAGCCGACGTTGGCAATATTGCGGATCGCCGCCTCGCGCCATGCGGCGCGATCTTCCCAGCGGCGTTCGACATCGCGTTGGGCGGCAAGGTAGCTGTCGAAATCGGCGGCGACCATGAACCAATCATGGTCATAGATGCCGCCCATCAGGTCGGTATAGCGGGTTGGATCGTCGGGCGAGAACACACCCGAGGAAATGGCCTCCACTGCCTGGCGCAATTCGCGCGACGCCTCGATCGTTTCGCGCGGATCATAACCATTGGCGCGCCGTTCGGCGACCTGTTCGGCAGTCAGGCCGAACAGCACGAAATTGTCCTCCCCCACCCGGTCGCGGATTTCGATGTTCGCGCCGTCGAGCGTGCCGATGGTCAGCGCACCGTTGAGCGCGAATTTCATGTTGCCAGTGCCCGATGCTTCCATGCCGGCAGTCGAGATCTGCTCGGACAAGTCGGCGGCGGGGATGATCCGCTCGGCCAGCGTCACATTGTAGTTAGGCACGAAAACGACCTTGAGCAGTCCGCCGACCGAAGGGTCGGAATTGACCCGGCGGGCAATGTCGTTCGCCAGTTTGATCACCAGCTTGGCGTTGTGATAGCTCGGCGCCGCCTTGCCGCCGAAGATTTTCACCCGCGGCACCCAGTCGCGCTCCGGATGACTGCGGATGAGGTCGTAGAGCGCGACGGTCTCGATCAGGTTGAGCAGTTGGCGCTTGTATTCGTGAATGCGCTTGATCTGCACGTCGAACAGGGCGTCGGGGTTGAGCCGCACGCCGGTCAGTTCCTTGACATGGGCGGCGAGCGCGACCTTGTTCGCCCGCTTCACTTCGTCGATGCGTTCGCCCAGCGCCGTGTCGCCGGCCATGGCGTTGAGGTCGTCCAGCCGGTCAGTGTCGTCGAGGAACGCATCGCCGATCGCATCGCACAAGGTCGCCGTAAGGGCCGGGTTGCATTGCTGCAGCCAGCGGCGCGGGGTGACGCCGTTGGTCTTGTTGTTGATGCGCTTGGGATAGAGCCTGTGCAGGTCGGCGAAGACCGTGCTTTTCATCAGGTCCGTGTGCAGCGCCGCCACGCCGTTGACGCTGTGCGCCCCGGCGAATGCGAGGTTCGCCATGCGCACCCGCCGCTCGCCGGTCTCGTCGATCAGCGAGATGGCGGAAATCGCCTCGTCGTCGAGCCCGGCCTTGCGCGCCTCGCGCAGCACCCGGCTGTTGATCGCATAGATGATCTGCATGTGGCGCGGCAGCAGCCGTTCGAACAATGGCAAAGGCCATGATTCCAGCGCCTCGGGCAGTAGGGTGTGGTTGGTATAGGCAATGGTGCGCTTGGTGATGTCCCAGGCCTCGTCGACTTCGAGCGCATGCTCGTCGACCAGCAGCCGCATCAGTTCGGCGACGGCGACGGCGGGGTGGGTATCGTTGAGCTGGATCGCCGCCTTGTCGGGCAATGTCGCCACGTCGCCGAAATATTGAACGTGCCGGCGAACGATGTCCTGGATCGAGGCGGCCGTGAAGAAGTACTCCTGCCGCAGCCGCAGTTCCTGCCCGGCGGTGTTGGAATCGGCGGGATAGAGCACGCGCACCAGCGAATCGGCGCGAACCTGATCGGCCAGCGCCCCGGCATGATCGCCGGCATTGAAGGCGTCGAGCCGGATCGGATCGAGCGCACTGGCGGTCCACAGCCGCAGCGTGTTGACGCGCTTGCCGCGCCAGCCGACCACCGGCGTATCGACCGCCGTCGCCTCGACCTGCTCGGCGGGCTGCCACTCGACTCCGTCGCCTTTCGCGATAACTTCGCCGCCAAAGCCGATGCGATAGGCGCTCTCGCGCCGCTCGAATTCCCAGGGGTTGCCATGCGCCAGCCAGGTTTCGGGCAGTTCCACCTGCCAGCCATCGTCGATCCGCTGGCGGAACATGCCGTTCACATAGCGGATGCCATAGCCATAGGCGGGGATGTCTAGGCTGGCGAGGCTTTCCATGAAGCAGGCGGCAAGCCGCCCCAGGCCGCCATTGCCCAAGGCCGCATCGGGCTCCAGTTCCTCCAGCGCGGCGAGGTCGAGCCCGTGGCTCTTTAACGCCTGCTCGATCTGGCGAGTCACGCCCATATTGGCCAACGCATCGCGCAGCAGCCGGCCGATCAGGAATTCCAGGCTGAGATAATAGACCCGCTTGCCGTTTTCAGCATAGGTCCGCCGGGTCGATTCCATCCAGCGGTCGATCACTTCGTCGCGCAGGGCCAGGACAGTCGCGGTAAACCAGTCGTGCGGCCTCGCGGCCAGTTCGTCCTTGCCTACCCGGTGGCGCAACACATCGACGATCCTGGCGTCGAAACCGGACTTGCGATCAATTGGCTCAGCGGACAAGCAGGGCACCCCTTCGGATTGCGTTTCCCTTTCCGAATCCCGTTCCCGGAAACGAGGCTATGCCATCAGGCCCGTGTTCGACAAGCTCTATTGTGCATTGCAACATAATTTGGAACAACAGCGCCCATGAACTCGGAGCAGCCAGCATGGTGGCGCGGGGCGGCGATCTACCAGATCTATCCCCGCAGCTTCCAGGATACCAATGGCGACGGCGTCGGCGATCTCGCCGGTATTACCCGCAGGCTGGACTATGTCGCGGCGCTGGGCGTCGATGCCATCTGGATCTCGCCGTTCTATACCTCGCCGATGCGCGACTTCGGCTATGATGTCGCAGACTATTGCGACGTCGATCCGATGTTCGGCACGCTTGCGGATTTCGATGCGCTGCTGGCGCGGGCGCACGAGCTGGGCCTTCGCGTGATCATCGATCAGGTCTTCGCCCATACGTCCGACCAGCATGCCTGGTTCGCCGAAAGCCGCGCGAGCAAGGAGAATGCGCGCGCGGACTGGTATGTCTGGGCCGATCCAAAGCGCGATGGCACGCCGCCCAACAACTGGCAATCGGTGTTCGGCGGCCCGGCCTGGACCTGGGATGCGCGGCGCGGGCAGTATTACATGCACACTTTCCTCAAGGAGCAGCCGCAGCTCAACGTCCACAACCCGCAAGTGCAGGAAGCGCTGCTGGGCGTGGCGCGGTTCTGGCTCGATCGCGGGGTCGATGGTTTCCGCCTCGATGCGCTCAACCACGCGATGCACGACCGGCGATTGCGCAACAATCCGGCCAAGCCCGACACGGGCAAGCCCCGCACGCGCCCGTTCGATTTCCAGCGCAAGCTCCACAGCCAGTCGCAGCCGGAAGTGATTCCTTTCATCGAACGCATCCGGGCCTTGTGCGACGAATATGGCTCGATACACACGGTAGCCGAAGTTGGCGGTGACGAACCCGAAGTGGAGATGAAGGCCTTTACCAAAGGTAACAAGCGGCTCAACAGCGCCTACAGCTTCGATTTTCTGTATGCCGACGCACTTACACCGCAGCTGGTCCGCGATGCCTTGAGCGTCTGGCAAGACGATGACGGCTGGCCGACATGGGCTTTCGAGAACCACGATGCTCCGCGCAAGCTGTCGCGCTGGTGTTTCGCTGAAGATATGGATCAGTTCGCCCGGCTCAAAATGGCGCTGCTCGTTTCACTGAAGGGCAACATCATCCTCTACCAGGGAGAGGAATTGGGCCTGGTGCAGGACGACATTCCGTTCGAACGGCTGCAGGACCCGGAAGCCATAGCCAACTGGCCTTTAACTCTGTCACGCGACGGTGTGCGAACCCCCATGCCATGGATGCAACTGGCGCATGGCGGGTTTACCGATGGGGAGCCGTGGCTCCCGCTCGGCGCAGAGAACCTGGCCAAAAATGCGGAAAAGCAGGAAAACGGCGGCGCGTCCCTGCTAGCCTGGACGCGCAAACTGATTGCCCTGCGCCAGAACACACCGGCCCTGCGGCATGGCAGCGTTGAAAATATCGAAGTATCCCATTCACTGCTGAGCTTTGAACGCGTCTGCCGGGGCCAAAGGGTGCTGTGCCGTTTCAATCTCTCGCCGCAACCTTGCGTCCCTCGCACGCTGCCAGTCGCGGCCAAGGTTCTATTGTCGGTTAACCACGGCAACGAGGCGCATCTGCCCGGATATTCCGCACTCTTCGTCAGAGTCTAGCAGGCCCGAAACGGAAGTGACGGGCCATTGCGGCTACGCCCCCCGGTTGCAATCGTTCCCCAGCGACGCCCAGTTCCTGGGAAGCGCAGTTGTGATCGGCCTCTTTCCCAATCCGCGCCGATAGCCCACCTTGTTCCAGAATGGACATGCTGTTGACAGCGCGCCCATGCCGATCAGGCAGCGATCAGCGACAAAGCATTCTCGCCCATGATGCCAACCTTGTCGGCCTCGCTCAGCCCTTCAAGACAATTGGCATAGTCCTTCGGATTGGGCACCGATTCGAGGTGCGGCCAATCCGAACCCATCAGAACCCGGTCGGCCCCGATCGACCGTGCCAGCCCGACTACATCCTCCTCAGGGAACGGCGAAACCCAGACGTGCCGTTTGAAGATATCCGAAGGGCGATCCTTGAGCACGTCACCGAAGGCGGCAATCTTGCGATTACCCAGGCCACCGGCATGATCGAGCCGCTTGAGCATGTAATCCACCCAGCCGCAGCCCATCTCGATCGACGCCACCCTCAGCCTGGGAAAACGCCCGAAGAGATTGTGCAGCACCATCGCAGTGAATGTGTCCATGGCGAATTTGTCGTGCCCCGCCACTGTGTGTTCCAGCAGACGGTATTCGCCAGTCATGCCCAGAGGCGGCGAGCGCCACAATTGGCGGAAAGCCGTGCTCTCCAGCGAAGGCCCGTCGAAGGCATGATAGGTGACCAGTACGTCGGCTTCTTCCACCCGCGCCCAGAACGGATCGAAATAGGGATCGCCAGGCGAGCGACCATAGGGCGGCCCGGGCCGGATTGTGATCGCGCGCGCACCGGCTTTCAGCAGCCATTCCAGTTCGCCAATCGCGCGATCCACGTCCATCAGACAGATATAGCCGGCACTGTAGATGCGGTTCCGATAGGCAAAGCCCCAATCGGCTTCCAGCCACTGGTTGAAGGCGTGAATGGCGTCATAGAGCAGGTCGATGTCGTCGGCGAAATAGCCTTCCAGCGTCACGGCCAGGGTTGGAAACATCAGTGTCTTTTCCACGCCCTGTTCGTCCAACACTTTGATGCGCGTGTCGCGGTCGCGGTATTCGGGGCGGATCGGCTCGATCTGGTTCATGGCCACTGCCCCGCGCGCCGCGCCGGTTTCCATGTCCTTGAGTAATTGGTGAAGGATGCCCGGCGGGCCGATCGGATTGAAAGTCGGGTTGCCAATCACATCGACAAGCTGTTTGCCGACGATCAGCCGCTTGCGCTTACCGTCGGCTTCGGTCAGCCAGCGGACATATTTCTCGGACTTCATCCGCTCGCTGGCAAATCGCGTCAGGCAGTCTTCCGCCTCGTAATAATGCTGATCGGCATCGAATATCCTGTATTCCATAGGAATCCTTCTCCTGACTCCGCGGCATATCAGTGCGCGACAGCCACCGACTCGCGACATTCTTGTGAGCGTTCGGCCTTATGTGGCGATAATATCAAATTTGAACGTGGCGATACACTGCCGTGCCCCTTTTTGCCTTCAAAGAAGACAGGGCGCCAAAATCCTCGGTTATCGGCCAATCCAAAACCCGGTCGTCCAATTTCCGCACCTCGCGGCGAAAAGCCATCCGCGCACTCGGCCGTCCATGTTTTTGACGGAAATCCCATGCAAAATCATGTCCTTGAAACGAAAGTCAGCGATCGATTCTTCGAAGAGCGTAGCGGGCAGGATATCGAAACTGTCAAATGGTTGCAGGCACAGACCGGCATGCCCGTCAGTTGCGCGGCAGCGGGATTTCCATCGCGATCGCCGCCGTGATCGGGTTGAGATATTCGCGGATCCGCCTGATCTTGCCGTTCTCGGTGTCGAAACGGAAGATGTACCGGTTGCAATAGGGGTTGCCGTTATCGAGCATCATCTCTCCCAGGCCTTCCAGGAAGGCGACGGTATCGTCGCGGCCGGGCGTAATCTCGATATCGACGTATTTCAGTTTGACGATCTTCCTGAAGGTTGCCTCGTAATTGACGTCTGCGCTTTGCAAACCGCTCCAGCGCTGCGTCAGGTCATTGGCGCCGGAAACGTCGCAGGGCACGATCAGTTCGAAATCGTCCGCCAGGATCGAGAGTATCCCCTGCTTGTCGTGCGCCTGCAGCGCGGTGATATAAGCATCGGCAAGGTCGGCAGCGGTTCGTTCGGTCATGGGCTTTGCGCTCACTCAGGATTTGGCGATGTCAAGTGGAACGCCCTCGGCGAAAGGAGCATCGCGCTCCTTGAACGCCTCGGCCAATCCGATCTCGGCGACACGCTTGTGAAAAGCCGCCATTTCGGCAGCCTGATTGGCGATCGAGTCCATCGAGCCGGCAATCTCCTGAAGCGCTGTGCGCCCCATGAGATCGACGCCGCGGTTGAGCACGTGCTTGTTGATCGCGA
This sequence comes from Novosphingobium sp., assembly GCA_050248535.1. Taxonomy (GTDB): domain Bacteria; phylum Pseudomonadota; class Alphaproteobacteria; order Sphingomonadales; family Sphingomonadaceae; genus Novosphingobium. The sequence continues at coordinate 8,940 of JBFWSE010000068.1, forward strand.
CGATATCCTTGCCCATTGCTGCGATCCGCCGCGCCAGGGCCATGACTCGCGCATCGAGCTCTTCCGATGGCACTGCCTCAAGCGCAAATCCGATTTTCTCCGCCATCCGGCCAGTGAAAGTGTCTCCGGTAAACAGCAGTCGTTTCGACCACTGCACCCCGAGGTGATAGAGCCACATGTTGGCCGGTGGAGTGCCACCCATGCGAAGCGCCGGAAATCCGATCATGGCGTCATCCGCGGTCAGCACCAGGTCGCAATGCAAGGCAAGGTCGGTACCTCCTGCCAGGCAGTGGCCGTGTATCTGCGCTATGACTGGAATCGGCGCATTCCAGATACGCGTCCATTCGCGGGCGCTCGCCACTGTCTTGACCGTCCTTTGCGGCAGCGACATTTCCACGGCCGCACCCCCGTGGGCGTTGTCGCGCCCGCCCGAAGGCCCAATATCATAACCCGAGCAGAACGATTTGCCGGCCCCCTTGATGACCACGACATGCGCACCCGGATCGTCGGCGGCCGCTTCGATTGTCGCAATCACTTCTTCCTTCATCCGGCTCGACAAGGCATTGCGCTTGTCCGGCCGATTGAGCGTCACAATTAGAATCTTGTCCGCGAGCTCGACGGTAACGGTTTGCAAGGCATTGGGATCGACTGTCACGGTTCGGGCGGCCCTCTCTTCCTTTCGCACCGCAGGTCCTCGTACCCGTCGGTCACAGGATTATGGACATGCCTTCCAGTCCCTGGCAATTCAAAATGCCGGACAGGGCCTTAGCAGATCGCGATGGTGATCCGGATTGCTTCTCCAACGGATCGCGCACCAGTCAGACCGCCAGAAACAGTGGCATTTCCGCTTCCGCGAGCATCGAACGCGTGACACCGCCAAAGATTGCCTCGGTCAGTCTGGAATGACCGAAAGCGCCCATGACTATCCAGCTTGCGCCTGCTCCCTTGGCAAAAAGCAGGATGGTTCGGTAGATGCGGTCGAAACCGGCTGGCAGAATCTCAGCCTCGACAGCCAGGTCATGACGCGAGCAGTAGGCGGCGGCCTGTTCCAGTGTGCCGCGCATTGGGTCGCCTCCGACCGTGACGATGATCACTTTCGATGCGAGGCGCAGCAGGGGGATGGCGGCACGCAAAGCCGCATCGGCGGGCTGCGATCCATCCCAGGCAACAATTGCGGTGCCAGCCAGGTTCATCGACCGGATCTGATGCGGGACCGCAAGGACCGGACGCCCGGCACTGGTGACAAGCCTGCCGGCAATGTCGAAACGCGATGTTTCACCTGCCTTTCCATGACTTCCGGCTACCACAAGGTCGTTCAGCAGTGTGTGGGACAGGACGGCCTCGATCTTGCCGCCGATGACGTCGGTCCAGCTATAGGGCACGCCTTCGCTGACCAGGCGCGGTTCGATACGGGCTCGGTTGGCCGCCTCTGCGGCCACGGCATCATCGACCACCATTGCCTGGGCATAGCCGGAGCCCATGTCGCCGGCGATGAGCGGAGGCGACGCGATATCGATGACGTTCAAATGGCCCTCGACGGCCCGAGCGACGTCCAGCGCGCATTGCAACCGCGATTCCTGGCCGGGATCGTCGTGGGCGAGCAGCAATATGTTTTTCATTGTGCACCTCCTCCCAATCAGGCCTGGATCGGTATTTTCTGGCTGGCCGGAGCCGGTTCGGGCTTCTTGGGGAGTGTCACGGTCAGCACGCCCTTATTGAGCGCGGCCTTGGCGCCGGCGGCATCGACCGCTCTGGGCAGCGGCACACGCCGCTCGACTCGACCACTGTGCCGCTCGCGCATCAGCACATTGTCCTGTTTTTCCTCCTTCTGCTCCTCGCGCGTGGCGGAAATCAGCAGCGAGCCGTCTTTCAGCTCGAGCGAAACATCCTTGATTTCGAAACCGGGCAATTCAGCGGTGAGCTGGAATTCGTCGCCCTTGTCTTCGAGATCGACGTTCGGCATCTGCGGCATGATCCGCGCCGGCCAGTCGAACAGGCGGCGCTGCTGGTGATCGCGGAATTCTTCGAACAGATGATCGACTTCCTTGCGAAGCCAATCGAACGGACCCGCTTGCGGGCTTTCAGCCTGCTTGACCGGCACGGCGGCGGCTTGAGGCTGTTTTGCTGCTTGGTCTGACATGATGAGGCTCCTTTTCCGTTGAGCCCGGTCATCATCCTCGGTCCCGCAACGGACGCCATCCGCAAAGCTACTGACCCGGTCGTCCTCAGACCCTGTTCGACCCGGGAGGCGCAACGACGGTCTCGTGTTCGCTACCTTCTGACTTTGCCGGATCGAACGGCATGCCTGCCGAGAAGGCAATGCGCAGCGCGTCGGGGAAGCTGCGGACATCGAGCTTGCGCATCAGGTTCGCCCGATGAATCTCGACCGTGCGTGAACTGATCCCCAGATCGTAGCCGATGGTCTTGTTGGGCAGGCCGCGGGCCAGCTCATTGAGCACTTCGTACTCGCGCGATGTAAGGACTTCGAGTCTGGCCGTAGCGCGATTGCGCTGTTCCGCTTCGGCCTGGGCCGAAGCGATTCTGGCGTCGGCCTGGCGCAGCACTTCGAGGACATCGTCGCGGGCAAAAGGCTTGGTCAGGAAATCGACCGCACCGGCCTTTATCGCCCTTACCGCCATCGATATATCGCCATGGCCGGTCATGATCACGACCGGCAGGGCGCGCGCGCGCCTGGCCAGCTCCAGCTGCACTTCCATGCCGTCGATGCCGGCCATGCGCACGTCGAGCAGCACAGGCCCCGGTTCGAGCGCCTCGCATTCGGCAAGTATTGCTTCGCCGCTTTCATAGGTGATCACGCGGCGGCCGGCGTTCGACAGCAGGAAACGCAACGAGTTGCGCAATCCCGCATCGTCATCCACGACATAGACAGGAGGCAGACCAGTCATGGCGCCTGCGTACCCTCGGGCACCATTCTTGGAATGGTGAAATGGAAGGCCGCGCCGCCTAGCCCGGAACGCGTCGCCCAGAACCGGCCTCCGTGGCCTTCGATGATCGTCTGGCAGATCGAAAGGCCCATGCCCATGCCATCGGCCTTGCCCGACACGAATGGCTGAATCAGCTGCGCCAGCCGATCGTCGTCAAGCCCGGGTCCATCGTCCTCTATCGTCACTTCGACCATCGATCCGACAGGCATGCTGGCGATCTGCAACAGCAATTGCTTCCGGCCAACCGCGGCCTGCTTGGCATTGCGGGCGAGGTTGAAAACCACTTGCTGGATCTCGATTGGATCGACCAGCACGGCGTCTAGTGCCGGATCGAGCTGGTTCCTGACTTCGACGTTCTTCCCCTCGCCGTCAGCAAGTGCCAGCGCCAGCGCTTCTGAAACCAGGCTCGACAGGGATTCGATCGACGTTTCGACTTCACCCTTGGCCATGAATAGACGGAAGCGGCGGATGATCTCGCTGGCGCGAGTGGTATGCATGGCGCATTCGCTCATCGTCTCGCGCAACACCGCCTGGTCGATTTCACCACCGCCCTCCAAAATCGACGCAATCGTTTCGACATAGTTCTGGATCGACGTGAGCGGCTGGTTGAGCTCATGCGCGATCGCGCTGGCCAACATGCTCATCGATCTCACCCGCGACGCGTGCGCGAGGTCGGAGCTGAGCTTGGCAATCTTGCGCTGCTGTTCCACCTTTTCGCTCAGATCCTCGATGAAACCGAGAAAGAGGCGCTGATCGCCGATCGTGGCTTCACCGACCAGCAAATGGACAGGCACCTCCCGGCCGTCCTTGTGGCGCGCCATGACCTGGCGTTCCACACCGATAATTTTTCTTGTTCCGGTTTTCAGGTAGGCGAGGATGTTGTTATCATGCTCTTTGCCGTCCGGGTGAGGCATGAGGATGCTGACATTGCGGCCGATGGCTTCCATTCTGCCATATCCCAGCAACGCGCTGGCGGCACGGCTGAAGGCGAGAATTTCACCCGATGGCGATACCACGATCAGCCCTTCCGGGCTGAGGTCCATCAGCGACTGGATAAATTTGTCGCGCGCAATCATGTCGCTGGGTTCAACGATTGCAGTCGCCAGGCCGGCCAATATGGTAACTCTCCCGCTTGCAATGGCAACAAATAGCATGCGCGAACAGGCGTTGCAAAAGCGGCTACTTGTTCCGTCATTATCCAACAAATATTCCTTGCATCGGAGAGGCCAACCGTGATTCGATTACGGCAAGTGACGTGCTGGAGCTGTCAGTCTAATGCTAACTCGTCTCCGTCAAGAGGCGGACGATGCAACCCATTTCCTTCAAGCGTCATCGGTTCCCGCCCGATGTAATCCGTCAGGCGGTGTAGCTCTATTTCCGCTTCACGATGAGCTTGCGGGATGTCGAAGAACTGCTCGCCGGGAGCGGGATCGAAACCACCTACGAGACCGATCGCTGCTGGGCCAACAAGTTCGGACCTGCCATCGCTGCCAATATTCGCAGGCGTCGCGGACGCGCCGGCGGCGAGGAGGGTACTCGGTTGCGCCAACCGTCATGCACCAGGACGATTACGCGACAACAACCGGGTCGAAAACTCGCATCTTCCCATCCGAAGACGAGAACGAATAATGCAGCGCTTCAAATCCCAGGGCCAAGCCCAGCGGTTCGTCTCCACCCACTCAGCGATCGACAACACCTTCAATATCCAGCGACATCTCGTCTCCCGAAATACCATGCGCCGCTTCCGGTCAACCGCCATGGCGGAGTGGCTCGCAGCGTCCGCTGCGGCTGCATGAATGATCATGCTCGCGGGTGAAACGCACCTTGGTCCGGTCAACCTGACAACGCCAGAACAAGCACTTGACGATGGCTCATCTAACATACTAGTCGTTTAATCCCAAGCGCTATTCCCTGCCTGGAAATGAATCCCGCTGGCGCTGACGAACAAGTTTGGCGCGACCGGATAGAGGTATCCGCCAACGTGCGGGCGGCTTGGCTGACGGAATGGAGAGAATGATGACCGAAGCGCCTTGCCAATCCACTGAGACGCCATCGGCAGACACATTTGATATCCCGTCGCTGCGCGAGAGATACTTGCACGAGCGCGATCGGCGGCTGATGGCTGATGCAACCGACCAGTATGCACGAACGGAAGGCGGCGACTTTGCAGAGTTCTACGAGGCCGACCCGCACAAGCAGGTCCAACCGCGAGCTCAGATACACGAAGACCTGGAAGTGGCCATCTTGGGGGCCGGCTGGACCGGGTTGCTTGCCGCCTATCACCTCAAAAAGGCCGGCATCTCCGACTTTCGCAACATCGACCATGCCGGCGGCTGGGGCGGCGTCTGGTACTGGAACCGATACCCTGGACTCCAGTGCGATAATGACGCCTATTGTTACCTGCCGCTGCTTGAAGAAACCGGCTTCATTCCGACGAAGAAGTATGCCGACGGCTACGAGATTCGCGACTATTTCCAGCTGATCGTCGACCGCTACAAGCTTGGCGAACACTCGCTGTTCCACACACTGACCCGATCGTTGCGTTGGGACGAAACGATCCAGCGTTGGCGGATCATCACCAACCGCGGAGATGAGCTGCGCGCCCGCTTTGTCATCATGGCGAACGGCCTGCTGAATATCCCCAAACTACCGGGCGTTCAGGGCATCGAAACATTCAAAGGCAAGCTTTTTCACACCAGCCGTTGGGATTGGTCCTATACAGGGGGCAGTGAGCGAAATCCTGTTCTGGACATGCTTGGCGACAAGCGCGTCGCAATCGTCGGCACCGGGGCAACGGCAATTCAGGCTGTCCCTTTCCTCGGACAGTATGCGAAGCAGCTTTATGTCGTTCAACGTACGCCTTCGACAGTGGACGTTCGAGTCAATCCGGCCACCGACCCCGAGTGGGTGAAGAGCCTCAAGCCAGGCTGGAAGAGCGAACGCGAGCGCAACTTCGACGACGCGGCGATCCATGGATTGAAGCCAGGACAGCCCGATCTGATTTGCGACATCTGGACAGAGATCAATCGCAACCTCTCGGCAGAACTGCTGGCTGCGGGTTGGCCCGCGATCTCCATCGAAGAGTACATGGCCAAGCGCGAAGTGGTCGATTACCAGGTCATGGAGCGCCTGCGCAGACGGGTCGAAACGATTGTCGAGGACAAGGCGACGGCCGAAGCGCTCAAACCTTGGTATCGCTTCCTGTGCAAGCGGCCGGCATCAAACAATGAGTATTACCCCACTTTCAATCGCCATAATGTCAAGCTCGTCGACGTATCGACCAGCCAGGGGCTCGAGCGTGTAACCGAAAGTGGGTTTGTCGCCAATGGCGAGGAATATCCGGTCGACTGCCTTATCTTTGCTAGCGGCTTTGAAGTAACAAGCGACCTCGAAAGGCGCTGGGGTCTCGATGCGATCGAGGGGTGCGGCGGATTGTCACTCTACGATCATTGGCGCGACGGCTACAAGACGCTGCACGGCATCACAACGCATGGCTTTCCCAACCTGTTCTTTACGGGTTGGATCCAGAGCGCGTTCAGCCCCACAACCACCGTGCTGATGGAGCGCCATTGCAATCATATCGCCCATATTCTCAAGGAAATGCGCTCGCTCGGCTTCACCGTTGCCGAGCCGAGCGAAGCAGCGCAGGCGCAATGGGTCGATCATGTCCGGTCGGTCGCGGTCGATATGTCTGCGTTCAGCAGCGAATGCACGCCCAGCTATTTCAATGGCGAAGGCTCCCGGGAAAAGCCGCGCTCATATTTCGGCGACACTTATGGACCCGGCTGGTATCCATTCGAGAAAATCCTTGAGGACTGGCGCAGTGAGGGAAGCCTTGCAGGTCTTGTGCTAAGCTAGGTTTGACTCGCGTTGGCTTGGAGCCGAATTGAAGAGATCGTACGGCCACTCTGAGGCGGTATGCGCAACCTGTAGCTGATGTCGCGCAATCTTTGAGCCAGCACCCTTTTCGAGGCGTCCAACTTGGCCGCTATCCGGTGCAACTCATGTATCGATGGCCGCTTGTGCCTTGAGAAACTGCTCGAGGAAATCGAGCCGGTCGTTCCCCCACCACATCTCGTCGCCGAAGATCATGATCGGGACGCCGAACACGCCGCGCTGCACCGCTGCCTCGAAAATGGCTTCGTAGCGCTCTTCAGCAGCCGGCGAACCGATATACCCGAGGAATTCTGCGGCATCCCAGCCCAGCTTTGCGGCCAGGGCGCTCAGCAGTTCGTCGCTGTTGGGATCACCGCCCTGTCCCCAGGTGGCGTCGTAAGCCTCGCGGACATAGTCACGCGCCATGCCCCGGTCCTGCGCCAGCAAGGCGCCGATGTTGATTCGCTTGGTGTCCTTGCTTTTCGGCACGCCTCCGAAAGGCAAGCCATAGAGCGCCGCCCAGCGCTTTAAGTCGGTCATCAGGTAGCGGATCTTGGGCGGGATCTGCAAGTTTGGCGGGCCGGTATTGCCGGCCGACAGCTTCGCCTTGGTCAGGTCGATCGGGCAATAATTGATCGCGCAGCCATACTTTTCCGCCATTTCAGCAAGGCGCCCGGACGCGAGATAGGCATAGGGACTCCAGAAGTCGAAATAGAAGTCGATCTGCTTCACGCTGCGATTTCCATGAAGCCGCAGCCGGTCACCCACTCATTGACCGCCTGATACTCGATGACTTCGCCTTTGAAGCGGTCGATAAAACCCAACGCAACCAGCCAGTTCTTGATTTCAAGCCCGCCGTTGCCCGATTCGCGGATTATCTGCTCGTCGCTCAGCGCGATGATCGCCTCGGCATCGCCGCGTTCGACAGCCGCCATGATCATCTTGTCCCATTCGACATTGACCCGGCCCATGTCCTTCATACCGACCCAGTGGCTGATCCCGCCAGTGCCCAGGATCGCGACGCGCTCACTGCCCGGCCAAGCCTCAACCGCGGCGCGAAGTTGCTGGCCAAGCTGGTGGCAGCGGCGGTTGGAAATGAGCGGCTCGACGCCAGAGTTGATCAGCACGGGAATGGCGCTGATGCCCGGCTTGTCTTGGAAGCACAGGTGGATCGGCAGTGAGGTTGAATGGTCGAGCGTGATGCTCTTGGCCACTGCCCAGTCGACGCCGTTGTCGAAGCCATGTTGCATGATGTGCTGCGCAAGCGGCTGATTGATGCGGAACGGTTGCTGCGGCAACCCTACCCAGGGCTCAATCGGCCCGGCGGCATCGCCGATGGCGATCAGGTAGCGCGGCAGGCAATGCGGTCCGAAAACCGTGTAGTGGTCGTCGCCCACGACGATGACGGTATCGACTTCAAGCTCTTCCAGCCGCTGGGCCACGCGCACGAAGCCGCCCCTTACTGCATCTCCCTGTTCCTTGGTGGGCGCATCGGGGTTGGCGGTTACCAAAGGGTCATGCGGAAGCAGGAATCCGCCTACAATCTTTGCCATCTGGCTTTCTCCTAATCGGGAATCAATTGGTCAGGCAGGCGCGTTCATGCGCCCAAGATACTCGCCGAGTGAAGCGAACCCGCCCGAAACTGCCACCCAGAATAACATTGTCAGCATGTCGCTGTTGCCCATAGCCGAAAGTCCCTGAACGTCCTTGTTCAGAATCATGGCGCGCTCGTCATCGCTCAAGGCAAAACGCGCCAGGAAGCCTTCGGGATCCGCCATGTAAGCCTGCATCGGCCCCGGTCCGCTCGTGATTTCCCAGAGCGCGCGCTCAGTTGTGAAATGCGACATCTTCTCTCTCCACAGGATTATATTCGGGTCCGGTTCGCGGACGCGCCATCAGCCTATTCGGCCGCTACCGCCTCGACCTGGCCGGAATACTTCTGGTGCAGCGCCGCCGCGCGGCGGCCGGATTCGCGGGCGCCTTCCAGGTAGGGTTCCGGAACGATGTGATAGGGCGGGCGCACCGGGCCGGCGTTCATCCAGCCGGCGGCGTTCATCCGCTCTTTTTCGAGCCCGATGTTATAGGTTGAAAATTCCTTGAAGCTGCCGTTGGGGAACAGCGTTGCCAGCGCATGGCCAATCTCCCCGGCCATAGCCTTGGCCATGCTCCAGTCGCCGCTGATCTTGGCCGCCGCGATGGTATCGCGGAACTGAATGACCGCCGCTGGCCCGCAGACCGCGTTATTGGTCCAGAAGGCATTGCAGAAATCCGGCTCCATCCGCGCAGCGCCATAGTAGGCGGCATCGATCGGCAGGAACTTGATCTGGCCGCGCGTTGCCGCGATGTCCTGCAACAGGCGGTCCATCGAATTGTACTTGCTGGATACGATCTGCGGGATCGAAGCCACTTGCGCCCAGAAGCCGGTGGGGAAATCGAACTTGAAGGCTTCGGCGTTTGCATAGACGCAAATCCCCATGTCGGGGCAGGCTTCGGCGACATCGCGGTAGAACTGCACCGCCACCGGCACCGAGGGCGCGCACCACATCGGCACGCCCAGCATCGTGCCGTCGGCGCCCATGTCGAAAGCGATCCGTGTCTGGCGAACCGTCTCGCGGGTGTTGAGCGAAGTTGTGCCGACGAACACCGGAATGCGGCCCGCGGCGCTATCCACCAGCGCAGCCATGAAAGCCTGCTGTTCGTCCCAGGTCAGGGTCGCGCATTCGCCAAGGGTGCCCAGCGCCAGAATTCCATCGACGCCCGCCGCAATCAGACCTTCGACCACGCGCGCGGTTTCATCCAGATCGACAGTGTTCTGTTCGCGCCAGTCGCTGGCGTTGGGTTTAGCCGGGGTGGGCATGATCGCCCAGGCGCCGGTCACTTGCTCGGTCGTGATCAGGGGCTTCGACTTCGCCATAAAGAGAACTTCCACTTCTAGATTTGCGGCCCTGCCGGTCGGCTGGCAGCGAGAACGGCAGTTTGCGGTGCCTGCGTCGAAAAATGCCCAAGGCACCATCGCTTGAACATCTAATATCCTAGCAGGCTAGTTTGCCGTGAGCAATGGGCAACCCGGGGCGGCCGTGGCGAAATTTTACAGCCGCATGCCGCAAGGATCAGCGGATTTGTCCGCCCGCGCGGACCACAACGGCCTCGGTATCGAGGCGGGCAATACGCCAGTGGCCATCCACTTCGCGCCGGACGATCATGTCGCCGTCCCCGACCAGAGCAGGATCGGCCGGACTGTTGCCGGAAATGCTGCTGAGTGCAGTATAATAGACCATGACAAAGCTGACATTTGCGCTGTCGCTGGCTGTGAAATCAACGCACAGGTTGGAAATTACGTGACGTTGGACTGGCACGCCCGTTGGCGAGTCCCTGAGGCCGGCAAGACGGTCCTCAGAGTATTTCACCACATCCGCGCGGCCC
>JBFWSE010000069.1:0-19013 GCA_050248535.1 Novosphingobium sp.
TTCGGATCTTCGCACATTGGTCAAAAAAGGGGACTGTCCCTATTTTTCTCCTCATAGTACCCACCCCTTCGGCTCGCGCTGCATTTCGAGCATGCGCTCGGAAATGATGTTGCGCTGCACGTCCTCGCTGCCCGCGGCGATGGTCCAGGCGTAAGAATTCATGAAATCGGCCATCCAGTTGCCGGTGTTGAGATCGCCGAAAGTGATCATCTCGCGGTACTGCTCGTCCATGCCGCCAAGCCTGAGGCCCAGCAGCGAATATTCGCGTAGCACGCGACTATAGGTGTTCTTGACGATCGAGGCGTCGCCGGGGCGCTCGATATCGATCATGCGATTGCTCAGGAACCGGTCGGCGATGGCGCAGGCCGAATCGCAGCGGGCTACCAACTGGCCGAAATCGCGCAACACGCCGCGGTCTTCCTCGCGACCGGTCTTGCGGATGAGTTCGGCGATGCGGTGTAGCGCGCGGCGCATGCGGTAGGTGAGTTCCATCAGCGTCAGTCCGCGTTCGGCGGATAGAGTCGCCGACGTCACGGCCCAGCCCTTGTCTTCCTCGCCGATCCGGTCTTCCACCGGAACTTCGACATCGTCGAGGAAGATTTCGCAGTATTCCTGATCACCCTGAATCTGGTTGATCGGCCGGATCTCCACGCCCTTGGCATGCATGTCCATGATCAGGAATGTGATCCCGGCCTGCTTGGGGCCGTCGGAATGTGTGCGCACCAGCAGCATGCACTTGTCGGCATATTGCGCCATGGTCGACCAGATCTTCTGGCCGTTGACGACATAGACGTCCCCGCGCCTTTCGGCCTTGCATTTGAGCGAGGCGAGGTCGGACCCTGCGCCGGGTTCGGAAAAACCCTGGCACCAGAACTCGCCCTTGAGGATCGCCGGAAGATAGCGGGCCTTCTGCGCCTCGGTGCCGCATTCCATCAGGGTGGCGGCGGCGTGGTAGGTCGAGACGAAGGAAAGCAGCAGGCGGGGGCAATCGGCGCGGGCCAGTTCCTCGTAAAATACCTTCTGCTCGGCCAGGCTGCGCCCGCCGCCGGGCCATTCGGCCGGCCAGTGCGGGATAGCCCACCCGCCTTCGACCAGCTTGAGGAACCAGGCGCGCTGCGCCTCGGCAAATTCGGCGTGGGTCATCCCGGCATAGGCCTCGCGCCAGCCGTGCGGGGCATTGGCGGCCAGCCAGGCCCGCACTTCGGTGCGGAGTTCTTGCAAGTGAGAATCGTCGCTCATGAGCCTATCCTAAACCGCGACTTCGATGGTGTCTCCGTCGATCCGCACCTCGAACGTATCGATCGGCATTACCGCCGGCGGGTTCATCGCCGCGCCGGTTTCCAGATCGAACCGCGCGCCATGCACCGGGCAGGCGATCCAGCCGTTTTTCATGCGGCCGCAATCGATCTTCTCATAAGCGTGGCTGCACAGGTTCTTGACCGCGAAAATGCGGTCCTTGGTGTTGCACAGCACCACTTCGGTGCCGTTCAGTTCCACCACTTTCTTGGCCCCGGCGGGGACTTCGTCCAGCTTCGCTGCTGCGATGAATGTCTTTTCGCTCATTTGCCTCGTCTGCCTTCGATTCCGCGCTTGCAGCCTAAGTCCTGCCGTCGCAAGTTGGGGGGCCAGTAGCGGCACTCGCCGCACAAGCCAAGCCGGGAGGGATTTGTGGCTGAAGTTGAGACATTCGACGTTGTCGTCGTGGGCTCCGGCGCGGCCGGGGCGATGACGGCCCTGCGCAGCGCCGACCTCGGCATGAAAGTGTTGATCATCGAAAAGGCGCAGAAATTCGGCGGCACTTCCGCCGTTTCGGGCGGCGTTATGTGGATTCCCAACCACCAGCTGGATGGCGACAAGGGCGATACGCGCGAGGCGGCGCTGGAATATCTCGATTCGATCATCACCAAGCCGGTCAATCGCGTGCGGCTGGAGACTTTCGTCGATACCGCGCCCGCGATGTTGCACTATCTCAAGAGCACTGGCGTCGAAGTGATCGGCGCGGCCTGGCCCGATTACGAACCGCTGAAGCCCGGCGCACGCAGCGACCGCTCGGTAATCGCGCCGATTTTTGACGGACGCGAGCTCGGCGACAACCGCTATGATCTGATGCGTGAGCAGTTCAACCGGTTCAAGCTGTTTGGCCGGTACTCGCTCGATTTGAGCGAAATGTTTCCGCTGATGATGCAGCAGAAGGGTTGGCGGGGCGTCGCGGCGAAGGTCATCACCCGCTATTGGGCCGATCGTTCGACGCGGAAAATTTCGAAGCGCGATCGCCGCTTCGTCCAGGGTGCGGCGCTGATGGGCCGGGTCTATCAGCAGGTGTTCAAGCGCGGGGTTGAACTGCGGCTAGATACTCAGATGGAAAAGCTGGTGGTCGATGACGGCGGCAAGGTCACCGGGATCGAAGTCAGCAAGTTCGGCAGGCATTCGACGATCAATGCAAGGCATGGCGTCGTGCTTGCCGCCGGCGGCTTCGAATGGAACCAGGAACTGCGCGACAAGTTTTTCCCCTTTCCGGGGCTGACCCGGCACAGCTCGACGCCGGAGGACGCCAACCGGGGCGAAGGCCTGATCGCGGCGATGGAGATCGGCGCCGATACCGAGCATACCGAGGAAGGCTGGTATATCCCGACGATGACGCTGCCAGCGCCGGGGGCCTCCAACTTCCACGAAATCCACCAGGCGGCCTTCGATGTCGGACGGCCGTGGTCGGTCTGCGTCAACCGGCTCGGTGTGCGCTTCGTCGATGAGGCTTGCGGTTACGACCAGTTCGGCCAGGGCATGATCCGCGATCACAAGGCGACCGGCGCGAACCTGCCCTGCTGGCACATCTTCGACACCAAGTTCCGCCGCAAATTCTCGAGCGGAGGGCTGATGCCGCTGGCGCACACGCCCGAGCGCAAGGTGCCCAAGGACTGGTGGGATCACTATGTTTTCCGAGCCAACACGCTGGAGGAGCTGGCGGCCAAGATCGACATTCCGGTCGATGCCTTGCTCGATACGGTGCGCAAGAATAACGAATATGCCAAGACCGGCGTCGACCCCGAATTCGGCAAGGGCATGAACATCTACGACCAGTTCTTCGGCGACCCGACTGTCGCGCCCAATCCCAATATCGGCCCGATCGACACCGCGCCCTACTATGCTGTGCCGATCCATGCTGGCGACCTTGGCACCAAGGGTGGCCTGAAGTGCGACGAGCGCAGCCGCGTTCTCGATGGCAGGGGCAATCCCATTGCGGGGCTCTATGCCGCGGGCAACCAGGCGGGAACGCCGTTCGGCAATGTCTATCCGGGCGCCGGGGCGACAATCGGACCGGCCATGACTTTCGGCTATATCGCGGCTAACGATATTGCCGAGCGGTCGGGGAACCAGCGGGCGTGAATCATACCGCCCCGTAACGGAGAGGTGGGCCGAGTGCGGCGCGCGACGCGCGAGGGCCGAAGGACTAATGGAAGGATAATGACCCCACCACCACCGCTTCGCGGCGGTCCCCCTCTCCTTTCCGGGGAGGTGTTGAAGGAGTGAAGTTCGAATGAAAGGCAAGGTAGCAATCATCACCGGCGCGGCCGGCGGGATCGGTGAGGCCATCGTCCGCAAGCTGGGCGAAAAGGGCGTCAAGGTAATCGGAACCGGGCGCACTGAAAGCAAGCTCCAGGCGCTCAAGGATGCGCTCGATACGTCGATGGAATTCGACTACATCGCCGCCGATGTTACGGCCGACGATGCGCCCAAGGCCATTGTCGACAAGGCGATTTCCACCTTCGGACGGTTGGATATTCTGGTCAACAACGCCGGCTCGTTCAACTTCGGCCCGGTTCACGAAACCACCGACGACATGCTAGACGAAGTGCTGGCGATTTCCGCCCGTGCGCCGTTCCGTTTGAGCCGTGAAGCGTTGGTCCACATGGGCCCGGGTAGCTCGATCCTGTTCATCGGTTCGACCTGGGGCATCTACGGCACGCCAGGCGGCGGCGCCTACTCCTTCGTCAAGGCGGGACAGATCGGCCTCGCCCAGACCATGGCCGCCGAATATGGCGCCAAGGGCATCCGCACCAATTACATCGCGCCCACTGTAGTGCGCACCGAGATGACCGACGCCTATTGGGAGCTGGATTTCTTCGCGCGGACCAATTTCGAACTCACGCCGGCCGACCGGCAATGCACTACCGCCGATGTGGCGAATACGGTGGCCTTCCTGTGCTCGGATGAGGCCGGGATGATCAACGGGCAGACGATTGCGGTTGACGGCGGGATTTCGACGACGCGGTATGTGGCGCCGGAGGCCGTGTTCGCGGAGCGGAAGTAGGCTCTCAAATCCTCTCCGTTCCGGAGAAGATTTACTTCCCCACCAGCTCCACGTGCAAATTGGCCAGCCCGCGGATGATGAAGCTCGGCTCATAGTCGATCCGCCGCGCGCCCTTGGGTCCGTGGTGCTTTTCGTTCAGCCGTATATCCGAGGTATGCTCGAACAGCTTCTGATAGAGCACTTCCACTTCCTTGCGGGCGAGCGGCGCCCCCGCGCAGACGTGAGCACCGCGGCCGAAAGCCAGGTGCTCCTTGATCTTGGGCCGGCCTAATTTGAACGCATGCGGGTCTTCCCAGCGGCGCGGGTCGCGGTTGGCGGCGGAAACGAAGACTGTGATGCGCTGTCCGGCGGGCACTTCCAGATCGCCGATCCTGGTCTTGCGCTTGGCCAGTCGGAAGGTGGTCTTGGTCGAGCCTTCGAGCCGCAGCACTTCCTCCAGGAAGGGTCCAATTTTCGATTGGTCGGCGCGTAGTTCGGCCTGCAATTCCGGATCCTCGCAGAGGAACCGAAGCGAATTGCCGATCAGCTTGGCCGAGGTATCCTGCCCGGCAGCGAAAAGGAACATGGCGTTCTTGACGGCCTCGATCAGCGGCACCTCCTCGCCGTCCGGATACTTGGCGGTCGCCAGTTCGGTCAGCAAGTCGCCCTGCGGCGCGGCCAGCCGCTCCGACATGTAACGCATGAAATACTGCGCCATGATCATCAGCGGATGGACATCGCCTTCCGTCGGGGCGTCCATGTTGCCCGGCGGCGGGGCGGAATCGATGATCTTGCGGAAGGCCTCGCGGTCCTCGGGCGGCACACCCAGCAGGTCGGCGATCACCAGCGTGACGTAAGGCGTCGCCACTTCGGTGATTGCCTCGCAACCGCCCTTGGCGACCATTTCTCGCACCATGTCATCGGCCACGCCGCGCATGTACTCCTCGTTGGCCTTGAGTCGCGACGGGGTGAACAGCGGATTGAGCAGCGAGCGGGCGTCGGCATGTTTCTTGCCGTCGTAGGAGACCATCAGGTCCATCGGTCCGGTGCCCATGGCCGCATCGATCTGGGCAGTAATATCGTCGCCTTCCGGCTCGAAACGCAGCGGCGCTGTGGGCTCAGGATTGAGGATCGAGGAGAAGTCCTGATGATTGGTGAGCACCTGGACAGCTTCTTCGAACCCGGTGATCGCCACCATGTCGCGCGATTTCAGCCGGACCACCGGGCCATGCTGGCGGACACCTTCGAGAAACTCGTAAGGATCGAGCAGCACGGCCTTGTCAGTGAAATAGTCGATTTCGAGCACGTCGGTGGTCATCGGGGCCTCGGTGAATTTACGATACAGTGTGTATCATAGATAGGCGGCGCGTCCTGTCAAACGAAAGCGCACTTGTTAGCAGACCGCAGGCTGGTCTAACGCAGCCCCATGGACTTTCAATGGACCCCAGAGCAGCAGGCCTTCCGGGCTAAGCTGAACGACTTTCTGGCCGCCGAACTGCCGGACGACTGGGAGGAGTTTTCCAAACACGGCCCGGCCTCGCCCGCGCTGACCAAATTCGCGGAGGGCTTTTGCCGCAAGCTCGCCGAGAACGGCATGCTGTTCCCGCACTGGCCCAGGGAAATCGGCGGCGAGGGCAAGAGCCCCTGGGAGCAGCAGATTCTCGCCGAAGTGATGTGGGAATGGGGCGAGCCGCGCGGCGGGCAATACATGAACGTCAACTGGATCGGCCCGACCATGGTCAAGTACGGGACCGAGGTGCAGAAGGCGCGCTACCTGCCGCAGATCTCCAGTGGCGAGATGCTGTGGTGCCAGGGTTTTTCCGAACCCAATTCGGGTTCCGACCTTGCCTCGCTGAGGACGCGGGCCGAACTTGAGGGCGACAATTACCGGGTCAATGGCCAGAAGATCTGGACGTCCTATGCCGGGCTGGCCGACACCTGCTTCCTGCTCACCCGCACCAGCGACGACAGGAAACGGGGGATCACCATCCTGCTGGTGCCGATGGACACGCCCGGCATCACCGTGCGCCAGATACCCAGCCTGATCGGCGAGGGCGACATCCACGAAGTGTTCTTCGACGATTGTCTGGTCCCCGCCAGCCAGCGGTTCGGCGAGGAAGGGCAGGCCTGGGAAATCATCAACTATTCGCTGACCAACGAACGGCTGGGCATCCCGCGCTATCACCTTGCCAGAAAGGCGCTCGATCGCGCTGTCGCCATCCTGAAGGATGCGGGTGACTTCACCGGCGAGGCGGTCAAGGCTGAAGCGGCGCGCTGCGCGGCATTGTGCGAAGCGGCGCGCACCTCGATCTATGCCATTGTCCAGAAGCGGGCGGATGGGCAGGCCGTGGGGCCCGAAGCCAGTTCGGCGCGCTATGGCACGGTCATGGCGGAGCGCGCGGTGTGCGAATTCGTCGCCGAATATGTGCCCGAGGCGCTGGCCGGAGATTCGGCCTTTCTGCAAATGCACCACCAGCGCGGGATCGTCGCCGGGATTGCTTCAGGCGCGGCGGAAATTCAGCTCAACATTATTGCCGGCGATGTGCTTGGCCTGCCCAGGGAGCCGCGCTGATGCATCTCGCCCTGTCCGAAGACCAGACCCAGATTCTCGATTTCATCGACAGTCTGACGCGGCCCTATGCCGATGCGCCGATCGGGGATCATTCGTTTGCGCTCGTCAGCGAGGAACTCGACGCCGAACTGGCGGCGGGCGGTTTCCTCGATGTCATGGCTATCGAGGAACTGGGGCCGGTCACGGCGGCCCTCGTGGTCGAGCGGCTGGCGCGGCTGCCTTTCGCGGTCGAGGCGGCGGCTTCGTCGCTGGTGCGCCCGATTATCGATCCGGAGCTGCCGCGCCCGCTGTGCCTGGTGGAAGAAGATAACCTCAGGCGGCCGGTGCGTTTCCTGCGTCCCGGCGCGACGGTCGTCGTGGTCGGCGGGCAGGACGTGCGCAGTTTCGTGGCGGGCGAGGCCGATGTCCGCGGCGCCGGTGACGAAGTGCTGTTCGCCTATCCCATGGCCTACCTCAAGCATATTCCCGCCGGCGTGCGCAGCCACACCATATCCGCAGATGAAGTGCGCCGCGCCTGGCGCGTGGCGCTGGCCGCCGAAGCTGCCGGATTGCTGGCCGCGGGCTTGCAGAGCGTGGTCAGCCATACTTCCGAGCGCAAACAGTTCGGCCGCCCGATCGCGACTTTCCAGGCGCTGCGTCACCGCCTTGCCGAAGCGCAAGTCCTGACCAACGGCGTCTACTGGCTGGCCATGCGCGCGGCCGGGACCGGTGATCCGGGCGACGCAGCGCTCGCCCTGCTGCAGGCGCAGGAAGCGGCAAAGCGTGTGGGCTACGATTTCCACCAATTCCTCGGCGCCATGGGCATGACGCTGGAGCATCCGCTGCACCTGTGGACCTACCGGCTCAAGGCGCTGACCGGCGAACTGGGCGGACGCGGAGCGAATGGCGCGGCTGCGGCCGACGCGATCTGGGGCTGAGCCCTCCACACGACAATGCAGCGCGTCCACTGGCTTGCATGAGCCTGCGCGGCTGTTACGAAACGCGCCATGGCAAAACCCCTTTCCGGCGTACGCGTCCTCGAACTGGCCTCGCACGTTTTCGTGCCGATCGGCGGCGGCATCCTCACCGAATGGGGGGCCGAAGTGATCAAGGTCGAACACCCGGTAACCGGCGATCCCTATCGCGGGCTGGTGACGCAAGGCCTGCACCATCTGCATGACGGCATCGATCCTTCGTTCCAGTCGACCAACCGCGGCAAGCTTTCCGTGGCGATCGATCTCAAGACCGACGAAGGCCGCGATCTGATCTATCGCCTGGCCAAAGAGTGCGACGTGTTCCTGACAAACTTCCGCCAGGACGCACGCCGCAAGCTGAGGATCGACCCTGAAGACATTCGCCAGCACAATCCGGACATCATCTACGTGCGCGGCACCGGCTATGGCGCGCGCGGGCCTGAGGTTCAGCGCGGCGGCTATGACGCGGCGGCCTACTGGTCGCGTGCGGGGCACGGCTTCGTCTTCACCAGGCCGGATGCGGAGCTCGCGACCATGCAGCGGCCCGGCTATGGCGATGTCATGGGCGGGCTCAATATCGCCGGGGCCATTTCCGCCGCGCTCTATCGCCGCGCGACCACGGGCGAGGCGAGCATTGTCGATGTCTCGCTGCTCGGCACCGGTATGTGGCAGCTGGGCCCCGATATCATGAGCGCCAAGGTCAATCCCGCAGGCGTCGGCGCGGTGCACAACCGCAAGGCCACATGGAACCCGATTGTCGGCACCTACAAGACCCGGGACGGACGCTTTCTGCACCTCAACATGATGGAAGGCGACCGTTACTGGGCCGATTTCTGCACGGTAATCGGTCATCCCGAACTGATCGAGGACCCGCGCTTCATCGACATGGCCACCCGCCGCCAGAACGCGCACGATTGCGTCACCCGGATCGACGAGATTTTCGCCGAAAAGGACTATGCCGAATGGCTGCAGATCCTGGCCCCGGCCAAGGGCGTCTGGGCGCCGATGCAGACCCCGCTCGAAGTGCATGACGACGTCCAGGCCAAGGCCAACGGCTATCTCGCCGAAGTGGAGATGATCAACGGCTCGCAGCTGACCATCGTCACCTCGCCCGCCCAATTCGACGAGGAACCCCACCAGCCCACCCGAGCGCCCGAACATGGCGAGCATACCGAGACAGTGCTGCTCGACATGGGGCTGAGCTGGGACGAGGTTTCGGAACTGAAGGACAAGGGGGTTTTGGGCTGAGCGTTAGGTAGTCCCTCCCCATTTGTGCTGCGCAAAAATAGAGAGGGTCAGGAACTTACTCCTTCACCAGCAGCGTCCCCATCGTCTCATCGTCCTCGACATTGATCATGCCGCCGATCTTCGAGCCGCCGACAATCGCCATGGTCTCCCCGGTGATGTAGCTGGCCGCGGGGCTGGCGAAGAAGACGATCCCCTGCGAGACTTCGCGCATCTCGCCGTAGCGCTTCAAGGCAAACGCATCCTTGGCTACAGCCGCTGCATCGAAGCCGCGCTTGTCCCAGCCCGAAACAGCCGCCTCGGTCGCCGTCATGCCCGGCGCGACGCAGTTGACCCGGATGCCGACGGGGCCGAATTCGGCCGCCATCACTTTGGTAAGCATCTGCAGGCCCGCCTTGGCCGCCGAATAGGCTGCCACGCCCTGGGTGCCGCCGACGCCGGCTTGCGAGGAGATGTGTACGATGCACCCCCTGCTTGCCTTCAAGTAAGGATAGGCCGCCTGCGAGCAATAGAGCGCGGCGTTGAGATTGAGTTGAACGTCGCGGTCCCACTTGGCGAGGTCCATCTTGTGGATGCCGACATGGCCATGCGCGCCGCCGGCGTTGTTGATCAGAATGTCGAGTTTGCCGAACTCCTTGATGGTCGCCTCGATCAGCGCCTTGCATTCATCAGCCTTGCGCACATTGGTTGGCACAGCGAGCGCCCTGCGGCCCAGTTTGCGTACTTCACCGGCAGCCTCTTCCAGCGGCTCCAGCCGCCGCCCGGCGACGACGACATCGGCCCCGCGCTCAGCCAGCAGCAGCGCCGTGTCGCGCCCGATGCCGGTGCCGCCGCCGGTGACGACAGCGATCGTGCCGTTCAGATCGAATTCGGGGGGAAGGGTGATGGATGTCATACGAGTTTCCCATGTCTCTCCCCTCCCGCTTGCGGGAGGGGCTGGGGGGTGGGTGAGTCGGATCGGACGGCGAGCAACGCCGAGAGGACTGGCCCACCCCTAACCCCTCCCGCAAGCGGGAGGGGGACTGTTACCACCGCCTCCGCCGCTGGCAGCCGCGCACGCGCTGGCGCAATTGCTCGGCGCGTTCCTCGGGGCTGACCACCGGTGTATCGGCGGGCAGGTGATCGCGGATCTCGCTGAATTTGACGCGCTTGAGCGTCGGCATCGGGTGGCTGTCGCATTCGAACCAGCGGCCATAGATCGTGCCCTGCTTGTAGCCTGCGGTGTCGAGCCAGTTGGGCACGCCGGGATCCTCCAGCGACAGCACCGCGTAAAAACGGCCGTCCGAGGCGACATGGGCGAAGTGGCCGTTGGTCGAGCTCATGCGGTAGACATATTCGACCGCGTTGAAATAGGGATCGTTGAGCTGCCAGTTCCAGTAGCGGCGCTTGGCGGGCAGGTCGGTCTCGAGAATCAGCGCCTCGCCTTCCTCGAATTCGAAAACCGCGGGAATGTAGATCTGCTTTGAAAGAGCGCCGCCCAGCCGCGTCGGCTCGAAAGTGTTGATCCCGACATTGGCCTTTATCTGGTTCTGCATGACGTAGAACAGGCGCTGCGCCTCGACCGGCATCCCGGCCATCAGCTTGACTCGCTCGATGATGTCGTCCGGGCTCAGCCGCTTCTTCGGTCCGACCTTGTCGAGGCATTCGATCGACATTTGCGGATCGACTTCGTTGACCCAGTCATAGCAACGATAGCGCGTCATCAGCACAGTCGCGCCTTTCTTGATCTGCAGCCAGTCGCCGGAATAGCCGGCCGGTTTCTCGGCGCTAATCAGCAGGTCGAAATTGCCATTGGCGTCGAGCGTCAGGTCGCCGTCGTCGATATCGGCGTATTTTTCGCCGGTATGATCGACTTCGCCGGGAATGCCGGGGAGGGCCCCTTGCGTGTTGATCAGCAGCATCTTCACCGTGCCGCGATTGCCGCTGAGGCGATAGCTCAGATCGTCGCGGATCGGACAATAGAGGTAGATGTCGTCCGGGTTGGGCTGCAGCGTGTAAACCGGATTCCACAAGGGCGCGAAATCCGGATGCTCGGCATCGGCGTGGAAGAAGGCGAAATAGCCGTAGCTGAACTGCATCATGATCTGGCGGTAGACGTCAGCGCGGTATTCGGGATCGTCGGGCCGCCAGGTGTTGGCAATTTCGTCGACGGCTTCGTTTAGCGCGCCGAGATAGTCGAACAGCGGGGCAATTTCCGTGGACATTGTCAGTGTTCCTCTCGCGCGGTCCCGGCCAGATGCAGGACTCGCTTGCGAAGATGGTATACACTATCTAACGGCGCTGCAAACCGGGATTGGAAGCATGATGACTGGTAATGATTTGATCGACCTTGGCGGCCAGATTGCCCTGGTTACGGGCGCGGGGCAGAATGCGGGCCGGGCGATCGCGCTGGAACTGGCGAGGCACAATTGCGGCGGCGTCGCGGTCAACGATTTCGTCGCCGAACGGGCCGAGGCCGTGGCCGAGGAAATCCGCGCCATGGGCGTGCCGGCCATGGCCGCGCCGTTCGATGTCTGCGATCTCGATGCCGTCAAGGCGGCGAATGAGGCGGTAAAGGCCGGGCTCGGTCCGGTCACGGTGCTGGTCAATAACGCCGGCATGGCGGGGCCGGGCGGTTCGTTCAATCTGAAGTACAATTTCTGGGAAGAAGACCCGGCCAACTGGCAGCGTTATCTGGGCACCAACCTCTATGGCGTGTACAATTGCTGTTTCGCGTTCATTCCCAACATGGTCGAGGCCAGACGGGGCCGCATCGTCACGATTGTCTCGGATTCCGGCCGTATCGGAGAGCCCAGGCTCGCGGTCTATGCTTCGGCCAAGGCGGGGGCCCAGGGTTTCGTCAAGTCGATCGCCAAGGAACTTGGCCGATACGGCGTGACCAGCAATGCCGTCTCGCTGTCCTCGCTGATGCCCGACATGCCCGAAGAACAGCTGGCGCAGGTCATGCAGTCCGATCATGCCAAGAAGCAGCTGTCGAGCTACACTATCCGCCGCTACGGCAAGTCGGCGGATGTCGCCGCGCTGGTGACGTTCCTGTGTTCCGACGCCGCCGGCTGGATCACCGGCCAGACCTATCCGCTGAACGGCGGCTACGCACCTTCGATGTAATCCTTCCTTCCCCCAAAGGGGAGGATTTCGGTTGACGAATCCCGGTTGGGCATTGACGGTGCAGCCCGGAAAATTCGGGAGAAACAGATGCCATCGCCTGCGTTTCATGCGCCCCGGACAATCGAGGATGCGATAGGCCTGCTCGCCGCCAATCCGGCGGCGCGCGTGCTGGCCGGGGGGACCGATCTTGTCGTCCAGCTGCGCTCCCGCCGCATTGCCCCATCGGCTGTGGTCGATCTCAAGCGCATTCCCGGAATGATCGGCATTCGCGAGGAGGGCGGACACTTCGCCATCGGCGCGGCGACTCCTTGCACGGCCTTGCGCGACCATGCCGGGCTTTCGGCTGCCTGGCCGGGAGTAGTCGAAGCGGCCTATCTGATCGGCTCGGTCCAGGTAAGGAACCGCGCGACCATGGCGGGCAACCTGTGCAATGCCTCGCCGGCGGCGGACTCAGTGCCGGCGCTGGTCGCGGCAGGGGCCATGGTCGTGATCGCCGGGCCAAACGGGCAGCGCGAAGTGCCGGTTGAGGCAATTCCTGCCGGCCCGGGCAAGACTTCGCTGGCTCCGGGCGAAATGGTGGCCGAAATCAGGCTTCCCATGCGCCCGAAGGGCGGCGGCGATGCCTACCTGCGCTCAATCCCGCGCACGGAGATGGACATTGCCGTTGTCGGCTGCGGCGCGGCGCTGGTGCTCGATGGCAGCGGCATCTGCACCGCGGCGCGCGTGGCAGTGGGTGCGGTGGCGCCGACGGTGCTGCTGGTCGAAGCAGCCGGCGTGGCTCTGGTCGGAACCAGGCTCGACGATGCGGCGCTCGAAGCCATGGCCGAGGCCGTGCGCCAGGCCTGCAAACCGATTGCCGACAAGCGCGGCACGATCGAATACCGCGTGGCCATGGCCGGTGTGCTGGCCAAGAGGGTCGTCAATATTGCCCGCGAGCGGGCGGGAGCAGGTGCATGAGCAAGGTTTTCGTCACTGCCACGGTCAATGGCGACACACGGGAATTTCTTGCCGATCCCGGCCAGACCCTGCTTGACGCGCTGCGTTTCGAACTGGGCCTTACCGGCTCCAAGGAAGGCTGCGGCTCGGGCGATTGCGGCGCCTGCACGGTGATGCTCGATGGCAAGATGGTCTGTTCCTGCCTGGTATTTGCCGCCGAGGCCGAAGGGCGCGATGTGCGCACGATCGAAGGTGTTGCCGAGGGCGGCCAATTGCACCCGGTGCAGCGCAAATTCCTCGAACACGGGGCGCTGCAGTGCGGTTTCTGCACCCCCGGATTCATCGTCGCCGCCAAGGCCCTGCTCGAACGCGATCCCAACCCCAGCGAGCACGATGTGCGCTACTGGCTGGCCGGCAACCTGTGCCGCTGCACCGGCTATGACAAGATCGTCCGCGCGGTGCTCGATGCCGCCGCTGAAATGCGCCAAGAACCGACGATGCAAAGGAGCCCGGCATGAACGCCCCTCAGGACCACAAGGCCTACAAGTACGTCGGCACCCGCCCGGTCCGGCCCGACGGCGAGGACAAAGTCACCGGCAAGGCGATCTATGGCCCCGATTTCATCGCGGCCGGCATGCTGCACGGCGCGATCCTGCGCAGCCCGCATCCCCACGCCCGTATCCGCTCGATCGACACCAGGAAGGCCGAGGCGCTGCCGGGCGTCAAAGCCGTGGTGACCGGCGCGGATTTCCCCGATCTGAAATCTGCGCTGGTGGCCGCCGGCGAAAGCTCGTCGGATATCGTCCACTTGTCGCATACCTGCATGGCGCACGGCAAAGTGCTGTTCGAAGGCCATCCGCTCGCCGCCGTCGCCGCGACCAGCCCGGAGATTGCCGACCAGGCGCTGGGGCTGATTGCCGTCGATTACGAAGTTCTGCCTTTCGTGCTCGATCCGGAGGAAACCCTGCGCGCCGATGCGCCGGTGCTGCACGAGGACCTCTACACAAAGGGCGTCGATCCCAAGCCTGACAAGGCATCGAACGCGGCCATGCGGGTAGAGTTGGTGCGCGGCGATGCCGCGGCCGCGCTGGCCAGCGCGGCGGCGGTGGTCGAGCGGCGCTACACCACCCAGCCGGTCCACCAGGGCTATATCGAGCCGCACGCCTGCGTCGCCTCGTGGAACTCGGACGGACAGGCGCAGATCTGGGCTTCGAGCCAGGGCCATTTCTCGATCCGCTCGCTCACCGCGGGCATCCTCGCGATTCCGCTCTCCGACATCCGGGTGACGCCGCTGGAGATTGGCGGCGGCTTTGGCGGCAAGACCGGAGTCATCCTCGAACCCGTCGCCATGATGCTGTCGCGCAAGGCCGGGCACCCGGTGCGCCTCGCGATGAGCCGGGCCGACGTGTTCCGCGCGAGCGGTCCGGCGCCGGGATCGGTGGTCAACGTCCGGATCGGCGCCGCGGCGGACGGCACGCTGGTGGGTGCCGATATCGACTTTCTGTTCAACGCAGGTGCTTTCCCGGGCCTCTCGGCCCATTCGGGCATGACTTGCGCCATCGGGCACTACAACGTGCCGAACGCGAAAATCGTCGGCTTCGAAGTGCTGACCAACCGCCCGGCCTCCAAGGCCTATCGCGCACCGGGTTCGCCGCAAGTGGCCTTCGCAGTCGAAAGCGCGCTCGATGAACTGGCCGACAAGCTGGGCATGGACCCGATCGACCTGCGGCTGAAAAACGCGGTCAAGCCGGGTGATCCGCAGGCCAGCGGCATTCCCTTCGGCGAAATCGGCTATGTCGAATGCCTCGAGGCGGCCAAGGCGCATCCGCACTGGTCCGCCCCGCTGGGCCCGAACCAGGCGCGCGGCGTGGGCGGCGGCTTCTGGGGCAACTACGGCGGCCCTTCGACCGCATCGGTCAGCTTTGCCGAGGACGGCTCGGTGACTGTCACCACCGGCAGCCCCGATATCGGCGGCAGCCGCGCCTCTATGGCGATCATGGCGGCCGAGACGCTGGGCATTCCTTACGAAAAGGTCCGCGTCACCATCGCCGACACCTCGTCCATCGGCTTTTCGATGGTGACCGGCGGCAGCCGCACCACATTCGCCACCGGCAAGGCAGTGATTGACGCCTGCGAGGAAGTCATGGCCGAAGTCCGCGTGCGGGCCGGCAAGCAATGGGGCGTCGCGGCCGATCAGGTGGAATGGCAGGACGGCGAACTGGTCTGCCTCTCGGGCGACAAGGCTGGCGAGCGCCTGCCGCTGGCCAGGATCACGGCCACCGCTCCCTTCACCGGCGGGCCGATCGCGGCGGAAGTGGGGGTCAATGCCCAGGGCTATCTGGCGACCTTCGGCGTGCATATCTGCGATGCCGAAGTCGATCCCGAAACCGGCGTGGTCTCGATCGTGCGCTACACCGCGGTGCAGGATGTCGGCCAGCCGATCCATCCCGACTATGTCGAGGGCCAGATCCAGGGCGGCGCGGTGCAGGGCATCGGCTGGGCGCTCAACGAGGCCTATATCTACAACGATCAGGGCCTGCTCGATAATGCCGGCTTCCTCGATTACCGCATGCCGGTCGCTTCCGACCTGCCGATGATCGAGCCAGTGATGGTCGAAAAGGCCAATCCGGCGCACCGCTTCGGAGTGAAGGGCGTGGGCGAAGTGGGCATTGTCCCGCCGCTTGCAGCTGTCGGCAATGCCGTCAGCCGTGCCGTGGGCAAGCGCATGACGGACCTGCCGCTCGCGCCGGACCGCATCTGGGCGGCGATGCGCGCCGGTTAGGATAGTGGTTGGTCATTGAGAATCATGATACCTTCATCCCGTCCGTCCTGAGCTTGTCGAAGGATTGCTTTTTTCTTCAGGCAGTTGTGCGTGACGTTAGAAGAACAAGGACGCTCCTTCGACAAGCTCAGGACAGGCGGAGTAGGTCGCAAAGTTCAGGATGCTTCTGCATGGTCAAGGTCTCGCTCGACCGTTCGCTGGCCGCCGAATGGTTCGGTGGACGCGACGTGGTCGAGGCCGAGGCAGGAAGCGTGCTGCAACTGGTCGATGCGCTCGATCGGATGGCGCCGGGCTTTGCCGAGATTGCGCCGGTGCGGACGGTCTTTGCCGTCGATGGCGAAGTGACGGCGGATTGGTCGGTGGCGATCAATGATGCGTCCGAGGTATTCCTGCTGCCGAGGATCGGGGGAGGGTAACATGCTGAAATTCCATCTTTTATCCCTCTTCGGTGTGGAGCTCCTTCACGACCTCTCCCAGCCCTTCACCGCTGAAGAGGAAGACCAGTTCCGCGAGCTGTTCAACAATCACTCCCTGATCCTCGCCCGCGGGCAGGCGCTGACCATGGAGCGCCAACGCGAGGTCTGCTCCCTGCTCGGCCCGATCCTCGACCGGCCGGGCGAGACCGGCTACATGACCAACGAGGGCGGAGGCCCTGCCGCAGCCGCGCTGCGCTGGCATGCGGACGCGGCCTATACCGAGCATCCCTTCGACGCCCTGTCGCTCCACGCGCTTGACGTGGTGGACCTCGCTTCCTCGACGGTCTTCGTCGATGCGCAGGACGCGGCGGACAGCCTGCCCTTCGCGCTGGCGGCGCGGCTGGAGGGCCGCGAGCAGGAGATGATCGCGCCGCATTACACCATGGTCGCCGAGCGGACCTGCGACCAGCGTAACCCTGAGGCGCAGAAGCGCGGGATCATGCCCACCTTCTACACCAACCCGCACAACGGCCGCCGCGTCCTGTGGGTGAGCGAGATGAATTCGGTCCAGCTGCTCGGCCTGGAATGGGAAGAAAGCCGCGACCTGCTGCACGCGGTTTACGATTTCCTCTACGACAAGCGCCGCGTGTTCGAACACCGCTGGCGCAAGGGAGATTTCATCGTCTGGGACAACATCGCCCTGCAGCACGAGCGGGGGAATTTGGAGAGTGTTGGCAAGCGGCTGTTGCAGCGGGCGATTGTCGGCACGCACGGGGTGGCGCCGCATATTGAGGATTAGTTGAGCAATGAACTCGGTCGAACCCACCGGTCCCCAATTCAACGAGCACGAACGAAAGCTTCACGAGACGGCCAAACTAGCAGAGGACTTGGTCGCGGGGTTATTAGGCTTTGATGCCGCGCTCACACTTTTGGACGATGATCGTGTTTTACAGCTGGTTCCACCCCGCAAGCCGGGAAAGCTGGTGCCTGAAGGGAAACTGGCACATCTTGATAGTGAGCATGGCCATAACTACCACTTTTTATTTTACCTTGATCACATTCGAAAGGAACCTAATCGCACACTCACGAAGCGTCTTTGGGCTTCTAACTCCTTAATTAGGATTGGAGACCAGCTATCTCGATATAATTATTTTGATCGGCATCCCAACCTCGAGTTGGTTCGTCACCTCAGGAATGCTGTTGCACATGGCGAACGCATCACGATTGACAAGCCGCAGGTATTATCCCGGTTTCCCGCTCATTTGACCGCTGGACTTTGTCACTGGGAAATCACGCCCGCTTTACATGACCAATCTCTATATAGCTTTGTTTCGGCTGGAGATATTTGCTCTATTATTCAAGCCATTGGCATATTCTTGCACAACAGATCTCTCGAGCGTCACGTGCAGCGATAGAGGCTTGAATTGGTTTAGCTGTCCACCTCCACCGTCCTCCCCCCAATCCATTGCCGCAGCACCAGATAGCGCCCATGCAGGGCCCCCCGGTCCTGTATCCCGAAGCCCAGCGTGGTGCCTTCCATGCCCTCGGCAGCGGGGAGCCATTTGACCTGTTCGAGGCCGGTCTTCACCCCCTCGCGGGTCAGCTCGGTCGCCCGCGCCAGTCCCTCGGCCACCAGCCGGCCGAAATCGTAACGCACTGCCGCCCAGACGGCCTGTTCCTTCGCCAGCCCAAGCTCCGCCATCACTGCTGACAGCGTCGTGTTGCCGTCCGAATGCATGTCGACATAGATCCAGCCGTCCACCGCCTTGGCGAAGTCGCCGTGATAGCCTCGCAGCCCGGCGGTGTTCATGATGCGCGGGCCCTGCCAGCCCGTCGCCGCCAGCGGCCGCGCCACGGCGGGGGCGGAGAGGCCGAGGCCCAGGTAAACGAAGCCCTTGGGATTGGCCTTGAGGACGCTCGCGACTTCGGCGGAAGCGTCCTCGCACAGCGGCGAAATCGCTTCCCTGGCCACCACGTCCAGCCCGATGATCCGGCCTTCGTCTTCCAGGTACTTGAGGTGCCGCGTGCCGATCGGCGACTGGTCATAGACCACTGCCACCCGGTCCGCGCCGAGCGCCTTCAGGTGCCGGGCCATGACCAGCGATTCGTCCTCGTGGCTGCCGACCTGCAAATGGAACATCCACTCCCCGCGCCCGCGCTCGGCCCCCGCCCAGTTGATCGTCGGCACCTTCTCGCGCTCGACCAGCGGCGTGGCGATCAGGGCATTGTCGCCGATTGCCGGCCCGGCGATCATCACCACGTCCTGGCGCACCAGTTCCATATAGGCCCGCTCGACAGCCTCGGCAGTGCCTGCAGGCAGGCCCAGGCCATAGCTCTTGGCGAATTCAACCTCGGCATCGAGCCGCCCGGCCTCCTGCACGGCGCGCACTTCGCGCTCCAGCCACTCGGTGACGTCGCCCTGGGCTTCCCCGGCGCTGTTCGCCATGTCGTTAAGAACGCCGACGCGGATTCTTGCCATGTGTTTCTCTCCCATTGCCGCAGAGCTTGCCGCAAGATGCCGCTTTCGCCTAGTGCGATTGACCGAGGCCACATCCAATTCCCGCTCACCCTGAGCCTGTCGAAGGGTGCCGCGCGACGGTCGAGCGTGGCGCAACGTCCTTCGACAGGCTCAGGACGAGCGGGGTCGGAGGATTGGGAGAGCGGTGCATGATCCAGGTTGCCAAAATCATCGAAGGGGCCAAGGCCGCCACCG
>JBFWSE010000070.1:0-18517 GCA_050248535.1 Novosphingobium sp.
TTGGTCTGGCGGCGAATCGGACCCTCCACCCGATGTTCGACCATCAGTCTCTCGACCAGCTTCTTGTCCGCCTCGGGCAGATCATCATAGGCGGCATAGGTATTGGCGAATTCTGTATCGCCGCCCTCATTGGCGATCACCCGCGGCGTCAGCATCGATCCGAACGGCGGCACATCGGCATCGGTGCGGTCTATATGCCACTCGAAAGCGCCGTTGAGGTAGGTCTTGCCGTGGGGATTGTGCTCTTCGTCGAAAGTCACCTTGAAGATGCCGCCTTCATAGGTGGTTCCGCCCTGAATATCCCCGATGGTCCGGGCGAAGGCCTCCATTTCCTCATCCGTGCAATGGACGCCCGGAAAAGCGACGACGCCGCGCTGTTCAAGCAATTCGCGGATTTCCGATGTGAGCGCCCCGCTCAACAATTCGTTCCGGTCGGCACGTACTTCACTGCCGATGCGCGGGGTCAGGTCGATGGAATAGAGCGGCATGGAATCCTCCTTGAAAGGCTTGCTTGACCCGATGCGCATTTGCTTTCAACTGTTTTTCGAGGATGCCCGGAAAGGGAAGTACCGTGAATACGCAATTCTGCACTGTCGCCCTCGAAGGCGGCATCATGACTATCACACTCAACCGGCCCGACCAGCGCAATGCGCTTCACGCCGAAGCCAACCATGAACTGGGCGCGGTGTTCGATGCGTTCGAAGCCGATCCCAAGGCGCGCATTGCCATAGTCACTGGCGCCGGCGACAAGGCCTTCAGCGCCGGCGCAGACTTGCGCACGCCGCCGAAGGAAGGCTTGCCCCCGGTGCCGCCAACGGGGTTTGCCGGCCTGGTCTGGCGCTATGACAGAAAGAAACCCGTGATCGCGGCCGTCAATGGCGTGGCGGCGGGCGGCGGATTCGAGACGGCGCTGGCGAGCGACATCGTCATTGCCGCCGACCATGCCACTTTTGGTCTCACCGAGCCCCGGGTGGGCCTTGCGGCGCTGGGCGGCGGCATCCAGCGGATTGTCGAGGAACTGGGCCCCAAGCGCGCCCATGTGCTGCTGCTGACCGCCAGGCGCATCACCGCGCAGGAAGCCCAGGCGCTGGGTTTCGTCGCCGAGGTGGTGCCGGCGGCGGACCTCATGGCCACGGCGCGGCGCTGGGCGGAAGAGATCCTCGAATGCTCCCCCGCCTCGATCAAGGCGACCAAGGCAGTGATCCAGTCCTATATCAACGAGGGACTGGAGGCTTCGAACAAGGGCATGTTCGCCCTGCCCGAAGTCAAGGCGCTGCTGACCGGCCCCGACGCGCGCGAGGGCCCCAAGGCCTTTGCCGAAAAGCGCAAGCCCAATTGGGCGGACCCGTCATGAGCGGGGCAGAACAATGCGTGCTGGTCGAGCGCGACGGGCCGCTCGCCATGATCGTGCTCAACCGGCCGGACCGGCGCAATGCCGTCACGGTGGAAATGTGCCACGGGGTCTATGAGGCGGCGCGCGAAGTGGCGGCAAGCGATGCGCGCGTGGTGATATTGCGCGGCGCGGGCGACGATTTCAGCGTCGGCGCCGATCTGGCCGGCGGCGGCGGAGACGGACATTCGCCGCCGACCTATGAGGACCTCGGCATGCTCCATCATGCCGGCACCCTGCTGCATACCATGCCGCAAGTCTCCATCGCGGCAATCGACGGCGGCTGCGCCGGCGCGGCCTTCGGCTGGGCGGCGGCCTGCGATTTCCGTTTCGCCACGCCGGAGGCGCGGCTGAACACAGCGATACTCGCCGTCGGCGTTCCGGGCGACATGGGCATGGGCTGGACCTTGACCAGAATGCTCGGCGGCGCGCGGGCGCGCGAGCTGATGTTCCTTCCGGGCAAAATCACCGGCCAGGAGGCACTCGACATCGGCCTCGTCACGCGCCTGTTCCCGCGCGAGAGCTTTCACGGCGAGGTGCGCGCGCTGGCCGATCAGCTCTGCGCGCGCGAGCCTTTCGCGCTTCGCATGATGAAGGCCAACTTGGTCTCGGCCGAAGAGCTTTCCCTCGCCGAATTCGTCAATGTCGAGAGCGCCCGCTCATTGCACTGCACCAACCGTCCCGATTTCTCCGCGAAGATGGCCGAGGCCTACCGCCGTTCGAAGGGAACTTGAACATGACGCAGCTGAATACGGACGACCTGATCCTTCTCGCCGAGCGCGAGAGCGGGGCCTATGGCCTCGCCGACGCGGGCCTGAAGGAACGGCTGGGCAAGATCCTCGACTGGATCAATGCCACCGGTCCGCATGGCGACAGCCAACTGCGCGCCATCCGCCAGCAGGTCCAGCGCCTGCTGGTCGCCCGGCTCAGGATCGCGCTCGACCGCCAGCGCACTCCTGCCATCGCCGATGAGCGCATCGAACGCCCGATCTTCGTCGTCGGCCTGCCGCGCTCGGGCACGACGCTGCTCCACTCGCTGCTGGCCGAGGACCCCGAAGTCCACGCGCCGCAAAGCTGGCACATGCTCTCTCCCTCGCCGCCGCCCGGCGCCGGGCAGGTGGTCCCGGAACGCATTGCCCATACCCAGCGGATCATCGAGGCCTGGATGGATTTCGTTCCCGCCCAGCGCCAGATGCACCCCTATATCGACAAGGGTGCGCACCAGCTGATGGAGGACGAGGAAATCTTCTGCCTCGATTTCCGTAACGTCTATCCCTACCACTACTACCACGTGCCCACTGCCGATTTCGGCGTGCGGCTGGGTGCGGATGCGGC
Organism: Novosphingobium sp.; assembly: GCA_050248535.1. Taxonomy (GTDB): domain Bacteria; phylum Pseudomonadota; class Alphaproteobacteria; order Sphingomonadales; family Sphingomonadaceae; genus Novosphingobium. The sequence continues at coordinate 2,726 of JBFWSE010000070.1, forward strand.
AGGCGCCTTCCAGTTCCATCGCGAGTTCCTGCAACACCACCAATGGAACACGCCCCGGCGCCGGTGGGTGTGCAAGAGCCCCAGCGCGCAGGGTTTCCTCGATGTCCTGTTCGACACTTACCCCGATGCCCTGTGCGTCTGGGCGCATCGGCCGATGGGCGATATCTATGCTTCCAACGTCGCCCTGCGCGCCGCGATCTTCGACACCATCAGCGGGCGGCCCAACGACTGGAACAGCCGCTCGATGGCGATTGCAGAGGGTATGAAGCAAGGTATCGATGCAATGCTGGCGCAGGATCTGGTCGACGATCCGCGCGTGATGCACCTGCCCTTCCGCGACCTCACCGCCGACCCGCTGGGCACAGTGCGGCGGATTTATGAACGCGCCGGGCTGGGGGTTGGCAAAGCGTTTGCGGGCGCAATCGAACGCTGGCTCCGCGACCCGGAAAACGACGCGGCGCGCTATGGCCGCTACCCCTATTCCTACGAAGCCTTCGGGCTGAGCCGGGAATGGATCGAAGACCTGTTTGCCGATTATTCAAAGAGGTTCGGATTGGACTGAGTATTCCCCTCCCGCTTGCGGGAGGGGTTAGGGGAGGGTCTGTTATCCAGCTTTGCCCAACAAGCCCTCCCACGACCCCTCCCGCAAGCGGGAGGGGAGATTCTGGAGTTCACACGATGCCGAAAAACCCCCTCTACACCCCCACCCAGAAGGCCATCGAGGACAAGGCCATGGCGCTCCTCGCCCGCCCCGAGATGGAGCGGATCAAGACGATCATCGCCATGCTGTTCCGCAATGCCGTTGCCTGGCCCTCGCGCGAACAGATGGACCGGTTCGATTCCATGATCGACGAATACCTGTTCTTCCATGCGATCCGCGCAGCGAACGGCGATGCCAACTATCCGGTGGCGGCGCGGTTCATGGTGCCCAAACACCACTGGTTCGGCCGCGATGTGCCAGGTTCGCGCTGGGGCGGCGACAGCCCGGATTTCGTCTATCGCAACATCCCCATCCGGCATGGTGGCAAATACGAGATCCGCGGCACTACGCCAGGCGGCAGGCCGCATTCGGTCAACTACTCGCTGATGGGCGACAACACTGCATCGCCCGTCACTCAGACAATCCTCGACAGCCTCGACATGGACCTCGCCCCCGACGGCAGTTTCACTATCACGATCGACGACACGCCTGCGGAGGGGCGCAGGAATCACCTTCAGACAAAGCCCGGCGCCGACTTCATCATGGTTCGCGATGCCCTGGGCGACTGGCTGAGCGAAGCGCCCAATGCCATTGAAGTGGTGCGCCTTGATCCCGACGGCGATCCCAGGAACGAAGACGCCATGGCCGCGCACCTCGCGAAGATCGCCATGGATGGCGTCTATTACACCATCTACTGCTTCTACTCCGGTTCCGGCGAGCCGCCCAACACCGTCCGCGCGCCGCTTTCATCCGGCGCTTTCGGCGGCATGCCGTCGCAATGGGGCACCAAGGGCAATATCGATCTGGCTCCGGGTCAGGCCATCGTCGTGCGCTCCAACGCGGCCGGCGCGACCTTCCGCAACCTGGTGCTGACCGACCCGTTCCACATCTCGATCGAATACTGGCGGCGCACTTCCAGCCTCAACATGGTGCAAATGGCGCCCGACGAAGACGGCGACTTCACCTATGTCATCGCGCACGAGGACCCGGGCATTCACAACTGGCTCGATACCGGCGGGGTCAGACGCTGCATGTTCGGCCAGCGCTGGCAGGCTTTCGACCGCAGCGAAAAGCACGACGATCCGTGGATGACGGCCAAGCTGGTTGCGTTCGACGATCTCGACAAGCACTTGCCCGATGGTGTGCGGCGGGTCGATGCCGCAGGCCGCAAGGCCCAGTGCGATCTCCGTCAGGCCGGCGTGGATCGGCGGTTTGTCGAGGAATGAGGTGGCAGGTCGAATTTACGGTTTGCCCACCACCACATTCTCTTCCTGTGCCTCGCCACCGAACATGCGCAGCGCGGCCAATCCCAGCAGTCCCGAAGCAAGCGAGCCCGCCAGCACCCCAAGCTTGACGGCCGCCTCCTGCTCCGGCCCTGCGAAAGCGAGCGAGCCGATGAACAGGCTCATGGTGAAACCGACGCCGGTAAGGCAGGCAAGGCCATAAAGCTGCGCCCAGCTCACCCCTTCGGGCCGCTTCGCCAGGCCGAGCAGGCAGGCCAGACCAATCGCCCCGAAGACGCCAATTTGCTTGCCGAGGAACAGCCCCAGGGCAATGCCAAGAGATAAGGGCGCCGTGAGCGCCGGCAGGCCGATGCCGCTCAGCGACAGGCCCGCATTGGCGAAGGCGAAGGCCGGCAGGATCAGGAAGGCCACCCAGGGGTGCAGCGCGTGTTCGAGAACTTCCAACGGCGAAGGCTCGTCCACTTTGCCCGTCAGCGGAACGGCAAGGGCCGCCACCACCCCGGCCAGTGTTGCATGCACACCCGACTTCAGGACGAAGACCCACATCACCACACCGAGCAGGACATAGACCGCCGGTCGCGTCACGCCCGCCCGGTTTATCGCGAACAAAAGCAGCGTCACGCCCCCCGCCCCGGCCAGCGCGAGCGTGGACAGCTCGGCGGTATAGAACAGGGCGATGATGACGATCGCCCCGATATCGTCGATGATCGCAATCGCCAGCAGCAGCACCTTGAGCGACACCGGGACCCGGCTGCCAAGCAGCGCCAGCAGACCGAGCGCGAAGGCAATGTCGGTGGCGGCAGGGATCGCCCAGCCCTGCTGGTTTTGCGGGTCGGCGCCGTTGACTGCCAAAAAGATCGTGGCTGGCACTACCATGCCGCCGAAAGCCGCAATCAACGGTAGCCTTGCCTGCGCCCAGGTGGACAGCTGCCCGCCCAGAATTTCGCGCTTCACTTCCAGCCCGACGAGAAAGAAGAATACAGCCATTAGTCCGTCGTTGACCCACAATAGCAACGGTTTGTCGATCCCGACGCCGCCGACAGTTACCGTGACAGGAACATGCCACAGCGCGTCATAGGCCGCGCCCGCCCCCAGGTTGACCAACAGCATGGCAAGCAGCGCCGCGCCCATCAGCAAAAAGCCGCTCGTCGCCTCCCAGGCGAGGAAATCGCGCATCATGTCTCGAACGCGGGTAATTACCATGTCTGTCTCCGGGCACGCTGCATTGGGCCTTGCTGCGCCACGATGGCATTCTGCCGTCCCCGCGTCACGCCCCGACTGCCCGCATGAAATAGCGCGCGAACTGGCGAGACCACCGCTCCAGCTCCTCCCCGCCCCGCGGCACCCCGCGGACGTGGCCGATCAGGCTGTCGAGCCACAAGGTTGCCGCATTGGCGATTTCGGCTTCGTCAAGCGCAGCAAGATCGGCGGTTTCGCGGAGGTATTGGCGCAGCAATCCGTGGAATTCAGCGTAGATCGCCGCCCGCCTGGGTTGTCCCTCCTGCAAGGCATCGATCCAGTCAGCCAATCTATCGAGCATCAGCGATTGCGGCGCAGTCAGCGCCGTGACCGAGCGCCGGGTGACATCGGCAATGACCTGCTCGAGATCTCCCGCCGCGGCAGCCAGGTGAAACTCGCCGTAGATCAGCCCCACGCGATCGGCGAGCACGGCCTGCAGAAGTTCCTGCTTATTGGAAAATCGCGCGTAAATCGTCTGCTTGCTGGCGTGGGCCTGGGCGGCGACCCGGTCGAGCGAGAACTGCTCCGGGCCGCTTTCCAGCACAACCTGCCAGGCGGCGTCGATAATCCGCCGCGTGATAATCTCAGCCTGACCGGCAGCCGGGCGCCCACGCGTGGGATGGGCCGAATCTCCTCCAGTCAATGCATTGCTCCCATCTGCGCGCCTGCTGGCGGTCTGCGCATGAAAAACAGCATGGGCAATGCAAGCACCGCGGCGACCGCCAGCGCGATGTAGATGTCGTTGAAGCTCATTGTCAGCGCTTGCATCTGCACCTGACCGTCAAGCGCCAGGTAAGCCGCTTCGAGCCCTTCCGGCCCTCCCCCGAACAGAGCGGCCCCGTCTGCCATGCTCTGCTGGACGACTGGATCGTTCGCCCCCAGCGCCGAATGGATACGCCAGTGATGCAGTTCGAAGCGCTGCTCCTGAAAACTGGCGAGCACGGCGAGGCCGATCGCGCCACCCAGGTTTCGCGCGACGGCGCTGAGACTTGTCGCCTCGGAGGAATCCTCGGCCGAAACCGATGATATCACTGCCATCTGCAGGGGAATGGCGGACAATGTCGTGCCGACGCCGAACAGCAACTGGGCCATCAGAAAGTCTCGCGCTGTCGACTGAACCGTAAGCCCGCTGAGCAAGTAGTTGGCAATCGCAATGGAAAGGCCGGCGCAAACGAGCAGCAGACGCGTATCGACGCGAGAGAGCAAGGCGAGATAGACCACCGCAGCCACGATCGAAATCATGCCGGAAACGAACATCAGGCTTGCTGCCTGCAGCGAAGTATGGCCCGCCACCAGGACAAGAAATTGAGGCGCGATGAACATGCCGGTGTAAAGCAGCATCCCCAGCACCGCGAGCAGCACCACGGCGGAAGCTAGGCTCGCATTGCCGAGAAGAGCCAGCCGGATCACTGGCCGCTCGGATCGCAGCTGGCCATAGGCGATCAGTCCGAAACCAAGCAAGGCAGCCAGTGCAAGCTGCCAGATCAAGGTCGATTCAAACCACATCTCCCGATGTCCTTCCTCAAGCATCGTGGTTGCGGCGCCAAGACCGATCACCATGCCTGAGACCCCGAACCAGTCGGCCTTGCGCAACTCGCTCCAATCACACGGAGCGCCTTTGATGCCGTAAAGCAGCATTGCCATCTGCACGGCGCAGATCGGAACGTTGATGAAGAATGCATAGTGCCAGCTGAAGTTCTCTGTCAGCCAGCCGCCAAGTAACGGGCCGAGAACCGGGCCCAGCAGCGAAGCCATAGCCGTGACAGCCATGCCGATCGCCTGCTGGCTGGGCGGCAACCGCTTCGCTACCAGCGTGATTGCCGAGGGGATCAGCACCCCACCGGAGAAGCCCTGACCGATGCGGCCGATCACCAGCATTTCCAGACTGGTCGCAAAGCCGCAAACTACCGAGAACATAGTAAAGATCGCGGAGCCGCCGAGCAGCAGCCGGCGCAAGCCCAGCATGCGCTCCAGCCACGCCGTCAGCGGGATTACGATGATCTCGGCAACGAGAAAGCCGGTACCCACCCAGGTGGCTTCGCTCGCCGTCGCGCCGATCTCGCCCTGAATCTTGGGCAAGGCCGAGTTGACAATGGAAACGTCCATCAGGGCCATCAGGCTGCCGATCATGCCGGCAAGTACCGCGAGCCAGTCGGCCAGGCTGGCGCGTTCCGGAACAGCCGGCGCGCCTGCCGTACCGATTGGCGCTTCGCTCATTTGCGCCGGCGGTCCGCTTCCGCGCGGATCGCGTCGAATTCGCCCTTGGCCGAGCGGGTGTCGACTTCGGCTGTCAGCGACAGCCCCGGCGAAAGCACCCGGCGCGCCGCCGGCCCTGCATCGATCCGTATCTTCACCGGCACCCGCTGGACGATCTTGGTGAAATTGCCCGTCGCGTTCTGCGGCGGGATCAGCGAGAAATTGGCGCCCGTGCCCGGCGTGATGCTGACGACCGTTCCCCGGAATGTTACGCCCGGAAGAGCATCTACCCTGATTTCCGCCGGTTGGCCCGGGCGCATCAGTCCGACCTGGGTCTCCTTGAAATTGGCCACGACATAAAGCTCGTCGCTGGGCACCAAGGTCATCAGCCGCATGCCCGGCTGGACGTATTGGCCGACGCGCACGGCCTTGTTGGCAATGCGCCCGGCGACCGGCGCAGCCAGACGGGTCGCGGCAAGATCGTTCGCCGCGGCCAGCCTCTCGGCCCGTGCGGCCCCGGCCTGCGCGGTGGCCCTGCCGGTTTCGGCGGCCAGCGTCTCGACCCGCCGCGACGCCTGCACCAGCGCCGCCCGCGCCGAGGCAACCCCGGCCACGGCCTTTTCATGGCTGGCCGTCAATTCCGAAAGCTTTTCGGCCGGCGCAATTCCTTCGGCCACCAACGCGCGATAGCGCGCCGTCTCGCGCGCCGCCCAGGCCTGCGCGGCCAGCGCGGCCTGCACTCCTGCCCGGGCCTGCGCCACACCCGCCTCGGCCTCGGTCCGGCTGGCCCGCGTGGCCCGTTCGGCGGCCAGCGCCGTGGCGATCCCCGCATCGGCGCCCACCAGCCTTGTTTCGAAATCGCCGGGATCGATCTCGGCCAGCAAGTCGCCGGCCGCAACCTGCTGATTATCGGCAATCGCCACTGATCGCACATAGCCCGAAAGCTTGGCGGCGATCGCCACCTGATCGGCCTGAATCGCGGCGTCATTGGTTTCCTGGAAATAGCGCAAGGTGCGGTCGTAATGCACATACCAGCCAATGCCCGCGACCAAAGCCAGCACTGGCAGGCCAATGCCTGCTGATTTCCACTTCGGCGGCACTGCTCGTCCTTCGCCCTGCCCTTGCGGGATTGCATAATGGAACGATGCAGTACCATTATGCAATCCGCTCTGTAAGTCCTTTTTTTGCAGACCGGCCGGGGCCTTGCGACCAGCCGATTCCTTTGACAGCACCGGCCCGCAAAGCTAATGCCCGCCGCGCCGCGGGTGTAGCTCAATGGCAGAGCAGAAGCTTCCCAAGCTTACGACGAGGGTTCGATTCCCTTCACCCGCTCCAACTTCCTGTCCGCCGATGTTCGTATCTGTCTGGACAATCCCCCAAAATCCACGGTATTTAGCGGCATATCAGGCCGCATTCGTACAGCCGCGTCCACTCGCAGCCACCACCCAGTGGGGGTATGATTGGGGGGTATATGCGAGAAGGCCAAGTCGATACCCCCACGCTTGGGGGTAGATTGGGGGTATAGACCCCGGAAAGGCTGGCAATCCCGTGGCTTTGACCGATGTCGCTATCCGCAATGCCAAGCCCGGAGAAAAGGCGATCAAGCTAGCGGACGGCGGCGGCATGTTCCTGCTGGTCACGCCAGCCGGGGGAAAGCTCTGGCGGCTCAAGTACCGGATCGACGGGCGCGAAAAGTTGCTGGCCATCGGTGCTTATCCCGAAATTGGCCTAGGCGAGGCTCGCAGGCGTCGGGAGGAAGCGCGGGAGCTGATCGCGCTGGGCAAAGACCCGTCGCGGGAAAAGCAGCGGGACAAGGTGCGCGCTCGCGTTCAAGCGGCAGACACGTTCGCGGCGATCTGCGAAGAATATTGCGAGAAACGCCGCCGCGATGGCTCCAAAGGATGGGCACCCGCCACGGCGACCCGAAGCGAATATCTTCTGTCCCTAGTTTGCGGCTCCATTGGAAAGCTGCCGATTGGCGAGATTGAACCGGCGGACGTGCTGACAGCCATTCGCCGGATCGAAGGCAAGGGGAAGCTGGAAAGCGCCCGGCGGAGCCTGCAATTGGCTGGCTCGGTATTCCGCTATGCCGTGGCCACGGCGCGGCTGGCGTCCGATCCTACCCGCGATCTGCGCGGCGCGCTGTCAACGCCCACGGTGACGCACTACGCGGCTATTCTTGAGCCGGTGAAGGTGGGCGAGCTGCTGCGGGCCATAGACGGCTATGAAAGCATGGGGCTCACCCGGCTGGCGTTGCAGCTTGCTCCCCATGTCTTTGTCCGGCCCGGAGAGCTGCGCCACGCCCGTTGGGATGAAATCGACCTGGACGGGGCGCTCTGGACCATCCCAGCCGAGAAAACCAAAATGCGGAAGGAACACCGCGTTCCTCTGTCCCGGCAGGCCGTAATGATCCTGCGAGAGATTCACGCCCTCACCGGTCCGGCTGGCTATGTCTTTCCGTCCGTCCGCACCCGTGCCCGCCCCATGAGCGAGAACACGTTGAACGCCGGGCTGCGGCGGCTGGGCTATGCCAACGACGAAATGACCGCCCACGGGTTCCGGGCCATGGCCGCAACGCTACTGAACGAAAGCGGCAAGTGGCATCCGGATGCAATCGAGCGGGCGCTTGCCCATGGCGATGCTGACAAGGTGCGGGCCGCCTACACGCGGGGCGCTTACTGGCAAGAGCGGGTGGAGATGGCCCAATGGTGGAGCGACCATCTCGATACGCTGCGCAAGGGCGCGGACGTTGTGCCGATCAATAGAGCGAAGGGGAAAGGGAAATGAGCAAGTGGGATGCTGCGCAGGTAGCCTTTGAAATCGCCCGCGAAACGGAAAGCAGCCACCATCGGTCCGCCTGGCTGCCGCGCTACGAATCCGCCGAGCGCGGTGGCGCGCCGATCCCGGATGCCATCGAGGCCGAAGCCGAACGGCTTACGGAAGTGCGCTGCGCTGCGGAGGATGTGCTGATTGCCACGCCTGCGCCCAATCTGCCCGCCGCGATCTGGAAAATCGAATACGCCCGCAAGCGTTGGGAGGATTTCGACGATTGGCCAGCGACCTGGTGGGCGGCGGTCATGGGCGATCTGCGCCGCCTTGCGGCTTAACTGGCAGCCATGCGCACGCCATCATTACGTGAGCTGCGGCGGGCTTGCCCGGCGAACGTGGCCATTCTGCCGAGCGCCGCGCCGCGACAAGTCCAGCAACACTCTGGGCAAGCTGCGGAACGTCGCGCCCACATGCAGGCAAGGCGAGAGCTGATCGAAAGTCAGCCCATGGCCTTCCCCTTCAAGTTTCCGGGGGAACGGGAAAGGGAACGACAGGCGCAATCGCTGGAGCTGCGGGCCGATGTGCCGCCGTTCGATCCCGGCAACCCGCGACACCTTCGCGCATGGGAAGCGATATGGGATTTCGGCAAGCGGTCGTGGCCATCAGACGGGGAGTGAACAGGCCGCGAAGCGGTGATGGCGCGCGGCGGTGAGGGGATGGGGGAGCCACACGCGCGCGGCATTCCATGGCAGTTTCGCCATGCGACTGGCCAGCCGCGCTGGGCACAGACGGGGGGGGTGGTCAAAAGTCCAGAGCTGCACCTGGCGTAGAACCGCAGTCCCTCCCATCGGCAGGTTTTTTTCTTGTTCTCCGCGTTTTCGGACGGCGGGGCAGAGGCGGTGGGAAAAGGCGGGCAGAGAGAGGCCAGCCGGGCGGCTGCGGCCTTCGCCCGCCCAAACGCTGCGCCGCCTCGCCTCCACGGCCTTGCCAGCCCGATCCGGGCGCTATCGCGGGCCGGGTTTGCCGTCATGCGCAGAGGGCTGATTCCCGGCGGATTATTTTCCCATTTTCCGGACGGCTTTCGGGAAGCGATGATTTACAAGGGAACAATGGGAACATGGGAACAAGCTCTGTCAGACAGGCAGAAAGCCGCGCCTCTGGAGTGTGCGAGCCTGTTCCCAAGCTATCGGGCGGATTTGGGAACATGGGAACAGAAATGGCCGATCCCGATGCAGGAAAATCCGCGCGCGTGTGGCTACCCCCTGCCCCCTCCAGCCGGTGAGCGGGGTTGATGACGGACGATTCCCAGCCTGATCCCAGCCGCTGGGACGGTCCTATTCCGGGTGATCCCGACCCTGAAATCATCGGGCCTGCACTGACGGCTTGGTACGCTTTGCACGACTCGCTGGCGGGCGATCCAGCCGAGACGCTTGCTTGGGCAGCGGACGTGATTGCAACGCGGCTGGGGGCATTTGGGCCGGGCGTGGTAAACCCGTTGCCCCCCAACCAAGTGTCCGCCGCTATCGAGGATGCCAAATTGCTCTTGGGCATGATCGCGGAGATTTTCGGACGTAGCGAGCTGCCAGCCGATGACGACGCCGCACTGGCGTTCAAAGCGGAATTGTCGATGCGCCGTCGCGGAAGGCCGGGCAAGAGCGGCAAGCTCCGGCCCCATTCGCTTGCATGGTGGGGTGTCGCGCTGGAAGTGGAAGCCCTCATTGCGGCTGGGGAAATGCAAAAGGTCGCGGTGGGGAAAGTCGCCAAGCGGCTGGGACTGCGGGATGCCGTGGTCGCGGAATGGTGCCGCGAACGGCGCAAATCCCTGGAGCGATCAAGCTGGCTCTCCGGCGATACGGATAATTCGGCGAATTAGCCGAAGTCGGAATTTGTCGCAGTCCCCATAACTGTGCGTATTGATCCGAACTCCCATGAACAAGGGGGTTTGCAAATGAACGATACACCATCGGGCGCGCCTCTCGCCTATTCGATTAAAGAGGCCAGCCGCGCCACGTCGCTGGGGCGGACGCGGCTCTATCAGTTGATTGCCGCCGGGCGGCTGGAAGCCGTCAAGATCGGCAACCGCACGCTGATCCCTGCCCATGCTCTGCACAAGTTGCTGGAGGGCGACCGATGATCGGCGATGGCGGGCACGTGCGATCCGGTAGGATTGATTTCGAGCGGGTCAACCGCCGCGCCCTGGCTAATGCTGCGGCGGTTGTGCGGGGCTTGCTGCCAGAGGGGCGGCTGGAGGGGCATGAATACGTTGCCCGAAACCCGCTGCGCCCTGACAGGCGGCTGGGCAGCTTCAAGGTCAATGTCTCCACCGGGCGATGGGCAGACTTCGCCACTGGCGACGGCGGCGGCGACCTGGTGAGCCTTGCCGCCTTCGTTTCGGGCCTGCCCCAGCGCGAAGCCGCCATTCGGCTGGCGGAATCGATGGGGGTTTCCCCATGGGCGTGAACGACAAGCCGGACGATCCCTTTGCCAACGTCTCCAAGGCCATTGCGGCTGGCGATGATCTGCCAGCCGGGAACGTGCCAGAGACGAAACGCAAGGCTGCGCCGAAGCCCAAGGGCGAATGGGTGTGCCCGGTGCCCGCCGATGCACCGGACGCGCGGGCCTCGCACAATAGCCACGGCAAGCCCTCTGCATCTTGGGCCTATCGCGATGTAGCGGGCAGGCTGATCCATTGGGTTTGCCGTTTCGATAAGCCGGACGGGGCCAAGGAAATCCTGCCGCAAACACTCTGGCGCGAAGGCGGGCGGCTGGGCTGGCGCTGGGGTGCGCCGCCTGTCCCTCGCCCGCTCTATGGGCTGGATCGGCTCGCCCTGGCTCCAGCCGCGCCCGTGCTGATCGTGGAGGGTGAAAAGACGGCGGACGCGGCGGCGAACTTGTTTCCCGGCTTCGCGGTGGCGTCATGGTCCGGCGGGTCAAAGGCAGTCGGCAAGGCCGATTGGGCGGCGCTGGCGGGCCGTAGGGTGGCGATCCTGCCCGATGGCGACACACCGGGGCGAGAGGCCGCACAAGCCGTCCACAAGGCCGCTCTGGCGGCTGGGGCGGAAGGGGTGGCGATTGTCCAGCTCCCCGCCTCGCTGCCAGCCGCATGGGATTGTGCCGATCCGTTCCCCCCGGGCTTTGCTCAATCCGACTTGCTGGGGCTGATCGGCGCGGCGCTGGAGGCCGCCAGCACCGGGCGGCTGGAAATGCCGCCGGGCTACACGCTCGATGATGATGGCCTCTATTGGCTGGAGCCGGGCAAAGATGGCGCGGAAGCGCGGGCGGTGCGGCTGTCCGATCCATTCGACATAATGGGCGAGGCACGGGATGGCGAAGGTGGTGATTGGGGCCTGCTGATCCGGTTCCGGGACCGGGACGGGGTTGAAAAGCGCAAGACTGTGAAGCGGGCGGCGCTGGCGTCAGATGCTGGCGCGGTGCGGGCCGAGCTGGCGGGCGCGGGGATGCTGATCCTCTCTGCGACAGGCCAGAGCGATCGGTTCATTCGCTTCTTGCGAGCGGTGACACATAGTGCCCGCCTCACCTTGGCGGAGCGAACCGGCTGGGTTGATGCCAGCCGATTTATCCTGCCCCATGTCATAATCGCGCCGCCGGGCGCGGAGCCGGTGCATTTCGATGGGGCGGCCTCGGCGCTGCACTATCGGGAAAAGGGCAGTCTGGACGGCTGGCGGCGCGATCTGGCTGCGTTGGCACCCGGCAATAATCTGCTGACGTTCGCCATATCGCTGGCCTTTGTGGGGCCAATCATGCGCTGGCTCGATATGGAGGGCGGCGGCTTCCACTTTCGCGGGGCGTCCAGCACCGGCAAAACGTCGCTGGCCATGGCGGCTGGCAGTGTGTGGGGCGGGGGCGGCTCGCTGGGCTTTGCGTCGAGCTGGCGGGCAACCGGGAACGCCCTGGAGGGTGTTGCCCACGGTCACACCGAAACGCTGCTGATCCTTGACGAGCTGGCGCTTGTTGACCCGCAAGAGGCGGGCAATGCGGCCTATGCGCTCGCCAGCGGCCAAGGCAAGGCGCGCGCCGGTCAGACAGGGGCTTTGCGCCGCCGGGCAGAATGGCGGGTGATGGTATGCAGCACCGGGGAAATCGGCCTTGCCGACCATATGCGCGCTGCCAAGCGAAGCGAGCGGACCATGGCCGGGCAAGAGCTGCGCTTGCTCGACTTGCCAGCCGATGCCGGTGCGGGTTTCGGAGCTTGGGAGGCTCTGCACAACATGGCCAGTCCAGCCGCCTTTTCCGATGCGATCAAGGCGGCCTGCGCTGCCCACTATGGCCATGCCGGGCCAGCTTTCGTGCGCGGCCTTGTGGCCGATCCTGCCCATTGGGAGGGCGAGGCCAAACGGCTGGCCAAGGCTTTCGCGGGGAAGGCAAAGCAAGATGGGGATAGCGGGCAGGTGCATCGCGGTGCCTTGCGGTTCGCTGCCGTCGCGGCGGCTGGCGAAATGGCGGCGGCGCTTGGCGTTGTGCCGTGGCGGGCGGGGGAGGCAGAGACGGCGGCGCTCGCTTGTTTCAATGCCTGGGCGGCTGGGTTCGGACGCACCGGCCTGCGGGAGCATCGGCAGATACTGGAGCGGGTGCGCAACGCCATACAAGCCGGGCAGTCCCGTTTCGGTCGCGTTCCCCATGGTAAGGTGCAATCGTTCTATGGGGATGATGCAGGCGATAGTGAAGGCGTGGCCAGCAACCGCGAAGGCGAGGCCCGCTCGCTATCCACGCTGGGCTACCTGCACGACATTGAGCCGGGAAAGCCCTGCTACCTGTTCCACGATAGCGGCTGGAGCGAGATTCTTGCCGGCTTCGACCTGAAGGAAGCGGCGGCGGTCCTGCAAGAGCAAGGTTTCCTTGTTCCTGGCGATGGCGGGCGGCCCAAGCGCAAGCAACGGGTTGGCGACCAAACGCCCCGGTTCTACACGGTACGCGCGACCATTCTGGAATGGGATGCAAGCGACCTGGCCAAAGCCGCCCCTTCGCCTGCCGACGCTCCAGCCGGGCCGGTAAATTGGCCGATGGATGGTCCAGCCGCGCCGGGTGCGGATGATTACGACTACGGCGGCGATCCCTTCGCCGATGATCTGGACGGCTGGTGATGGCCGCCCCTGATAGCCCGCCGCAATTCGATCTGTTCGAGACGCGGCCAGAGCCTTCCCGCCAGCGCGTCGGCAGCAAGCCGCACGTTCCCACGCCGGAACAAATGCTGATCGCAAACGAATTGAAGGCGGCTGGAGCGACCTGGCCGACCATCGCACGGGCCTTAGGCGTTTGCGTGAACACCGTTGCAAGGCACTATTTCCCCAGCACCGTGGCCAGCCCGCCCAAGGGACGGCGGCGACACGCACCGACGCCTGCAACACGCAAGATTGTCCGAAGGGCGATCCTTGGGGGAATGCCGGTGGCGAGAGTGGCCAAGCTGATCGGGGTATCGGTTCCCACGCTACGGCTGCACTACGGTACCGAGTTGCAGCCGTAGGCGCGGCTGGGCACAAGCAAGGCCGCGCCGCCCTGTTCCCATGGATAAGGGGCAGGGAACAGGGCTGGCAATTGCTGGGAACACGATTTGCTGTTGTCTGACAGGTGTTTAGGCGAGCTGTTCCCAATTTCCCGCCGTTCCCGTCATTCGGAGAGCAATCCCACAACGCGAAGCGCCAGCCGCCGGCTGGGCCTATCCGAGCTGCCGCCAGCCAATCACATTCAAGTCACGACTTGCCCGCCCATAAGGGCGCGTAAGTGACGAGAATAAAAGGCCATTTTGCGCCAATGAATTGAAAGTGACTTGGAAACTGGCCGTAAGTCAGATTTGACGGGGAAGCTGCCATTTGCCGAAACGCCCGGAACTGCTGGCTTTTCGGCTGCGATTTGTCGCGTACGGTGTGGGGGTCTAATCGGCAATTCTCGGGCCGGTAAACGCGCCCGAATCGGATTGCCGGTTCTGCTCCGCACGGCCCTTGGGATTGGTGAGCGGGGCGGCGCTCCAGCCGCCGGGAAATGCGCCTAGCCAGCACATTTGGGGGTATGATTGGGGGTATCCTGCGAAATGCCCCGTCCAGAAATGGCAAAAATCTGGGCTTTTCTGGCTATTTCGCGGTTCCCTTCACCGCTCCAGCCACGCGTCTCCGCCAAACCGATCGGTGTGCAAAATGTCCACGCCGCCTAAGTAATTTACCGGAAATTAACCATATTCCCGGAAAGCAGTCCCGTCCCCGGGCAAGTGCGCAAATGGCGCGGTTGTGAGCGGGGGCGGCAGGGCATTGGCATTGGGGGCAAGCATGAAGGCTGTCATTCTCGCGGGAGGCCTGGGCACGCGTCTGGCCGAGGAGACGTCCGTGCGGCCCAAACCCATGGTCGAAGTCGGCGGAAAGCCGATTATCTGGCACATCATGAAGATGTATTCCCACTTCGGAATCAATGACTTCGTTGTGTGCCTCGGCTACAAGGGCTATGTCATCAAGGAATATTTCGCCAACTATGCGCTGCACATGTCGAACGTCACCATCGACATGCGCAACGGCACCACCGAAGTGCACAGCAACATGGCAGAGGACTGGCGTATCAGCCTGATCGACACCGGCGACGAGACCATGACGGGCGGCCGGCTCAAGCAGGCCATGCCCTACCTCGGCGACGACGAGACCTTCTGCCTGACTTATGGCGACGGCGTCGGCGATGTCGATATTGCGGCGGGAATCGAATTTCACAGGAAACATGGCAAGCTGGCGACTGTCACTGCGGTGCGCCCGCTCAGCCGCTTCGGCCAGCTCGGGCTCGAGAACGACAGGGTCGTCGAATTCGCCGAAAAGCCCGTCGACGAGGGCGGCTGGGTGAGCGGCGGTTTTTTCGTGCTGTCGCGCGAAGTCGAACGCTACATTGGCGGCCCTTCCACGGTCTGGGAGCGCGAACCGCTGGAACGGCTTGCCACCGATCAGGAGCTCCGCGCCTATTATCACGACGGCTTCTGGCAGCCGATGGATACCCTGCGCGACCGTCAGTTTCTCGAGGAACTCTGGCACCGGCAAGAGGCGCCCTGGCGGCTATGGAACTGAACCGCCAATTCTGGCGCGGCCGCCGCGTCTTCGTCACCGGGCATACAGGCTTCAAGGGCGCGTGGCTGATCCTCGTGCTCAGGCAGCTTGGCGCAGAAGTGACAGGCTTCGCCCTGCCGCCGCCTAGCGAGCCGAGCCTGTTCGGCCTGCTGGGCCTCGACAAGGAATGCACGCACAGGATCGGCGACATTCGCGATCTTGCCGCTGTGCAACGGGCGGTCAGCGAAGCGCAGCCCGAAGTGGTGATCCACATGGCCGCCCAGTCGCTGGTGCGCACCTCCTATATGGAGCCGGTGGAAACCTATGCGGTCAACGTGATGGGAACCGTGCACTTGCTTGAGGCATGCCGCAGCGTCGGCACGGTGCGTTCGATCGTCGCGGTTACCACCGACAAGTGTTACGAGAACAACGAATGGGTCTGGGGCTATCGCGAGAACGACCGGCTGGGCGGCGCTGACCCCTATTCCAACAGCAAGGCCGCCTGCGAGCTGGCGATCGATTCCTACCGCCGCAGCTTCTTCGGTTCAGCCGACAGCGCGGCGCTGGGTTCGGCGCGGGCGGGCAATGTCATCGGCGGCGGCGATTTCGCGGC
>JBFWSE010000071.1:0-18499 GCA_050248535.1 Novosphingobium sp.
GTATATCTGATCCACCCTGATTGCTTCAGGATGCCCGTCGGCTTGGACCGTCGCGCAGAGCGGGTCGGGAACCCGGACAAGCGACGTGACGCTGTCCGGTGGACTTCCTGAAGCAACCCCTCCGGGGCGGGCCGATTTTGGCCCATTTCCGCGTCGCTCGTCGGTCACTATATGCCAGCATAGCTCCCTCCTCGCTCCTTGAACTGGGCCAAAATCGGCTCCGTCAGGGTGGGTCAGATATACTGCACGCCGCTCTAGCGGCCGCCCGGCGGAAACCTAGTCGAGGTTTGGCCTTAGCCAGCGTTCGGCCTCGGCCAGAGGCATGCCACGGCGTTCGGCATAGTCCGCAAGCTGGTCGCGGCCGATCCGCGCCACCCCGAAGTATTCGCTCTGCGGGTGCGCGAAATAGAAGCCCGAGACCGCCGCCGTGGGCAGCATGGCCATGCTTTCGGTTAGCGAAAGTCCGGCATTGCCCTCGGCTTCGAGCAGATCGAACAGTCTGCGTTTCAGCGTGTGATCGGGGCAGGCGGGATAGCCAGGGGCGGGGCGGATGCCGCGGTATTCCTCCTTGATCAGCGCTTCGTTGGTCAGCTGCTCGCCCGGCGCATAGGCCCACAGCGTAGTGCGCACGTGCTGGTGCAGGCGCTCGGCCAGGGCTTCGGCGAGGCGGTCGGCAAGCGCCTTGAGCAGGATGTCGTTGTAATCGTCGTGCGCCGCCTGGAAACGTTCGAGGTGCGGTTCGATGCCGTGGATGCCAACGGCGAAACCGCCGATCCAGTCGCCCGCCGGATCGACGAAATCGGCGAGGCAATAGTTGGCCCGGTCGCGGCTCTTCTGGACTTGCTGGCGCAGGAACGGGAGTCTCGTACCGTCCTCCAGCACGACATCGTCGCCGTCGCGCCGGCATGGCCAGAAGCCGGCGACGGCCTTTGCCGTCAGCCATTTCCCGGAAACGATCCGGTCGAGCATTGCCTGCGCATCGGCGAACAGGCTGCTGGCGCTCTCGCCGACTACCGCGTCCTTGAGAATGGCGGGATAATTGCCGGCCAGTTCCCAGGCGCGGAAGAACGGCGTCCAGTCGATGCATTCGCGCAGGTCCGCGAGGTCCCAGGCTTCGAACACATGCAGCCCGGGCTGTGCGGGCGCCGGGGCTTTGTCGGCCATGTCGGCCGTGAAGCCATTGGCGCGGGCATCCGCGAGGCTGAGCAAAGCGCTTTGCCCTTTGCCGGCGCGGGTTTCGCGGACGATCTCGTAATCGGCGGCAGTGGCGGAAATGAAGCTTTCGGCCTGGGTGTCGGACAGCAACTGGCTGGCGACGCCGACCGCGCGGCTGGCGTCGAGCACGTGGATCACCGGACCTTCGTAGGCCGGATCGATGCGCAAGGCGGTGTGGACCTTGCTGGTGGTGGCGCCGCCGATCAGCAGCGGGATGGTCATTCCCGCCCGCTGCATTTCCTCTGCCATGGTCACCATCTCGTCGAGCGAGGGAGTGATCAGGCCCGACAGGCCGATGATGTCGGTCTCTTCCTCTTGCGCGGTCTCGATGATCGTCGCCCAGGGCACCATGACGCCCAGGTCGATCACTTCGTAGCCATTGCACTGCAGCACCACGCCGACGATGTTCTTGCCGATGTCGTGGACGTCGCCCTTGACCGTGGCCATGACGATCTTGCCCTTGGCCTTGGCGCCCGGCTCCTTCGCCGCTTCGATATAGGGGATCAGGTGGGCGACGGCCTTCTTCATCACCCGCGCCGATTTGACCACTTGCGGCAGGAACATCTTGCCGCTGCCGAACAGGTCGCCGACCACATTCATGCCGTCCATCAGCGGGCCTTCGATCACTTCGATCGGGCGGCCGCCGCGATCCTGCGCGGCCTGGCGGCATTCTTCGGTATCCTCGACGACATATTGGTCGATGCCGCGCACCAGCGCGTGTTCCAGCCGCTTGACGACATCCCAGCTGCGCCACTCCTCAGCGGCCTTTTCCTGTGCCACATCGGTGCCGCGAAACTTTTCAGCGAGAGTGACGAGACGCTCTGTCGCCCCTTCGTCCCGGTTCAGGATCACATCCTCGCAAGCTTCGCGCAGTTCGGGATCGATCTGGTCATAGACGTCGAGCTGGCCGGCGTTGACGATGGCCATGTCGAGCCCGGCGGGGATGGCG
The DNA here is from genome assembly GCA_050248535.1 of Novosphingobium sp. Lineage (GTDB taxonomy): Bacteria > Pseudomonadota > Alphaproteobacteria > Sphingomonadales > Sphingomonadaceae > Novosphingobium. Next base: position 2,165 of record JBFWSE010000071.1, read on the forward strand.
TGGTAGAGGAAGATGGAGTGCATCGCCCGGCGCACCGGCTCGTTGCCGCGGAACGAGAACGAGAGGTTGGACAGGCCGCCGGAGAAATGGACATGCGGGCAGCGCGTGCGGATTTCCTTCACCGCCTCGATGAAATCGACACCGTAATTGTTGTGCTCTTCAATGCCAGTGGCGACCGCGAACACGTTGGGATCGAAGATGATGTCTTCCGGCGGGAAGCCAATGGACATGAGCAGCTTGTAGGCGCGTTCGCAGATCTCGACCTTGCGGTCCCTGGTATCGGCCTGACCTTTTTCGTCGAAGGCCATGACGACGACCGCCGCGCCATAGTCCATGCATTTGCGGGCATGCGCGAGGAAAACCTCCTCGCCTTCCTTCATTGAGATCGAATTGACGATGGGCTTGCCGGACACGCATTTCAGCCCGGCCTCGATCACCTCCCATTTCGAGCTGTCGATCATCACCGGCACCCGGGCGATGTCGGGCTCGGCGGCAATCAGTTTGAGGAAAGTGGTCATGGCCTCGACCGCATCGAGCAAGCCTTCGTCCATGTTGACGTCGATCACCTGCGCGCCGTTCTCCACTTGCTGGCGCGCGACCTCGACCGCCCTGGCATAGTCGCCGGCGAGGATCAGCTTCTTGAACGCGGCGGAGCCGGTGACGTTGGTGCGTTCGCCGATGTTGACGAACATGGAGCCACTGGGACGGGCGGAGGAGGCAGTCTGGTTCATCCAATACTCACATATTCCTCCCCGGAACGGGGAGGTGGCAGTCCGCAGGACTGGCGGATGGGTCAATACCTTGCCGCCAGCACTGCGATCGAACGAGAGGCTCCGACCCCTCCGCCCCTTCGGGGCACCTCCCCGTTCCGGGGAGGAATTGGTGCTATGCCGCCATGACAAACGGCTCAAGCCCGGCCAGCCGCGTCACCGGCTCCAGCAGAGGCAACTTGCGCGGGGCCAAACCCTGCACTGCCCGCCCCATCGCCGCGATATGCGCCGGGGTCGAGCCGCAGCAGCCGCCCAGGATGTTGACCTGACCCGCCTCGGCCCATTCCTTGACCAGCCCTGCGGTGGTCTCGGGCAATTCGTCGTAGGCGCCCAGTTCGTTGGGCAGACCGGCATTGGGATAGACCATGATCAACGTGTCGGCGATTTCGCTCAGCACTTTCACGTGCGGGCGCAGCTGCGTCGCGCCAAACGAGCAATTAAGCCCGATGGTCACCGGCCTGGCATGGCGCACCGCGTGCCAGAAGGCTTCGACGGTGTGGCCGGACAGATTTCGACCGGAAAGATCAGTCAGCGTCATCGAGAGCATGATCGGCACGTCGCGGCCCAGTTCCTGCTCCAGCCGCTTGACCGCCATCACCCCCGCCTTGGCGTTGAGCGTATCGAATACCGTCTCGATCAGGATGAAGTCCGCCCCGCCTTCGACCAGCGCGGCGGCTTGTTCGTGGTAGACATCGACCAGCGTGTCCCAGTCGATCTCGCGAAAGCCGGGATCGTTGACATCGGGCGACAGCGACAGAGTCTTGTTGGTCGGTCCGATGGCGCCGGCGACGAAGCGCGGGCGTCCGTCTTTCGCCTGATATTCATCGGCAATCCGCCGCGCCAGTTGCGCCGAGGCCAGATTGATCTCACGCACCAGATGTTCGGCGGCATAGTCGGCCTGGCTGATGCGGTTGGCCGAAAAGGTGTTGGTCTCGGCAATATCCGCTCCGGCCTCGAAATAGGCGCGGTGAATGGCTTCTGGTACTTCCGGCTTGGTCAGCGCCAGGATGTCGTTGTTGCCCTTTTGCTCCTTCGTCAGCCCGAGCGAGCCGGCGTAGTCGGCCTCGTCCAGCCTGTAGTTCTGGATCTCGGTGCCAAAGGCGCCGTCAGTGATGAGGATGCGCCTGGCCGCCTCGGCCAAAAGCGCTTCGCGTGCAGAACCAAAATAGGGACAGTCCCCTTTTTTCGATCCACCTGTACTATCGATCATCCCGCGTCTCCGTGAAAAAAGGGGACTGTCCCTATTTTGGTTGGCCGCAGGCCGAGCAGGTGGCACACCGCATAGGCTTGGTCCGCCCGGTTGAGCGTATAGAAATGGAACTGGCGCACGCCGCCTTCGTGAAGCTGCCTGCAAAGGTCGGCGGCGGCGACGGCCGCGATCAGCGCGCGCGGGCCGGGGCGATCGTCGAGGCCTTCGAACAGGGCTTCCATCGCGGGCGGAATCTCGGTGTTGGCCGACATCCGGCGGATCGCGGCGAAATTGGTCACCGGCATGATTCCGGGCACGATCGGCGCAGAGATGCCGGCGGCCAATACGCGGTCGAGAAAGCGGAAATAGGCTTCGGGCGAAAAGAAGAACTGAGTGATTGCCCTGCTGGCACCGGCGTCGAGCTTGCGTTTCAGGTTGTCCAGGTCCGCTGCGGCGCTTTGGGCATCGGGATGGACTTCGGGATAGGCGGCAACCGAAATTTCGAAGTCATGCTGCGCTCTGAGCCCTGCGACCAGTTCGGCGGCATTGGCATAGCCCTGGGGGTGCGGCACGAAACGGCCGCCATCGGCCGGCGGCGGGTCGCCACGCAAGGCGACGATATGGCGCACGCCTGCCTGCCAGTACTGGTCGGCGATCTGGGCCAGTTCCTGCTTGCTGGCGGCGACGCAGGTAAGATGCGCGGCCGGCAGCAGGCCGGTTTCCTGCGCGATCCGCGCGACCGTCGCATGGGTACGTTCGCGGGTCGAACCGCCGGCGCCATAGGTTACCGAGACGAAACTGGGCGCCAACGGGGCAAGCTCGGTAATCGCGCCCCACAGCTGCCGCTCCATCGCCTCGGTCTTGGGCGGAAAGAATTCGAACGATACGGCAATGTCGCCAGGCAGCGGCTCGGCGTTGTCATGGAGGATCGAAGTCATGGCTGGGCTGCCTCTATTCCGGCTGGCGTTCCGGTTGCAACCGCATGGCGCCGTGCGGTCCAGATTTTTACTGTCAGTGGCGTGCCAGGCAGCGCCAGGACATCGTCGGGTTGCAGACCCGCATCGGTAAGCAGGGCCAGTATCTGTTCGTCGGTAAAGCCGAGCCGGGCATGGGCATGCTGGCTGCGCAATTCCTCGCGATCGTGCGCGGCGAAATCAACCACGGCAATCCGCGCGCCGGGCCGCGACACGCGCGCCGCCTCGGCCAGCGCCGCGCCGGGATCCTGTGCATAGTGCAGCACCTGGTGGAACAGCACCGTGTCGAAACTAGATTCCGCGAAGGGCAGACTGGAAAAGTCGCCCTGCACCAGTTCGTGGCTTTCGGCCGGCAGCCCCTGCAACCGGGCGCGGGCGATACGGAGCATTTCGGGGTTCTTGTCGAACCCGGTGACGCGGCTGGCGCGCGGCGCCAGCAGTTCGGCCATGCGCCCGGTGCCGGTGCCGACATCGAGGAGATCGCCCAGACCGCCATTCCCCAGCGCCTGTTCCAGCGCCGCTTCGACCGGGCCGTCCGGCGAGTGCAGCACGCGCAACTGGTCCCACTCGCCGGCATGACGGGCGAAATAGGCCTGGGCCATGGCTTCGCGCGCCTCGCGGATGGCGGCCAGGTGGCGGCGGTCCTCGGCGCAGCGCGCGGCGAACTGGGCGTCGTCGCGCTCGGCGGTCAGCAGCAGGCGGGCGGCGGCAGCGCCCAGCGGCGGGGCGCTGTTTTCCGATATGGCACTGCGCAGGAAGACCCAGCTGCCTTCCTTGCGGCGTTCGGCCAGGCCTGCTTCACACAGAATCCGGATATGGCGCGAGACGCGCGGCTGACTTTGGCCAAGGACTTGCGCCAATTCGCCCACCGCCAGCTCCATGGTGCCGAGCAGGCGCATGATGCGCAGCCGGGTCTGGTCGGCCAGGGCGCGCAGGAGAGGGTCGATCCGCATTTGCATTGCATATAAAGAAATCTTTATATCTTTGCAAACGTAACCGTAAATTGTGGTAAAATGAGCGCCGCTCCCGCAGCATAATTGCCTCAGCCGGCTTGTCGCGCTAGATGTCCGCGACAGATTTGGCAAAGCCCGCCACGGGCGCAGCGAGGAAACTGGAATGAAAAAGACTATGACCGCCATGCTGGCAAGTGCCGCCGTTTTGACGCTTTCGGCCTGTGGAAGTTCCGACAAGGCAAGCGAGGAAGCCCAGGCAGAAAACGTTGAGATGCCCGCTGAAGAGGCCATGGGCGATGTCGATGCATCGGCCGCGCCAGTCGCCGATGCTTCTGCCGCACCTGGCGCGGACGCTTCGGCTTCGGCTCCGGCATCGGGCGAGCCCGCGGCTGTTGAAAAGGCCACCGCGGACGCCGAAAAGAAGATGTGATTTTCGGGGGAATGCGGTGCTCTTCGCATTCCCCCAAGCAACCGCCATTGCGTGAAGCCAAAGTTCCCTGCATCAGGCGCGCATGCCTGACTCGCTCAAGATCACGCTTGCCCAGCTCAACCAGTCTGTCGGCGATCTTGCCGGCAATGCCGAGAGCATGCTCGCCGCGCGCAAACGGGCGATGGGTTCCGACCTCATCGTCTTTCCCGAACTCCACCTGATCGGCTATCCGCCCGAAGACCTGATCCTTAAGCCTGCGCTGATCGAACGCGCCGCTGCCGAACTCCAGAAGCTGGCCGTGGCCACTGCCAGCAGTGGCCCGGCGATGCTGGTGGGCAGTGTCTTCGTGCAGGACGGGGCGCTACACAATGGAGTCGCCCTGCTCGATCAGGGCAAGGTCGCGGCCATCCGGTTCAAGCACGAATTGCCCAACTACGGCACTTTCGACGAAATGCGCCTGTTTACGCCCGGACCCTTGCCCGAACCGATCGTGTTTCGCGGCACCATGATCGGCGCTCCGATCTGCGAAGACATCTGGCAACCGGACGTGTGCAAGCACCTCGCCGATTTCGGCGCCGAACTGTTCGTCTGCGTCAACGGCAGCCCCTACGAGATCGACAAGGACACCTTGCGCATCGACTCTGTGGCCAAGCGCCGCGCGGTCGATACCGGTCTGCCGCTCGCCTATCTCAACCGCGTCGGCGGGCAGGACGAACTGGTGTTTGACGGCGCCAGCTTCGTGGTCAATGGCGACGGCTCGCTTGCCGTGCAGATGACCGACTGGGAAGAGCAGGAACTGACCACCAACTGGACCAAGACCGCCAAGGGCTGGCGTTGCGACCAGGGGGCTGTCGCGCCGCTGGTCGACTATCCCGAAGACGTCTATTGCGCGATGACTCTGGCGCTGCGCGACTATGTCGACCGCAACAGGTTCCCTGGTGTGGTGCTGGGACTGTCGGGCGGGATCGACAGTGCGATCTGCGCCGCCATCGCTGCCGATGCCCTGGGGCCGGAGCGGGTCTGGGCGGTGATGCTGCCCAGCCGCTTCACCAGCCAGGAAAGCCTCGACGATGCCGCCCTGTGCGCGAAGATGATCGGCTGCCGGCTCGATACCATCCCGATCCAGCCCGCCGTCGCCGGCTTCGACGCAATGCTGGAAGATAGCTTCGCCGATGCCCAGGTCGATATTACCGAGGAAAACCTGCAGTCGCGGATCCGCGGCGTCACTCTGATGGCGCTGTCCAACAAGTTTGGCCCGATGCTGATGACCACGGGCAACAAGAGCGAGATGAGCGTTGGCTATGCGACGATCTATGGCGACATGGCCGGTGGCTACAACCCGCTCAAGGACGCCTACAAGACTACGGTTTTCGACATCTCGAAATGGCGCAACACCATGCGGCCCAAGATCGGGCTGGGGCCTGAAGGTCCCGTTATTCCGGAGAGCATCATCGCCAAGCCGCCCAGCGCCGAACTGCGGCCCGATCAGAAGGATTCGGACTCGCTGCCCGAATACGACGTGCTCGATGGCATCCTGCTGGGGCTGGTGGAGCATGAGGAAAGCGTCGACCAGCTTGTCGCCAAGGGCTTTGACCGCGATACTGTGATCCGCATCGAACGGCTGCTGCACATTGCCGAATACAAGCGGCGGCAGGCCCCGCCGGGGGTGAAGCTGGGGACGCGGAATTTCGGGCGGGATCGCAGGTATCCGATTACGCATGCGTTCCGGACGGCGTAGTTGCATCTTGTAACGATACGCGATATACAATGGCATGATCGTCGGTTTTCGTCACAAGGGCCTAAAGCTGTTGTACGAGACCGGCTCGGCAAGGGGTGTCCAACCGGCCCACAAGACAAAGCTCTTGAGCATTCTGGCGGCGCTTGACGTCGCATCCGGTCCAGAGGAACTGGCGCTCCCTTCTTTTCGGCTGCACTTGCTGAAGGGCGCGTTGAAAGGACATTGGTCTATCTGGGTCAATGGCAACTGGCGCGTGACGTTTCGGTTTGTCGGCGCAGATATCGAACTGGTCGATTATCAGGATTACCACTGAAGGCATTTTCCTATGATGAAAACTCCACCCCATCCAGGCATCATGTTGCGCAATGACGTTCTCGAGCCGCTTGGCCTTGGCGTGACCGAGGCGGCGCGCAAGCTTGGCATGTCGCGAGTTGCATTGTCCCGGGTCGTGAACGGTCATGCCGGGATCAGCCCCGAACTTGCGATCCGGCTCGAACAAGCGGGCGTTAGCACGGCCCGCTTCTGGATGGGCTTGCAGAGCAATTACGATCTGGCGCTGGCGCGGAGCCGCAAGCATCCCCGGGTCGAGCGGTTGGCGGCATAACGGTTACAGAATGATCCTGAAATGACTGTCACCACCCGCTTCGCCCCCAGCCCCACCGGCAATCTGCACGTCGGCAATGTCCGCACGGCGCTGCACAACTGGCTGCTCGCCAAAAAGGCCGGCGGGCGCTTCCTGCTGCGGATCGACGATACCGATCGCGAGCGCAGCCGCGAGGAATATGTGGAGGCGATCCGCGCCGACCTTGCCTGGCTGGGGCTGACGCCGGACGGCGAAAAGCGTCAGTCGGCACGGTTCGAACTCTATGAGCGCGAGTTCCAGCGGCTGGTTGCCGCAGGCCGGGTCTATCGCTGCTACGAAAGCGCCCAGGAGCTCGATCTCAAACGCAAGGTGCTGCTCGGGCGTGGCCTGCCGCCGATCTACGACCGCGCCGCGCTGACGCTGACCGAGGCCGATCATGCGGCGCGCGAGGCGGCGGGAGACGCGCCGCACTGGCGCTTTCTGCTAGACCATGCCCGGCCGATAGAATGGCACGACGGTATCCGGGGCCCGCAGCATTTCGATCCGGCGCAGATGTCCGATCCGGTTGTGCGGCGGGCGGATGGTTCGTGGCTCTATATGCTGCCTTCGGCAATCGATGACGTGGACATGGGCGTGACTGATGTGCTGCGCGGGGAGGATCACGTGTCGAACACCGCATCGCAGTTGCAGATGTTCGAGGCGCTGGGGGCGCCGCCGCCCCGCTTTGCCCATGAAGCGCTGCTGGTGGGGGTGGAAGGCAAGCTGTCCAAACGGCTGGGTTCGCTCGGCATGGCGGCACTGCGCGAGGCGGGGATCGAGCCCGAAGCGATTGTCGCCCTGCTGGCGCGGCTGGGAACCAGCGACCCAGTCGACCCCGCGCTCGATGCCGATGCGCTTGCCGCCTCGTTCGACCTTGCTCACTTCGGCCGTGCGCCTGCGCGCTTCGACGAGGCCGAACTGCACCGGGTCAATGCCGCCTTGGTCCATCGGCTCCCCTACGCCCGCGTCGCGCACTTGCTGCCCGCGGGGATGGGCGAGGCTGGCTGGGAGGCGATCCGGCCCAATCTGGCGCATATCGGTGAGGCGGCAGAATGGTGGCAAGTGGTGACAGGCGACATCGCGGCACCGGACTTGCCGGATGAGGACCGCGCCTATCTTGCCGAGGCCGCTGCCGCCGCTGGTTCGCTCGATTGGACCGCCGATCCCTGGCACGCCCTTACCAGCGTGCTCAAGGAGAAGACCGGCCGCAAGGGCAAGGCGCTGTTCCAGCCCTTGCGCCTTGCGCTTACCGGTCGCGAACATGGCCCCGACATGGCGTCTCTGCTGCCATTGATCGGCCGGGAAACGGCGTCGCGCCGCCTTCTATCCGCCGCAACCTGAAAAAGGTTCCCCGCGCACAAGTATAGTACTTGTGCGCGGGGGGCGGGGGACTGGTTCGGTCGCTCAGGCGGCCATCAGCATCCGGTCGAGATCCTCTTGCGCATCGCCGGTCGGACGGATGTCGAACTTGTCGATCAGCACGCCGAGCACTTCGGGCGTGAGGAACTGGGGCAACGTCGGGCCCAGGTGAATCTTGCGAATGCCGAGATGCAGCATGGTGAGGAGCACGGCAGTCGCCTTCTGCTCGAACCAGCTGATCGCATAGTGCAACGGCAGGTCGTTGACGCCGACGCCCAGCGCGCCGGCAACAGCCACTGCGATCTGAATTGCCGAATAGGCGTCGTTGCACTGGCCGACGTCGAGCACGCGGGGAATGCCGTTGATGTCGCCCATGTCCTCGCGGTTGAAGCGGAACTTGCCGCAGCCTAGCGTCAGCACCAGGCTGTCCCTGGGTGTCGCCACGGCGAGGTCGTGGAAGTAGTTGCGGCCCGGGCGCGCGCCGTCGCAGCCGCCGATGAGGAACAGGTTCTTGACCTCGCCCTTGCCGATCATGCCGAGCAGCGTTTCGGCAACGCCCATCACCGTGTTGCGCGCGAATCCCGCCGGAATGGTCTCCTCGGCGGCATCCTCGGGAAAGCCGGGCTGGGCCAGCGCGCATTCAATGACAGCGGAGAAATCGTCGTTCTCGACATGCGGAATGCCGTGCCAGCCAACCGGACCGGCCGTGAAAATGCGGTCGGCATAGCCCTTGATCTCGGGATTGATCAGGCAGTTGGAAGTCATGACGATGGCGCCGGGGAAGGCATCGAATTCCTTCTGCTGGTCCTGCCATGCGCCGCCGTAGTTGCCGGCCAGATGGGCATGCTTCTTGAGGCCGGGATAGGTATTGGCGGGCAGAAGTTCGCCGTGGGTGTAAACGTTGATCCCCTTGCCTTCGGTCTGGTGCAGAATCGCCTGGAGGTCGCCCAGGTCATGGCCCGAGACAAGGATCGCCTTGCCCTTCCTGGGCGTCATGCGGACCATGGTCACTTCGGGGTGGCCGAAACGTCCGGTATTCGCGGCATCGAGCATTTCCATGACACGCAGATTGAGCGCGCCGATGGCCAGCGATTCCCTGATCAACGCATCGACATCGGTCGGATCGGTGGCGAGGAAGGCGGCAATACGGTGGAATTCGGCGCTGACTTCGGCTTCTTCCTCGCCCAGCACGCGGGCGTGCTCGCTATAGGCGGCGGTGCCCTTGAGGCCATAGAGGACGAGGTTGCGCAGGCCGACGATGGTCGGCCCGTCGCGATCCATGAAGCGATGGATCGAGGCGGCGGGCGCCGCCGCGGCAAATTCGTTTGCCGTCGACCCCGGGTTCCAGGTGGCCGGCTCCGGCAGGCCGCCAAGGAAGGCGCCGGCGCGTTCGGCCAGGCCATGCGCCTTCGCGCGAATCTCAAGCGCGCGGTGGATCAGCCTGGTGAACCGGCTGTGGTCGAAATTGACGTTGGTCAGGGTGGTGAACCAGGCGTGCGGGGTGAAGGCATCGACTTCTGCATCGCGCGCGCCCTTTTCCGCGGCGCGGTGAGCGTAGGCGGACACGCCCAGCATGATCCGAAGCAACACATCCTGCTGGTTGGCGACGGCATCGGTCTTGCCACATGAGCCGATCTTGACGGCGCAACCGCCTTTGTTGCTTTGTTCGCACTGCACGCAATACATGAGTTCCGCTCCTAAAGATGAATTTGCGATTCCACTTTTGGAGGGAGCCGGGGCTGCGGCCTTTGATCTCGGTCAAGCAGGCCGAAAAAACATGAATGCTAAAGTCAACTTTTCTGACGAACCGAAGGATACCCGTGCCCCATGCAACTGACCCGGCATACCGACTATGCCTTAAGGCTGCTGATCCACCTTGCCGGAAAACCCGGCGAGCTGGCCCAGATTGCCGACGTCGCCCGCGCGCACGGCATATCGCGCGCGCACCTGATGAAAGTTGCCAATCACCTGGCGCACCTTGGCCTGATCGATACCGTGCGCGGCCGGGGCGGCGGGGTGCGGCTGGCCCGTCCGGCGGAAGAGATCAACCTCGCCGATGTCGTTTGCGGCACCGAGCCTGGCACCTCGCTGGTGCAGTGCGGTGGCTGCGGCCTTTTGGGTGGAGGCTGCCGGCTGCCTTCGATATTCGGCGAAGGACTGGCTGCCTTCCTGGATGTGTTGCGGCAGTACTCGCTGGCTCAGCTGATGGAGCGCGATTACCACCGCTCGCCCGGCCCGCCGACCACATAGGGCCGGTGATAGGAAATATCCTCGCGGTTGCGCACGCTTTTCAGGAAACCCTTTACTGCCGGGATCTGCAGCCATTCCGCGCTGCCCTGCATTGCAGTTTCGGTGGTTGAGCGGCGCCACAGGATGCGCCATTCGCCATTGCGCTTTTCCATCTGGTCCATGTAGCGGCCCGCCGCCATGGTGCAGGTGCTATTGTCGTGCGAGAGGAAAGTGCCGACCACATAGGTTTCGCAATAGGCGGTATCGCCCAGGATCTCGCAGGTGTGATTGGCGAGATTGTGCTGGTTCATGCCGAAAGCCGCGGCGTGGCCCTTGTTGGCGCTTTCCGGATATTCGGTGGCGACGATTGGCACTGCCCCATGCTCATCGGCGCCTTCGGGCCAATAGCAGCTGGAAATGAGTTCGACATCGTGCCGGTCTCGTCCGCGCGATTCGCGCACGATGCAATCGAGGATTTCCTGCCGGTCCTTGAGGTATTGAACTGTAGCCTTCAGTTCCGCCAGTTCACTTTCGGTGCTCACGCTTTCCTCTCCCTTGTTGCGAGTCAGGCCGCTGCCACTTCCGGCAACTCTTCGCTGGCCGCCTCGATCAGCCGCAGCTCTACGGCTTCCATGCGGTCTTTGGCCGTGACCTTTTCTCCGATCAAGTCAGTTACGTAAAACGTATCGGCGGCGCGTTCGCCATAGGTGGCGATGTGGGCCGAATGGACGATCAGTTTGGCCTCGAACAGGGCCCGCGCCAGCCGGTTGAGCAAGGCAGGCCTGTCGCGCGCGCTGACTTCGACCACAGTGAAGCGATTGGAGGCATTGTTGTCGAATTCCACGCGCGGGCGCACATCGAAGGCATCGGCGCGCGGGCGGGCGAGGGGGCGGGCGGCGAGCTGGGGCACTAGCTTGACTCGATTGGCCAGCGCGTCCTCGATCGTGGTGCGCAGCCGGGCGAGCTGGCTTTGCTCCATGAACGGCCGGCCGAGCGGGTCCTGCACCAGGAAGTTGTCGACTGCCGTGCCGTTGCGCGCGGTATGGATGCGCGCGTCGATGATATTGCCGCCGGCCAGGTGAATGCCGCCGGCGATGCGGTAGAACAGGCCGGGGTGATCGGCGGCGATGACAGTAACAAGTGTCGCCCCGCGCGCTGCGTAATATTCGGTGCTGATGTCGAGTGGCGCTCCAGCCGCCTCCTTGAGCCGCCGCAGATTGCGGGCGATGATGTCTTCAGGCTCGGCGATCCAGTAGGCGTCGGCAAGTTGTTTGCCCACCTGCGCAACCAGCTTCCCATCCTCGCCAAGCAATTCGTTCACGGCCTGCTTCTTCGCCGCGACACGCTCCTTGCGGCCGTGATGGGCATGGCCGAGCCGGAGCAGGCCTTCGCTGGCGTCATAGAGATCGGCCAGCAACTGGCGCTTCCAGCTGTTCCATACCCCCGGACCGACCGCGCGGATATCGACTATGGTCAACAGCGTGAGCTGGCGCAGCCGTTCGAGCGATTCGACCACCGCGACGAAATCCGCAATGGTCTTGTAATCGGCAAGGTCGCGCTTGAAAGCCACGGCGCTCATGGTCAGGTGAGTGCGCACCAGCCAGCTGGTCAGTTCGGTTTCGGCCTGGCTGAGGCCCAGCCGCGGGCACAGTTTCAGCGCGATTTCAGCGCCCAGCACCGAATGATCGCCGCCCCGGCCCTTGGCGATATCGTGCAACAGCACGGCGACATAGGTCACGCGGCGCGAATGCACCTTGTGGATGATGGCGTTGGCCAGCGGATGCTCGGCCTTCATCTCACCCTTCTCGATGCGGGCGAGCAGACCGATGGCGCGGATGGTGTGCTCATCGACAGTGTAGTGATGATACATGTCGAACTGCATCTGCGCGTTGACCCGCCCGAAATCGGGCACGAAGCGGCCGAAGACGCCGGCTTCGTTGAGCCAGCGCAACACGCTCTCCGGATCATTGCGGCTGGTGAGCAATTCCATGAACAGCGCGTTGGCGCGGGGATCGGCGCGCACCGAGGCGTCGATCAGCTTAACGTCGCGCGTGGCCAGCCGCATGGCGTCCGGGTGCAGTTCGACCCCCAGCTCGTCGGCGACCACGAATATCTCGAGCAGACGTACGGGATCCTGTTCGAACCAGTCGTCGCAGGCCACGTTCACGCGCCCGTCGATCAGCTTGTAGCCTTTGACCGTGCGCGCTTTCCGGCGCAGCCCCGCCAGCAGCCCGCGCGGCTGTTTCTTGGCGAATTGTTCGTTCAGTTGCGCGAGGAACACCCCGGTAAGCGTGCCGACCACTTTGGCCTGCAGGAAGAAATACTGCATGAACCGTTCGACCCCGCGCTTGCCGGGCCGGTCGGAGTAATTCATTCGCGCGGCGACTTCGCGCTGCAAGTCAAAGGTCAGGCGGTCTTCGGCGCGGCTGGTGAGCGTGTGCAAATGGCAGCGCACGGCCAGCAGGAAATTGTCCGCCCTGCGGAATTGCCGGTATTCGGCCTGAGTCAGCAGGCCTGCGCCGACCAGTTCACGCGCATTGCGCACCCGGTGGATGTATTTGCCGATCCAGTAGAGCGTATGCAGGTCGCGCAGGCCGCCCTTGCCTTCCTTGACATTGGGCTCGACCAAATAACGGCTATCGCCCAGCCTTTTGTGACGTTCGTCGCGTTCCTCGAGTTTTTCCGCTACGAATTGCCGTTCGGTTCCCTCTACCACTTCCGCCCAGAATCGCTGCTCGGCTTCCGCATAAAGATCCTGGTCGCCCCAGACATAGCGGCCTTCCACCAGTGCCGTGCGAATAGTGGTATCTGATTTCGCCATGCGCACCATCTCGTCGAGCGAGCGGCTGGAATGGCCGACCTTTAGCCCCAGATCCCAGAGGAAATAGAGCATGGCCTCGATCACCTGTTCGCACCAGGCGGTCTGTTTGATCGGCGTGAGGAAGGCGATGTCGACGTCGGAATAAGGCGCCATTTCGCCACGGCCGTATCCGCCCACGGCCATGATTGTGAGCCGCTCGCCGGAGGAGCGGTTGCTTGCCCGGTAAACGTGGCCGACCACATGATCGTGAATCACCCGGATCAGCTGATCGACCAGGAAAGCCTGTGCCTGGGCGCAATCGTGGCCGGCCGTGGGCTTGTCCATCAGCCGCTTCGCCACTTCGTGCCGGCCGTCGGCCAGCGCCTTGCGCAGCAGCTCGACTATCTTGCCCCGCGCTCCTTCGCCGCCGTGCTCTTCCACCTGGGCAGCAATGGCTTCTGCCAGCGCGCGGCGATCGACAATGGCGCGCTGATTGGGAATTCGGGCAATGGTCATGGAGCGTTACTAGCGCTTTCCCACTCCGGCGAATAGCGCTGCTGCAATTTGCGCTTGTCGACTTTTTCGGTGCCTAGCCGGGGCAGCGCCTCGTGAGCTTGCCAGAAACGCACCGGCACCTTGAAGGCGGCAATGCGTTCCGTCACGAATTCGCGCAGATCTTCCTCGCTCAGCTCGTGTCCCGGTTTCGCCAGCCAGACCGCCCCCGGCACTTCGCCCAGCCGCGCGTCGTGCAGCCCGAAGACGCTGGTTTCGGCCACAGCCGGGTGGGCATAGATAGCCTGTTCGACTTCGGCCAGGGCGATATTCTCGCCGCCGCGAATGATGATGTCCTTCTTGCGGTCGACGATGAACAGATAGCCGGCCTCGTCGATATATCCGACATCGCCGGTAAGAAAAAAGCCGTCAGGCCGCACGGCGGCGGAAGTTGCCTCGCGATTCTGCCAGTAGCCGAGGAAATTGGCGATCGAACGGAAGGCGACTTCGCCGTGCTCGCCGGGCGCCAGCTTTGCGCCGTCTTCGCCCAAAATCGCCAGTTCGACGATTGGGCTTTGTACCCGCCCCGCGCTAGTAGGCTTTTCCAGATAGTTATCGAGGAAATTGACGCAACCGGCGCTGTTGGTTTCGGTCAGGCCGTAGCCATTGGCCGGAAACCCCCGTGGCAAGGCCTCGCGCAATTGCCTGACATGCTCGGGGGGGCGGGGCGCGCCGGCGGAAAGGAATGTCTGGCAAGACGACAAGTCGAACTCGCCGCGTCGTGGGTGCGTCGCGATTTCGTAGCTCATCAGCGGCACCCCGGCGAAAAAGCCGATGCGTTCCTGTTCGATCAGCCGCATGGCTTCCAGCGCGTCCCACCTCGGCATGATCACCAGCTTGCGGCCGAGCGCGAAGCTTTGCAGCAGCACCGGGACTTCGCCCGTCACGTGGAACAGGGGCACATTGACCAGCGCTGACGGCTGCACCTGTGGCGCATCGCCCAGCGTGGCGAGATGGGCATAGAGTACAAGCGCCACGGCGGCGGAATTCATCGCCCCATGGACGACCCCGCGGTGATCCGAAACCGCGCCTTTGGATTGTCCGGTCGATCCCGAGGTAAACAGGATGGTCGCCAGGTCTTCCCCCGCCAAAGCCGGCATGGCCGGAATTTCGGCATCGGCGCCGGCCAGGAACGGAATGCCGGATTCCGGATCGCCGTGTTCAAACACCGCCAGCCTCGCGCCATGCCTATGGCCTTCGAGCCGCGCCGCGCGCCCGGGATCGGCGAGCACCAGGTCGCATCCGGCAAGCTCGATGCCCGCGGCCAGTTCCTCTCCGGTCCACCAGCCATTGAGCAGGGTGGCGCAGGCCCCGGCTTCCAGAATGGCCATATAGAGAATGATCCAGTTGGCCGAATTGCGCCCTGCCAGGCCCACGCGCTGGCCGTGCCGAACGCCGTGGCTGACGATTAGCCCTGCCGCGGCGCGCCGGGCGAGGGCATGGACCTGTCCGAATGTCAGCCTGTGATCGCCGTCCACCAGAAACAGCGCTTCTGCATGCTGGGCGCAATAGTGCGCAAAATAGGCACGCAAGTTGGGCGGCGCATGCTTGAACGTGCGATAGGTATTGCCGTCGCGCTCGGCACCATCCATTTCCAGCGGGCCGCCCGGGGCGACCAGCCGGTTCATCGCGGCATCGAGCGCCAGATCGAGTTCGCTCGCCATCCTCCTCCCCTTTTTCCCCGCATCAGGTTCAATGCCGGGTGACATGCCATGGCCTGCTGTGCCAGTAGGAACCTTGCCGCAACGTGTATTTGCCGCGGGATACTAGGAGAGCATGGCCTTGCTGTCACTACTGTCAGCCGCAGCCGCGACTGTTGACCCCATCCATTTTGCCGATCTGGGCATAAAACCGTATCTTTTCCGGCTCGGATGGTTCGAACTGCGCTGGTATTCGGTGGCCTATATCACCGGAATTGTCTTCGCCTATTGGCACACGGTCAAGGCGATCAGGCAATCGGGCGCGCCCATGGCCGTGCGCCATTGCGACGACCTGTTTTTCTATTGCACGCTGGGCGTCATTCTCGGCGGCCGGCTGGGCTATGCGACATTCTACACCGGCGGGAATACAGGGATTCCCAGCCTGTGGGCCAATCCACTGGACATGCTCAAGCTATGGACCGGCGGCATGAGCTTCCATGGCGGGCTGATCGGTACGGCGCTTGCCATGGCCTGGGTGGCCTGGCGTGCCAAACTCAACCTCTTGCGGGTCTGGGATTATGTCGCGGTCAGCGTACCGATGGGGATGATGCTCGGCCGCCTCGCCAATTTCGTCAATGGCGAACTCTATGGTCGCGAGGCCAAGGGTGTAGCCTGGGCCATGGTGTTTCCCGAAGACCGGCTTGGCCTCGCACGGCATCCCAGCCAGCTTTACGAGGCCGGGCTCGAAGGCGCCCTGCTGCTGGCAGTCATGCTGACGCTGTTCTGGAAGACGGACGCCCGCTTCCGGCCCGGGCTGCTGACCGGCGCCTTCGGCGTAGGCATCGGCCTGTCCCGCTTTATAGTCGAATATTTCCGCGAACCCGACCAGCAGCTTCAGGAATTCGCCCTGCGCAGCGGGCTGTCGATGGGCCAGTGGCTGTCCTTGCCGATCATCGCCATCGGCATGGTTCTGGTCGTTCGCGGGCTAATGCGTCCCAAACTTGGTGCAGTGGCCCCCTCCGCATGAACGACAGCTTTGCGGACAAGCAGCCGCTCTCGACGATCTTCGAAAGGCTGAT
>JBFWSE010000072.1:0-18368 GCA_050248535.1 Novosphingobium sp.
CAGGGCGGCGATTACTATGGGCCGCAGAGCATGGGCGAGATGAAAGGCACCTCGGGCAAGGCAGGCCGGTCTCAGCAGGCGCAGGACCCGGCACTGGCTGCCCGGCTTTGGGATGTGTCGGTGGCAATGACGGGCATCGACCCGGTACTTGGCCCCGCCTGATAACTTTTTCCCGCGTGGCGAGTCTTTCACGCCACACCACCAGATATCGAGTCCCGGGCTGCGCAAGGGACTCTACATGCAGTGCCGGACTCGTTTCGTTCCCGCCCCGTTGACCGGTAATTAACCATGTGCCCCTAGGATTCCCGTGAGAATCCGGGCTTGACGCCTTGGCGTCGAGGACTCATCAGCCTGTGGATAACTTGGGGGCAAGATGAACGCGATGGCAACTGCGGTATTGAGGGAGAAGGACAAGGCGCGTGCCGGAGTGGGGCTGCCACTTGGGCAGATCCTTTCGGGCGATTGCGTCGAAGCCATGCGTGGTCTGCCCGACGCATGCATCGATTTGGTGTTCGCCGATCCGCCCTACAACCTCCAGCTCGGCGGCGATCTCAACCGGCCGGACGGCAGCCACGTCGATGCCGTGACCGATCATTGGGACCAGTTCGACAGCTTCGCGGCCTATGACAAGTTCTCGCGCGAATGGCTGACCGAAGCCCGGCGAGTGCTGAAGCCTAACGGCTCGCTGTGGGTGATCGGCAGTTACCACAACATCTTCCGCCTGGGCGCCATGTTGCAGGACATGGGCTTCTGGATCCTCAACGATGTGGTCTGGCGCAAGGCCAATCCCATGCCCAATTTCAAGGGCACCCGATTTACCAATGCGCACGAGACGCTGATCTGGTGTTCGATGGGCGAGAAGGCGAAATATACCTTCAATTACCGCGCGATGAAGACGCTGAACGACGAATTGCAGATGCGCAGCGACTGGGTTCTGCCGGTCTGCGGCGGGCCGGAGCGGCTGAAGAAGGGCGGGACCAAGGTCCACCCGACGCAGAAGCCCGAGGCCTTGCTCTATCGCGTCATGCTGGCGACGACCAACACGGG
Organism: Novosphingobium sp.; assembly: GCA_050248535.1. Taxonomy (GTDB): domain Bacteria; phylum Pseudomonadota; class Alphaproteobacteria; order Sphingomonadales; family Sphingomonadaceae; genus Novosphingobium. The sequence goes on from JBFWSE010000072.1 coordinate 1,048, forward strand.
CGATGTCGTGCTCGACCCCTTCTTTGGCACCGGCACCACCGGCGCTGTGGCCAAGCGGCTGGGCCGCCACTGGATCGGCTGCGAGCGTGAGCCGGACTATCGCGACGCGGCCTGGGAACGTATCGAATTGGCGCTGCCGCTTGACGAAAGCGCGCTGGCGACCATGCAGAGCGCCAAGACCGCTGCCAAGGTCGCATTCGGCACATTGGTTGAAACCGGCTGGGTCTCCCCTGGGACAGTGCTTTTCGACAAAAAGCGGCGATTGAAGGCGACAGTGCGTGCCGACGGTTCGCTGGTCTCGGGAGCGGACAGCGGTTCGATCCATGGCCTGGGCGCGAAGCTTCAGGGCGCGCCGTCGTGCAATGGCTGGTCTTTCTGGCACATCGAACACGAGGGCGAAATGAAGCCGGTAGACGCCATCCGGCAGCTCTATTTGCTGGCGACGGAGCCTTGATCGTATCGCAATGACCCAGATTTATCTCCGCCCCATCGCCCTCGCCGAAAGCCCGCAAAGCGAGGAAGGCGAGGCCATTCGGCTTGCCGGCGGTCTGACCTATGCCAGCCGCTTTGCGCTGATCGAGCGGGAAGATGGACAAGTCCTCTCGCGCCGCCGCTATTCGGTGCGGGAACTGGAAGCCGCGCTGCCTTCGTTGCCCGACGCGGTGACGGTGCAGTGGGAAGGTCTCAAGCGCAGCCATCCGCCACTCCAGCTTGGCGAGCGAACGGTGCGGCTCGACCAGCCGCAAGTGATGGGCATCCTCAACGTCACGCCCGACAGCTTTTCCGACGGCGGTCAGTTCATGGACAATCCCGAAGTGGCCAATGCCCATGCCGCCACGATGCTGGAGGCAGGCGCGGCGGTGATCGATGTCGGGGGGGAATCGACCCGGCCCGGCGCCGCCACGGTCTGGGAAGGCGATGAGCTCAAGCGCGTGGTGCCGGCGATCGAGAACCTGGCGCGAAGCGGCGCGGCCGTCAGCATCGACACGCGGCGGCAGGCAGTGATGGAAGCCGCGCTCGCGGCAGGCGCGCGGATGATCAACGACGTGTCCGCGCTGCGCTTCGATCCGCGCAGCCTGGAATATGCCGCGCGCGCCGATGTGCCGGTCGTGCTGATGCATGCGCCCGGCAGCGGAGAAGATTTGCACGTGAACGGCGATTATCGCGATGTCGTGCTCGATTGTTTCGACTGGCTGGCGGAACGCCGCGATGCTGCGCTCGCAGCCGGCATCGCGCGCGAGAAGATCGTGCTCGACCCCGGCCTTGGCTTCGGCAAGGGCGTCGCCGACAATCTGGCGCTGCTGAATGCCCTGCCGCTGTTCCACGCTCTGGGCCAGCCGCTGATGCTGGGCGCCAGCCGCAAGCGGATGATCGGTGCGCTGTCCAACGAAGCCCCCGCGCACAAACGGCTGGGCGGCAGTGTCGCACTGGCCATGAAGGCAATGGAAGCCGGGGTGCAGCTGCTGCGGGTGCACGATGTTTTCGACACAATACAGGCGCGCGATGTCTGGCGCGGGATGCGGGACGCGGCGCTGACCGATTTTGCGCAAATGGTCTGAGGCCAGTGCGATGAGCGAACTTGACTATCAGTGGCCATGGCGCGAACTGCCCGAGGGTGCGGAACAGACTGGCTTGCAGCAGCGCTGCGACTACGAGATTACGCCCGCCCACGCGCTGTGGGGCAGGCAGGGAGCTGTTGTGGCCCGCAGCGACGCCGGCGACGATGTGCTGGTTCGCCTGGCCGACGGCAGCCATGCCATCGTCCATCTGACCTGGGGCGATGCGCCGGGGAATGCCGATTGGCCGCATGCACTGGTCCTCGCAACCATCGGAGAGGTCAATGCCGCGATTGCGCCCGAAGCGGAAGATAAGGGCGCCTAGATCGCCGCTTTACAGCGTATAGCCCCCGTCGCTCGCCAGCACGGTGCCGGTGATGTTCTCCGCCTCGTCCGACAGCAGCCAGCCGATTTGCCGGGCCATGACTTCCACAGTGGTGAACTGCGCTTCCACGCCCGTGGCATTACCGCTCGCCTCAAGCGCCGCGTCGGTACTGCCCAGTTGCTCGGCCAGGGCCTTGAAACTGTCGGTCTTGGTCCAGATCGGGGTTTCGACCCGGCCGGGGGCAATGGCGTTGACCCGAATATGGTCGTCGAGGTGTTCGGCGGCGGCAACACGGGCGAGGTGGGCGACCGCGGCCTTGCTGGTGCCATAGGCGGCGGTGCCCGGCACGGGTTTGAGCGCCACGGCCGAGGCCGTCAGCACAATGCTCTTGCCTTCGCCGCAGGCCTTCATCGCCCGCAATGCGGTGCGCAAACCAAGGAATGCGCCGTCGAGGTTGATCGACAGGATGCGCCGCCATTCCTCGAAACTGGTGCCGGTCAAGGGCAGGCCATTGGCGACGCCGGCATTGATCAGCGCGTGATCGAGGCGGGGCAGTTCGCCCTCGATGCGGTCCCACAGCGCCGGATCGGCGACATCGCCGGCGAAGAGCCGCGCCTGGCAGGAAAGGTCGAGCGCTTCCATCCCGGCCTGGTCGATATCCACCAGCACCAGTTCGCCGATGCCCTGGCCGTCCAGCCATTGCGCCACACCCGCGCCGATGCCCGATGCCGCGCCAGTGACAAGCGCGGTGCGTCCTGCAAAGCTCATCCGGCCGCTCCCATGGTGCCCGCCGTATCGAAATAGTCGCGCCAGCCCGAAATCTTGCCGCTTTCCACTTCGAAGATGCCCATCACCGCCAATGACATCACTGCCTGGCCTTCGGCATTGTGCAAATGGTCGATGCGTTCGGTTAGCACCTTGTTGCCGGTCTCCGCCAGCGCCAGCATATCGACTGTCATGTAGCTCGCTGTGGTCGATCCCATGAAGCCTTCGACGAAGGCGACCGTGTCGGGAATGCCCGTCGTGTCCGACATGCCGACATTGAGATAGCGGGTTTCGGCGGTGAAGAAGGCCCGGATTGCATCGGGAAAGCCGCCCGGCTTTTCCAGCGCCTTCAGGAAATCCAGCACCACTTCGGTGGGTGTCGGCATCTTGTCTCTCCTCAGTTCGTTTCTACCCACAGGCGGGTGAAGCGCATGGTCTTGAGCAGCCATTGGCTGCCCAGCTTCTCGTAAGTATCGTGATAGTGGCCATAGCCGGTCAGCCGCGAGAAAGGAGAGCCCGGCGGCATGAAAAACCGGTCGGTGAAGGCCCAGACGCCTGTTGCCGTGCTCTGTGACGTCACATCGATTTCGTGCTGGTGGCCGTGGTGCACGGTGATCAGCCGCGGATGTTCAAGGTTGCCGGTCTGCCAGCTCTCGCGCCCGCGCATGACAATGTTCATCTGCGGCATGTGATCGACGCCGGTGGCCGGATCGGTGCAGCAGCCCATGCAATCGAGCACGCAATCGGGGTGCAGGATCGAACGAACCAGCTCGCCATCGACCGTATCGACTCCGCGCCAGTATTTCGCCTTGAGTTCGCGGATCGCCTCGATCGCGGCGAGACGTTCGGATTCGGTCATTGGTCTCTCCCGTCTGGAGAGAGGCTAGCAGCTTGGAATGAAATGCGAAACGGTTAAGCCGCGTCGCCGATGCCCAGTTCGCCGAGCTTGCGGTAAAGCGTCGAACGCCCGATCCCCAGCCGCCGGGCGACTTCGGTCATGCGGCCGCGGTAGTGGCCGATGGCAAGGCGGATGACGTCGGCTTCGATATCTTCCAGCGGACGCAGGTTTCCGTCGGAAGTATAAAGCATGACGCCCACGCCCTCCTGATGCGGCTGGCCCGAGCCGACGTGGCCGTCGCCGAGCATGGCCGAAAGCTGCGGGAAATCGTCGGCAGTCAGCGCGTCGCCGTCGCAGAACACCGCGGCGCGGAAGAGTACGGCCTGGAGCTGGCGGACGTTGCCCGGCCAGTCGTATGCGCCCAGCAATGATAGCGCGCCGTCGGTGATGCCCAGCGGCCGCAAGCCCGGCTGCTCGCCGATGCGGGCGAGGAAATGGCGGGATAGGGCGGGGATGTCGCCCAGCCGGTCGCGCAACGGGGGAACATGGACGGTGACGCCGGCAATCGCCTGGTGCAGTTCGGCCAGGAAATAGCCGCCATCGACCATGTCGCGCAGCGGCAGGTTGCTCGCGGCAATCAGACGGACGTCGATGCGGAAGCTGTGCCGGGCGCCGATCGGGCGAACATCGCCCTTGGCAATCGATTCGGCGAGCCGCTCCTGCACGCCCATCGGCAAGCGGTCGATCTCGTCGATCGCCAGGGTGCCGCCGTCGCAATGCTGGATCGCGCCGATCTGGCGATCGAAGGCGCCGGGGAAGGCGCCCTTTTCATGCCCGAACAGGATCGACTCAAGCGAATTGGCCGGCGTGCTGCCGGCATTGACGATGCGGAACGGCGCGCGCGCGCGCGGGCTGGCTGCATGGATCGCGCGCACCAGCATTTCCTTGCCGGTGCCGCTTTCGCCTTCGATCAGCACTGGCCCATGCCCGCGCGCCGCCTTGGCCGCCACGGCCAGCGCGGCGCGGAAAGTCGGCGCGGCGCCGATCATCGTTTCGAAATCGGGATTCGACGGCATTTTCTCGGTGAGCGGGGCCAGTTCGTCGCGCGGGGTCTCCCGCGTGGTGGCGGTGCGCAGCGCCTGCATGAGCCGGTCGGGCGCCACGGGCTTGATCAGATAGTCGGTCGCCCCGGCGCGCATGGCTTCGACCGCCAGCAGCGGCGAAGCGCTGGTCGTAAGCATCAGGATCGGCAGGGCAGGGCGCCGCGCCTTCAATTCGGCGATCAGCGCGCAGGCGTCGTCGCCGGGAACCCATTGATCGAGGATGATCGCATTGAGCTGCATGCCCTGGCGCGTGCCGAGGGTTGCGATTGCCGTTTCGGAATCATTGACAACCAGCGTGCGCCAGCCCTCGCGCGCGGCGAGCGCTGCGATCAGCCGGCACTGTGCCGGCTCATCGTCGATCAGCATGAGCAGGCGCTGCTCGATCTCGGCCATTGTTTCCCCAAACCCGGATTGGCGTGTGGGGCGGGCATAGCGGCAAGGCGTAAAGACCGGATTAAGGCTGCTTGTTTGTAGAGAATGCGGGGCGAGCCTCTTGAGTGGCGCGACGCAGCGCGATAGAGGCGGGGGCCTGTACAACAGCAAACTATTTTGGGGAAACACCTATGTCTTCGGGCCATGACATGAAGAGCGCAAATGCCACTTACGGCGGCTTCCTGACGCTGCTGAAAGTGGGGATTGTGGTCTGCATCCTGGTAACAGCGTTGGTCATCGCGCTGATTGTCTGAGCACTTGGCCGAAGAGCCTTTGCGGATCGCCGTTCTCAGGGAACGGGCGAGCGGAGAAAGGCGCGTTGCCGCGACTCCGGAAACTGTCCGCAAGTTTCTGAAACTGGGAGCAAAAGTCACCGTAGAGCAAGGCGCCGGGGCAGGAGCCGCGATTCCCGATGCCGACTATTCGGCAGCCGGCGGCCAGGTTGGCGCACTCGATTTCGTCATGCTCAAGGCCGGTGTGGTTCTGTCGGTGCAGGCGCCCGGCCCGGAACTGCTCGAAGGAGCCGCGCCCGGCGCATGGATCGTCGGCATGCTCGATCCCTTTGGTCAGCGCGAACGGATCGAGGCCTATGCCGGGGCCGGGTTCGAAGCCATGGCGATGGAATGGATGCCACGCATCACGCGCGCGCAATCGATGGATGTTCTGTCCTCGCAGTCCAATCTTGCCGGATACAAGGCGGTGATTGCGTCGGCGGATCATTTCGGCCGCGCCTTTCCGATGATGATGACTGCGGCAGGAACAGTCAGCGCGGCGCGGGTTTTCATCATGGGCGTCGGGGTCGCCGGGCTGCAGGCGATTGCGACGGCGCGCCGGCTGGGCGCGCAGGTCAGCGCCACCGATGTGCGTTCGGCGACGAAAGAGCAGATCCTGTCGCTGGGGGCCAAGCCCATTTTCGTCGAGGAAGTGGCGGGGATCGAGGGCGAGGGCGCGGGCGGCTATGCCACGGAAATGTCGGAGGAATACCAGGCGGCCCAGGCTGAGCTGGTAAGTTCGCATATCGCCAAACAGGACATCGTCATCACCACGGCACTGATCCCGGGTAAAAGGGCGCCAAGGCTGGTCAGCGACGAACAGATCAAGAGCATGAAGCCCGGCAGCGTGATCTTCGATCTTGCCGCGCCTTCAGGGGGCAATGTCGAGGGTTCGATGGCGGATCAGGTGGTGGAGCGCCACGGCGTCAAGATCATTGCCTATACCAACCCCCCGGCCCCGCTGCCGGCCGATGCATCGGCGCTCTATGCCAACAAACTGTACAACTTCCTTTCGGCTTTCTGGGACAAGGACAGCGGGCGGCCAGTGCTGGATGAGGAGATTGGGGATGCGGTTCGGCTGACGCGGGGAGGGGTGGTGGTGAACGGGAGATTGGCGGGGTGAGCTTCGTTTCCCTTCAGGAACCTCCCACACCGGGGGAGGGGAACCGCCGCGAAGCGGTGGTGGAAGGGGGCGAGCAGATAATGCGCGCGGTAGCGCGCAAGCCGTTATCGCGGCTGTCTTTGGTGAGCCCCCTTCCGCCTCGCTGCGCGAGCCACCTCCCCCGATGGGGGAGTTTCTAGGGGGTGTTCGACCATGCTCCAGGTACGGTTGCGCGTGCGCGCAGGTTGCGCAGGGAGATGTCGCTGCCAGAGGTGTTGTTGTGGCGCTTGTTGAAGGGTAAACTGGTGGGGGTGAAGTTTCGCAACCAGCACCCTATTGGCGACCATGTTGTCGATTTCTATTGCCACTCGGCCAAAACTGTCTTCGAGATCGACGGTATTTCCCACGATATGGGCGATCAGCCCCTCTTCGACGCCCGGCGCGATGCCGAATTGGCCGGGCTTGGCCTGGCGGTGGTCGGAATACCGGCTGTGGACGTGTTGAAAGACCCGCAATCCATAGCCGAATCGATGGTGCGTAAGTGCCTGCCCAATCCGGAACTGTCAGGAGCGAATGACTGACATGGATTTCATCTCGATCCTCTCGATCTTCGTCCTCGCCTGCTTCGTCGGCTATTATGTCGTCTGGAGCGTCACTCCCGCGTTGCACACGCCGCTGATGAGCGTCACCAACGCCATTTCCTCGGTGATCGTCGTCGGCGCGCTGATTGCGGCGGCTTCCAGTCAGGGGCTGGCAAGCTGGCTGGGGCTGGGGGCGGTGGTGCTGGCCTCTATCAACATCTTCGGCGGCTTTGCCGTGACGGCGCGGATGCTGGCGATGTTCAAGCGGAAGGAGCTGTGATGGGGCAGGGTGCAGCCAAAAAGCCCCTCCCCTTCAGGAGTTTCGGGTTGAACTGCCCCCGGCAGTTCAAGTCCAGTCCGGGGGACTGGACGACCCGAAACTGGGTTGGGGTGGGGCCTGTCGTTTTGACGCTGAGCCTGCATGACAGCCCCCACCCCCCGACCCCCTCCCCTGAAGGGGAGGGGGAGTAATGGAGCACACCATTCTGCCGCCCTGGGCTTTGCTGGCCTATCTCGTGGCCGGGGTGCTGTTCATCCTGTCGCTGCGCGGGCTGGGCTCGCCCTATTCGGCCAAGCGGGGAAACCGGCTGGGCATGGTGGGGATGCTGATTGCGGTGGTGACGACGCTGGTCACACACTTGCCTGCAAAGGACATGAATTACGCTCCCGCTGGATCGCCCGAGTGGAGCGTGTTGATGATCTTTCCGGATTGGCCGGCGATCGGGTTGATTCTTGCCGCCATTGTTATTGGTGCCATCATCGGCATAGTTACCGCCCGCCGCATCAAGATGACCGACATGCCGCAGCTGGTCGCGGCATTTCACTCGCTGGTTGGCCTCGCCGCTGTGCTGGTCGGCTGGGCGGCCTATCTCAGCCCCGAGGCCTTCGGCATCCTAGGTACTGACGGCCTGATCCACGCCGTTAGCCGCATCGAACTGGGCCTCGGCATCGCCATCGGCGCGATCACCTTCTCCGGCTCTGTGATCGCTTTCGCCAAGCTCAACGGCAACATGAGCGGCGCGCCGATGCTGCTGCCGGCGCGCCATGTCATCAATCTCGGCACGCTGGCGGCAATTCTCGGCCTGATCGGCTGGTTCACCCAGGATCAGGGACTGTGGGTGATCGCCGCGGTCACCGCCGCGGCCTTCGTCATCGGCTTCCTGCTGATCATACCCATTGGTGGCGCGGACATGCCGGTAGTGGTCTCGATGCTCAACAGCTACTCGGGCTGGGCGGCGGCGGCGATGGGCTTCACTCTGCATAACACCGCGATGATCGTCACCGGCGCGCTGGTCGGCTCTTCCGGCGCGATCCTCAGCTACATCATGTGCAAGGCGATGAACCGCAGCTTCATTTCGGTGATCGCCGGCGGCTTCGGTGCGGAGGACGGGGCTTCCGGCAACGGCTCGAAGGAACAGCGCCCGTGGAAACGCGGCAGCGCCGAAGATGCGGCCTTCCTTCTGCGCGAAGCCGAACAGGTCATCATCATCCCCGGCTACGGCATGGCCGTGGCCCAGGCCCAGCATGTGCTGCGCGAAATGGCGGACTTGCTCAAGAAGGAAGGCGTGCGGGTCAAATACGCAATCCACCCGGTGGCCGGACGCATGCCGGGGCACATGAACGTGCTGCTGGCCGAAGCGAACGTGCCCTATGAGGACGTGTTCGAACTGGAAGACATCAACAGCGAATTTGCCCAGACCGACGTTGCCTTCATCATCGGCGCCAACGATGTGGTCAATCCGGCGGCCAAGACTGATCGTTCATCGCCGATTTATGGCATGCCTGTATTCGATGTCGACAAGGCCAAGACGATCATGTTCATCAAGCGCTCGATGGGCGGGGTGGGCTATGCCGGGGTCGACAACGACGTGTTCTACATGGACCAGACGATGATGCTGCTCGCCGACGCCAAGAAGATGGTGGAAGACATCGTCAAGGCCCTCCAGCACTAGAATGGAAGCGCCGATGCGCCGCTTAGCGATTGTATTGATGTTGCTCGCCGCGAGTGGCTGCGTTCAGCAGATCAAGGCCAGCAGGGTAAAGAGCGCGCTGATCGATGGGGGGCTGTCTGAGCAATTGTCCGGATGCATGGCCGACCGCATGGCCAGCAAGCTGACCATCAAGCAGCTGCGCAGCCTGCAAAAGCTCAACCGCGCGCCGCGCCGCTCGATCAGCGAATTCGTCGCCGCGCTGCGGCAATATGGCGATGCCGACGCGGTGGAAGTGACAGTGAGCTCGGCGGCGCTGTGCAAGACAGGCTTCATTCGTTGAGCTAAGCGATGTGCTGCACTGCAGCAGCGGTGGACAGAGCCGAAGTGCCGGTGGACCTCGCAGGCCCGGTTGCGTAATCCGGACCCGCCGGGGGCCAATGCGGTGTCAGGGAGTTCAATTACAGTGCGCAAATTAGGCCTGATCGGCGGCATGAGCTGGTTTTCCACCCGCAGCTATTACGAACGGATCAACCGCCAGGTGCAACGCCGCGCCGGCGATCGTGCCAGCGCGCCGCTTCTGATCGAAAGCCTGGACTTCTCCGGGCTGGTCCGCCTGTCGACGCCCGAAGATTGGGAACGGGCGGCGCAGGTGCTGTGCGATTCGGCGCAGCGCCTCGAAGTGTCGGGTGCCACGGCGATTATCATTGGCGCCAATTCGATGCACAAGGTCTACGACAAGGTTGCCGGTTCAGTCTCGGTGCCCGTGCTGCACATCGCCGAATGCGTTGGCGAACGGCTGGCGGACGATGCCGTGAAGAAGGCGGCACTGATCGGCACGCGCAATGTCATGCTTGAAAGCTTCTATCGTCAGAAACTTATCGCCCGCGATATTGAGCTTCTGCCGCCCGAAATGGATGTGGTCGAGACGCTCGACCGGATCATCTACGAAGAATTGATCGTCGGCAAACCCAGTCGGCAGGCCGAACGCGAACTCAAGACGATCATCACCAATCTCGCTCAGGACGGGGCCCAGGCCGTGGTGCTCGGTTGCACGGAGCTGGAAATGGTCGTTCCCATCGATGCCAATGTGCTGCCGATCTACGATTGTACGCGGATACATGCCGACGCGGCAGTGGAATGGATTTTGGGATAGGTTAAGGGAGGGCATGACTCTCGCCCCTTTCGCGTCCCATGCGGTCAATTCGCGCGGACGTGAATTTCCGCTCGAAGGTGCGCTCGCGCGCGGCCCGCGCAGCCCCTATCAGCGCGACCGGGATCGCATCGTCCATTCGGTCTCTTTCCGCCGCCTGCGCGACAAGACGCAAGTGTTCGTCGCGCCCGATGGCGATCATTACCGGGTGCGACTGACGCATAGCCTCGAAGTCGCCCAGATAGCCCGGGTGATCGCGCGCGCGCTGGGGCTCGACGAGGACCTGACCGAGGCGCTCGCGCTGGCGCACGATCTTGGCCACCCGCCTTTTGGCCATGCTGGCGAGCAGGCGCTCGATGCGGCACTGCATGCGCGCGGCGGATTCGATCACAACGCCCATTGCCTGCGCGTCGTCATGCGGCTCGAATCGCCCTATTGCGAGCACGACGGGCTCAACCTCACCTGGGAAATGCTGGAGGGGCTGGCCAAGCACAATGGACCGGTGGCTTCGCCCAACTGGGCTTTGGCCGAACTGGATCATGCCTATCCGCTCGAACTCGAATCCTGGCCGTGCCTCGAAGCCCAGGTGGCGGCGATTTCCGACGACATCGCCTATGACAATCACGATATCGACGATGGTCTGCGCGCGGGCTTTCTCTCGCTCGACGAGCTGCTGGAACAGCCATTTGTCGCCGCGGAATGGCGGCAGGTCGAAGCGAAATTCCCCGGCGCGCCGCGCGACAGGCAGTTGCGCGAACTGGTCCGCAGCCAGATCGGCCTGATGGTCAACGATGTCATCGACGAGACGCGCAAGCGGACCGGGGGTATGCAAACCTTGGCCGACGTGCGTGCGGCAGGCCGGTCCTGCGCCGCCTTTTCGGCAGAGCTGGAAGGCGAGGAGCGCAGACTCAAGCGCTTTATGTACGACAAGCTCTATTACCACCCCCAACAGATCGCCACCGCGGAGCGCGCCAGGGAAGTGACGGCAGAGCTTTTTGCCGCCTATGCCCAGCGGCCCGAGCTGATGAACCATGGCTGGCATGACAGTCTGCCCGAAGAAGAAACCCTGCGCAGCCGCCACATTGCCGACTTTATTGCCGGCATGACTGATCGCTATGCCATCGACAGCTACGCCCGCATTTTCGGCCGGACGCCCGAGGGGCTGCGCAATGTCTGATCCGGTCCGAATCTGTCTGGTCGGCGCGACCGGCCTCACCGGCTGGACCATGATCGAGCGCGCTGTCGGGCGCAGCGATGTGCGGCTGATTGCCCTGTCACGCCGGCACCTCGATCTGCCCAAGGGCGCGCGTATGGTGGTGGTGGTGTGCGACCCGCCCGGCTGGGCAGAGGCCATTGCAGCCTCCAAGGCGCAGGTTCTGGTCTGCGCGCTGGGCACGACAATGAAAAAGGCCGGTAAGGACGAAGCGGCGTTCCGCGCGGTGGATCACGATCTGGTGCTCGAATGCGCCCGTGCGGCACGGGCTGCCGGGATCGATCACATGATTCTGGTTTCATCGGTGGGGGCCGACGACATTTCGCGCAATTTCTATCTGCGGGTGAAGGGCGAAACCGAAGCGGCGTTGTTCAAGCTGCGCTTCCGCAGGCTCGATATCCTGCGTCCCGGTCTGCTGCGGGGACCTCGCGGCGAGCGGCGTGTGGCCGAGCGGCTGGCCATGTGGCTCAGCCCGCTGATCGATCTGTTCTTGTGGGGCAAATACCGGAAGTATCGCTCGATCAGGATCGGCGTGCTTGCCGATGCGATTTTTGCCCTGGCCAGCGAAAAGGCAGGCGGGCGATTCTTTCACGAGCACGATGCCATACTCTATGCCTTGCGCCGGCGCGGTGGATAAAGCGAAGGGTTGTCTGCGAAATCCGTTGACTCGAATCGGCAAGCGGACCGAAGGCGTGGGAGTCGCTGAACTGCGCGGGAGAGTCCCATCCATCGGGATGGGCGCCGAAGGAGCAACCGCCCCGGAATCTCTCAGGCCAAAGGACCGCGCGGGTCGTTAGCGAACTCTGGAAAGTGCACCCGCCAGCGCGGGGGCCGCCGAAGGGGTAACCCCGAATGCGTTTCGGGGGAAAGCTCTCAGGTTTCCGCGACAGAGGGGGCGCCGATTTTGGTGCATTCCGTGCGGGAGCCTTGGTGCGTGAGCGACAGTAGCCATCTTGATGACGAGGCGGAAGCCGGCCCGCAGCCTTTGCCGCTCGATGCCTGGCACCGGGCGCAAGGCGCGCGGATGGTGGAATTCGCCGGTTATGCCATGCCGGTGCAATATGAAGGCATCATTGCCGAACACCTGTGGACGCGCGAACATGCCGGGCTGTTCGATGTCAGCCACATGGGCCAGCTCTATCTCTCGGGAAAAGGCCTCGACGCGGCAGTGGAAGCGCTGCTGCCGATCGATCTCTCGACGCTTGGCGTAGGGCAGGTGCGCTATTCGCTGTTGCTCGACGAGACCGGCGGGATTCTCGACGACCTGATGGTGACGCGCTGGGAAAGCGGACTCTATCTGGTGGTCAACGGCGCGACCAAGTGGGACGATATCGGCCATTTGCGCGAACATCTGCCCGACGCGATCACGCTCAATCATCTGGAGGACACAGCGCTGCTCGCCTTGCAGGGACCGGAGGCCGCCGTTGCGCTGGAGCGGCTGGTGACCAGCAATGCGCCGCTTTCCTCGCTGACTTTCATGAAGGCCGGGGCGTTCAAACTTGACGGAGTCGATGCCTGGATCAGCCGTTCGGGTTATACTGGCGAAGACGGGTTCGAGATTTCGCTACCAGGGGAAGAGGCAGAGCGGATCGCCCAATCGCTTTGCGAACAGCGCGAAGTGAAACCCATCGGCCTGGGCGCGCGCGATTCGCTCAGGCTGGAGGCCGCCCTGCCGCTCTATGGCCACGATCTGACCGAGGCGATCGAGCCCATCAGCGCCGGGCTGACATTTGCCATCAACAAGCGCCGCCGCGCGGAAGGCGGTTTCCCCGGCGCCGATCGCATTCTCAACGAACTTGCACACGGGCCGCCGCGCAAATGGGTCGGCCTTGCTCTCGAAGGCCGGCAGGCGGCGCGCGAAGGGGCGGAAGTGTTTTTCGACGGGCACAAGGTGGGCCGGGTAACCTCCGGCGGTTTCGCGCCCAGTCTCGGCCACCCCATCGCCATGGCCTATGTGTCGGCAAGGCATTGTGCCGTCGGCACCGAAGTCCAAATCCACGTGCGCGGCAAGGATCTGCCCGCGCGCATTGTCCCAACCCCTTTCGTTCCCCACCGCTATCATCGCTGAGGTTGCGCCATGAGCCGTTATTTCACCAAGGACCACGAATGGATCGATGCCGACAGCGGCACGGTCGGCATCACCGACTATGCCCAGAGCCAGCTCGGCGACATCACCTATGTCGAATTGCCCGGCGAGGGGCAGGCCGTGAAGCAGGGGGATTCGGTTTCGGTCGTCGAGAGCGTCAAGGCCGCTTCGGACATCTATAGCCCGGCCTCCGGCACAGTAACCGAAGTCAACGGCGAACTCGATGGCGCACCTGAACTGGTCAACAGCGACGCGGAAGAGGGCGGCTGGCTGTTCCGGATCGAACTGGCCGATGCCGGCGAACTGGCCTCGTTGATGGATAAGGCGGCTTACGATGCCTATGTCGCGGGGCTTTGAGATCCTCCCCGTTCCGGGGAGGATTTGACATGCGCTATCTACCCCTGACACCCGCCGACCGCGCCGAAATGCTCGGCGTCATCGGCGCGGCATCGGTCGACGATCTGTTCGCCGATGTCCCGGCCGAAGCCCGCCTCTCCGGGCCGATTGCCGGACTGCCTGCCCACGCCAGCGAGATGGCGGTGGAACGCCACATGACCGCTCTGGCGGCCAAAAACATCAACGCCGGATCGGTGCCTTTCTTCCTCGGCGCGGGGGCCTATCGGCACCATGTGCCCGCCTCGGTGGACCACCTGATCCAGCGCGGCGAATTCCTCACCAGCTACACACCCTACCAGCCGGAAATCGCGCAAGGCACCCTGCAGGTCCTGTTCGAATTCCAGACCCAGGTCGCGCGGCTATTCGGCACCGATGTCGCCAATGCCTCGATGTACGATGGCTCGACCGCCTGCTGGGAGGCCGTGGCCATGGCCGGGCGGATCACCCGGCGTAAGCGGGCGGTTTTGTGCCGCGGGCTGCACCCGCACTATGTCTCGTCCATCCGCACCATGGCGCGGTTCACCGGCGATAAGATCGACTGGCGCGCGCCCAAGCTCGATCCGTTGTCCGATACTGAAGGTGTCATTTCGGCGATCGACGGCGAGACCAGCTGTGTAGTGGTGCAGTACCCCGACATTCTCGGACGTATTCCCGATGTCGCAGCGATTGCCGAGGCCGCCCATGCCCATGGCGCGCTGCTGATCGCGGTGGTGACCGAGCCGGTGGCGCTCGGCCTTATCGAAGCGCCGGGCAACCTGGGCGCCGACATCGTCGTCGGCGAGGGGCAGTCGCTGGGCGTCGGGCTGCAATTCGGTGGACCCTATCTCGGCCTGTTCGGCTGTTCGGACAAACACGTGCGGCAGATGCCGGGAAGACTCTGTGGAGAAACGGTGGATGCGGACGGGAAAAGAGGTTTCGTCCTCACGCTCTCGACCCGCGAACAGCATATCCGGCGCGAGAAGGCGACGAGCAATATCTGCACCAATTCAGGGCTTTGCGCGCTGGCATTTTCCATCCACATGACCTTGCTCGGTGGCGAAGGCCTGGCGCGGCTGGCGCGGATCAACCATGGCCGGGCGCAGACGCTCGCGGCGCGGCTGGCCAGGGTTCCGGGTGTGACAGTGCTCAATGAATCCTGGTTCAACGAGCTCACCGTGATCCTGCCGAAAGACGCGCGCGAAGTGGTTCATGCCCTGGCCGAAAGGCGGGTGCTGGGCGGCGTTTCGCTCGGCCGGCTCTATCCCGATGCGCCGGACCTGCATCGCGGCCTGCTGGTCGCCGCGACCGAGACTTCCACTGCCGAGGATATTGAGGCCCTTGGCTCCGCACTAGAGGAGGCGCTGGCATGAACGCGCACAATCCCTCGGGCTGGCGGCCATCGATGAACGGGCCGGGCGAAGGCGGGGCCGCGCCTGCCACGTCCAGCGGCGACCATGGTCTGGCGCTGGAAGAAGCGCTCATTTTCGAGCTGGGCTCGCCCGAGCAATGCGGTGTCGATTTCGACGAGCCGGATGGCGAAGCCATGCCCGCGCTGGCGCGCCATCTGCGCAAGGCTGCCCCCGCGCTGCCCGGCCTCACCGAACCCGAAGCGGTGAGGCATTACACCCGGCTGAGCCGCCAGAACTACGCCATCGACCTGGGGCCGTTTCCGCTCGGTTCCTGCACAATGAAGCACAACCCCCGGCTCAACGAGAAAATGGCGCGGCTGCCGGGCTTTGCCGATGTCCACCCGCTCCAGCCGCAGGAAACGGTGCAGGGGGCGCTGGGGGCGATTGCCGAACTGGCGCAGTGGCTGGTCGAGCTGACCGGCATGCAGGCCGTCGCCATGACGCCCAAGGCCGGGGCGCACGGCGAGCTATGCGGTATCCTGTGCATCAAGGCCGCGCTGGAAGCGCGCGGTGAGGACCGCAGGCTGTTGCTCGTCCCCGAAAGCGCGCACGGCACTAATCCCGCCACGGCGGCTTTCGCAGGCTTCGAAGTCGAGAGCATTCCGGCGACGCCCGAAGGCCGTGTCGACCTTTCGGTGCTGAAGTCGCGGCTTGGGCCGCATGTCGCCGGGGTAATGATTACCAACCCCAACACCTGCGGCCTGTTCGAAAGCGAAATGAAGGCGATTTCCGATGCGGTTCATGCCGCCGGGGCCTATGTCTATTGCGATGGCGCGAACTTCAACGCCATTGTCGGCCGGGTGCGTCCCGGCGATCTCGGCATCGACGCCATGCACATCAACCTGCACAAGACCTTCTCGACGCCCCACGGCGGCGGCGGGCCGGGGGCGGGCCCGGTGGTGCTGTCTCAAGCGCTCGCGCCCTTTGCACCGCTGCCTTACGTTGTCGCCGGGCCGGAGGGCCTGCGGCTGGTTGAGGAAGCCGACGTTGAAGAAGGCCAGGCCTTCGGGCGCATGTGCGCCTTCCACGGCCAGATGGGCATGTTTACCCGCGCACTGACTTATATCCTCAGCCACGGTGCCGATGGCCTGCGCCAGGCAGCGGAAGACGCGGTGCTCAACGCCAATTATGTGTTGCGCAGCCTTGAAGACGTGCTCGACGCGCCGTTCGCCGCCAGCGGGCCTTGCATGCACGAGGCCTTGTTCAGCGACACGGGCTTGCCCGAAGGCTTCTCCACTCTCGACTTGGCCAAGGGCCTGATCGACGAGGGCTTTCACCCGATGACGGTCTATTTCCCGCTGGTGGTCCACGGGGCCATGCTGGTCGAACCGACCGAGACCGAGAGCAAGGCCGGGCTGGACCGGTTTATCCAGTCGCTGCGCAGTCTGGCCGAGCGGGCGCGGGGCGGGGACGAGAGCCTGCACTCGGCACCGCACTTTGCGCCCAGGCGGCGGCTGGACGAAACTCAGGCAGCGCGGAAGCCTGTGCTGGTGTGGAAGGGGTAGCAAAAAAACCTCCCCGGAACGGGGGGGGGACCATCCGCAGGATGGTGGAGGGGGCTAGCCACAGGCGCTGCGCCCAGCCGGGCGCCCCCTTCGTCAACGCTTCGCACTGCCACCTTCCCGTTCCGGGGAGGAATGATACGCCTACCCGATCCGCCGCACGAACTCCGCATTCCGCTTGAACCCGCCGCTGACACTTTTCGCGAAAAATTCTCCGACATCCTTCGGCAATATCCCCGCGGCGGCCTGCGCTACCTTGTATTCGATCACGCAGCCGATCTTGAAGCCGGCCAGCACGCAGAAATAGTCGAAGTCCGCCATGTCGCGCCCGGTCCCGGCGCAGTAATACATGCCCAGCGCCTGCTTGGTCGGGGCATTGCGCACGTCGATCAGGTTTTCTTCCCGGTCCATGTCGGGAAAGCGTTCGTCGCGCAGGCCGCCGCATAGCCAGCCCATGTCGAGCATCGGATCGCCGATGGTCGAAAGCTCCCAGTCGATCATGGCCGCCAGCCGCGCGGGCGGGCCGTGGTGGAACAGGACATTGGTGGTGGCGACATCGCCGTGGATGATGCCGTCTGTCGTCGTCGGCCGTGCGTTCTGGCGCAGCCAGGCCTCGACTTCGTCGGAGCCATCGAGCTGGCGCGGCTCATAGCCCGGGGATTTCTCGGGATAGGACTTGAG
>JBFWSE010000073.1:0-18167 GCA_050248535.1 Novosphingobium sp.
GAAACCATCCCCAAGGGCGCTATGATGATCAGCACCGGCGCGCCGCGGGTGATGAACGGCAAGGTGATTATCGGCAACGGCGGCGCCGATTTCGGCGCGCGCGGCTATGTTACGGCCTACGACGCCGAAACCGGCAAGCAACTCTGGCGATTCTACACGGTCCCCGGCAAGCCGGAAGACAATGCCGGCAATCCAGCGCTGGAGGCAGCCGCCAAGACCTGGGGACCCGAATTCTGGAAGAACACCGGCGGCGGCGGCACGGTGTGGAACGGCATGACTTTCGATGCCGCGAAGAACCGCGTCTATATCGGCGTCGGCAATGCCGGGCCCTACGATCCCAAGCTGCGCGATCCCGGAAGCACGGGGGACAACCTCTATACCAGCTCGATCGTCGCGCTCGACGCCACAACCGGCGCATATGTCTGGCACTATCAGGAAACGCCGCGCGACAGCTGGGATTACAAGGCGACACCCAACATCGTCATGGCCACTCTCAACCTTGAGGGGAAACCACGCGACGTGCTGCTGCACATGCCGACCAACGGCTTTTTCTACGTGCTTGACCGCGAGACTGGCAAGCCGATCTCGGCCGAAGCGGCAAGCCTCGTCACTTGGGCCGATGGCATAGACCTCAAGACCGGCCGGCCGATCGAGAAGCCGGGCATCCGTTATGAAACCGGCGACATTACCCTGTGGCCGGGCACTGTCGGCGGGCACAACTGGCAACCGATGAGCTACAGCCCGAAGACCGGACTGGTTTACGTACCCGAACAGCAGATCGGCCTGCGCATGTCGCGCGGCGAGCAGCGGGTGAACGACTTCAACGTCATGGGCCTGATGGTCGGTTCGGTAGTCGAAAAGCCTGGCGACGGAAAAGGTTCGCTGATCGCATGGGATCCTGTCGCCCAACGCGAGGTGTGGAAGGTACAGCACCCGACGCTGTGGAACGGCGGCACGTTGGCGACGGCAGGCGGTCTCGTTTTCCAGGGAACGGCCGATGGCTGGTTCCATGCCTATGACGCCAGGAACGGCAGCGAGGTGTGGAAGTTCAACGCCGGCCTGGGCATCGTCGGCGCGCCGATAAGCTTCCGTGCCGGTGGCAAGCAGTACATCTCGGTGCTGGTCGGTTATGGCGGCACTACCGCGGCCTTCGGCGACGTGATGAATGTCGGCTGGAAATACGGTGCGCAACCCCGCCGGTTGCTGACCTTCGCGCTCAACGGCAAAGCCACGCTCCCTGCCTCCACCCCTCCCGACATGAAGGTCCACGCACTCGACGACCCTGCGCTAGTGCTCAACGAAGCCGATGTTCAGGCCGGGCGCGCGCTATCAGTGCAGTGCGCCGCCTGCCACGGCGTCGGCCTGCAATCGACCGGCACTCCGGGTCCGGACCTGCGCGAATCGAACATTGCGCTCGACCTTGCCGCGATGAGCCAGGTGCTCAAACAGGGCCTCTTGATGGAACGCGGCATGCCGCGTTTCCAGAACCTGACCGACGAGCAGATACGCCAGCTTCACGCCTATATCCGAGCCCGCGCGCGCGAGGCCCTTGGCAAGCGTGAGGCGGACAAGGCGCCACCCCCACGGCCGAACTTGTAGGAGACTCTACCCCCGCTTCGGCCCCTTGGGGATTTCGCGATAGGGCACTCCCTTGTCGGCCGAAGGCTCGCGCGGCATGCCCAGGACGCGCTCGGCAACGACATTGCGCGAAATCTCGGTGGTGCCGCCGCCGATGGCGCTGGCCTGGCGCAAGAGGAAATTCATCCCCACCGCCTGGGTCGCGTTCTCTTCGTCATCGTCCCAGACCGAAGCCCCCGCGCCCGCCAGTTCGTAGGCGATGGTCGAGCGGCGGATCTGGCTGACCGCACGGAACACGCGATCGACCGATGACATATCGGTGTTACCCTTGCCCGAAGTCATGGCGCTGGAAATGCGCTTCTGCAGCTGCTGGGTGACCAGTCCGAGCGCGCGGTGTTCGCCGATCAGTTCGTGCGCGGCGGGATCGTTCAGCCGCCCGGCCTTGCGGGCTATGGCGATAGTCGATGGCTCGTGCGTTTCTGCCTTCTTGCCGCCGATCGGCGAGGTAACATAGGGCGAATTGTGCCCCAGCCGCTCGTGATACATCCAGCGCTGGCCGACCGTCCAACCGGCGTCCACTTCGCTGACCCGGTCGCTGTCCGGGATGCGCACGTCGGTGAAGAATTCCTGGCAGGCCTCGCTCTCGCCGTTAAGACGCTCGATGCGGTGGATCTCGATACCCGGCTGGTGCAGCGGCAGGATGAACACAGTCATGCCCTGGTGCTTGGGCACATCCCAGTTGGTGCGCACCAGGATCAAACCCCAATCGGCCCACCAGGCACGCGAAGTCCATACTTTCGAACCATTGAGAATCCAGTCGCCATTGGCGTCGCGCACCGCACCGGTCGAAATTCCGGCAACGTCCGATCCGCCGCCAGGCTCGGATAGCAGCTGCACCCACACTTCCTCGCCCTTGAGAATCGCGGGTAAGTGGGCCGCCTTCTGCTCGGGCGTGCAGAATTCTAGAATCGTCGAAGCGCAGGGGCTGAACGTCGGCACCGCGAAACGCGAGGCATATTCGTGGCCCGCCAGCTCTTCGTTGAAGGCGCGGTTGTGCTCGGGCGTCAGGCCCTGACCGCCGTACTCCTTGGGGAAACAGATCCCGGCAAAGCCGCCGTCGAACAATTTGCGCTGCAAGGCCCGATCGCGCGCAACGGCCTTCAGTTCCTCTTCATCGCTTTCGCAGTGCTGGCTCATGTCCCAGGGCTGCATCGGCCCCAGGTTCGCCTTGATCCACTCTCTTGCCCGCGCGCGAAAGGCCTCGACGCTCTCGATATCCCCGCTCATGCCGCCTTCTCCTGTCCGATCTGCATCGCTGCCAGCCAGCGGCGATGTTCGGCCGGCGTGCCATAGAGCAGCGCATCGAGCGTCACCCGGCGCAGGAAGAAATGCAGATCGTGCTCATAGGTAACGCCGATCCCGCCATGCAGCTGCACCCCTTCCTGGCACAGCTCGGGCCCCTGAATGCCAATGTAGCTCTTGGCCGAACTGACCAGTTCCGCTGCGTTGCCGCTGTCGTCCGCCACGGCTTCCGCCGCCGCGTCGGCAATGGCGTGGCTGGCTTCCAGCCATGACTTCATGTCGGCCATGCGATGTTTCAAGGCCTGATAGGATGCCAGCGCCCGGCCAAAGGTATAACGGTTGAACATCCAGTCCAGCGTCATTTCGAACGCAGCGTCCATCGCGCCGACCGATTCCGCCGACAGGATTACCGCCGCATGCTGAATCTGCCGCGCCACTGCCGCTTCCGCCTGGCCAAATTCGCCGACGACAGCCGAAGCAGGAAGCCGGGCGCCATCGAAGCTCACTTTGCCAAACCGGCGAGACACATCGATGGCCTTGAGCGGTTTGACCGAAACCCCCGCAGTGCCGGCGGGAACCAGCACTTGCGTCATTCCGCCCTCACCCTGCCCTGTAACGATGAAGTACGCCGCTTGCGCAGCCGACTCGACTGGCTTGACCACACCATCGATAATCACATCGCCGCCATCGCGCCTGATCGAGACAGCCGCGTCTCCCGGCAACTGCCAGGGCGCTGCGCCAAGACAGCTTGAGGCAATTGCCTGGCCCATCAGCACTTCGCCCAGCGCCTGTTGTTGCAAGTCGCCCTGCTGCCCGGACAGGGCAAGCACCACGACATTGCAATCCACCAGCGGTCCGGGTGCGGCGTGTTTGCCGAACTCGTAGGCAATCAGCGCTAGGTCCACGGCCCCACGCCCGCTGACACTGCCGCCGCCATCCGTTTCCGAGCCAAGCAGCATGCACCAGCCAAGCTCGCCGCCGCTGCTCCAGTAGCCAGGCTCGAAGCCAGCCGGATCGTCGCGCAGCTTGCGCTGCTTTGCCAGGGATACATGGTCCGCGAGAAAGCGCGCGGTAGTATCGCGCAGCAGTTCCTGGTCGGACGTCAGATCATGCCACATAGGGCTGCGGTTCCTCTCGATAGGCCATGCTTCTTTACCATTGCCCATGACATTGGCTGCGGCAAAGCGCAATCCACCGGCTGGCGGTGAAACCTCCTGAATGTCTCCACTTCCCGGGGTCTTCGTGCCGAGACAATTCGTTGCACGGCCCAGCCAGGGCCGCCGAACCGCCAACACACAAAAGGCCCTCCTGACGGAGAGCCTTTTGTGTGTTGGCGCGCCCGGAACGATTCGAACGTCCGACCCTCAGATTCGTAGTCTGATGCTCTATCCAGCTGAGCTACGGGCGCGGGAGTGGCGCACATAGGAGGGGCGTCCACGAATGGCAAGCGGCTAAATGGCGCGAAGCAGCGCCGGGATCATGTCCACATCGAGCGGCGGCATATTCAGGCCGGCAAGTTCCGCAGGGGCGAACCAGCCGAGTTGCTGTGCATCCAGGCACTGCGGCTCACCCTGCCAGGTACGGCACGTGTAAAGCTCGATTACAATCGGCTTGCGCGCCTGGTCAGGGTCAGCCGGCTCGCTCGAACTTGCGACCCATTCCAGCGAATCAGCTTCGAGCCGGATTCCCAATTCCTCGACAAGTTCACGAATCAGGCCCGATTCGGGCGATTCGCCGGGCTCCAGCTTCCCGCCTGGAAACTCCCACAAGCCGCCATGCGCGCCATCCGCCTTTCGCTTTTGCACCAAAATCTTGCCGTCATTATTCAATAATGCCGCCGCGACCACCGGAATGACTGTCAAATATCTTTGCATTTCCGTAACCCGTCTTAACGAAATCTAAAGCACGACGCGTGACATTTGGTGCAAGATCGTCGGATTCGTGAGTAGCACAATGTCAGCCAAAGCAACGATTTTCAGACTTTTTCGCGATTCGTCCGCAGCCTCGGCTACCGAGTACGGACTGCTGATCGCCGGTATCGGACTGGCACTTTTCGGCGCTTCCGAAGGGCTTTCCTATGGCAACCGGCTGATGTGGAACCTGGTTGTGACGAATGTGAATAGCGCCACCGGAACCAGCGCGTGACGTTTACCAATTGTCAATGAGTCGACCTTACACCCCCAGTTGTCCGCAAGCTATTGCGTTACGGACCGGGTACTGAAGACTGCAACCAGGAGACTTGAAATGAAGTTCATCAACAAGCTGCTTCGCGACGAAGCTGGCGCCACCGCCATCGAATACGGCCTTATTGCTGCTCTGATCGCGGTTGCCGCGATTGCCGCCATGCAGGGCCTCGGCGGCGCTCTGAAGAGCACCTTCAACAACACCTCTTCGGCTATGACCACCGCTTCGGCCTAATCATACGCCTTAGACTTAAGAATTGGGGCGGCAGGGAAACCTGCCGCCCCTTTTCGTTATTGGGCCCGGGCAATCCTCGCCAGGTACTGATTATGGTAAATTTCAAGTAATCACAGCATATTACTTTAAGGTAATTTCCTGCAGGTATTTGCAGTCTGTCAGTCGGAGCAATTTCGATCGGCAAAATCGACCTACCCGGTTTTTCCAGACTCAAGCAGGGGACACAAACGATGACCTATTTCAGCAAGATCATCCGCGACGAATCCGGCGCTACCGCCATCGAATACGGCCTGATCGCCGCCCTTATCGCGGTAGCGGCCATTGCCGCCATGCAAGGCCTGGGCGGCGCCCTGACCTCGACCTTCAACAACACTTCCTCCGCGATGACTTCGGCTTCGGCATAAACCGAACCAGAACATCGCAACAGCAGGGGGCGGCGGGGCAACCCGCCGCCCTTTTTGCTTTGCGGAGCCGCTGCGCAGGCAGTCGTCAGTAGACGATCAGCTTGAGCTTCTGTCCCGGAGTGATCGTGCTGTTCGACGCCAGGCCGTTCAACACCAGAAACCGTTCAACCTGCGCATCGGAATAGGCCATCCTGCCGGCCAGCAACTGCACGGTGTCTCCGGCCCTGGCGGTAACCACAGTCAGTTTGCGCGGCCGTACCGCTGCCCCTTCGCTGGTCGAGATCCGGCGCATCGATCCATACATCGAGCTGAATTGACGGGCGTTTCCGGCGCTGGTGATCGTCAGAAAATGAAATGCCTGTGTCTTCGAAAATTCATAGGCGAATACGACGACATCGACCTGGCCATTGCCGCTTTGCACACGCGCCATCCCATAAGCGGCCGGAATGCCGTTGACGGTCGTGCGCTCTATCTGGGAAGGCCGGACTTGTACCTTGCCCTGCTCCGTCAGTCCGGCGAAGGCAGCATTGATATAAGCTTCCATATCGCCGTTGTAGGCGGCGCCGGTGAATTCGCCCTTGGAAGACTGGCCGCTGATCGACACGGCGCGCGTACCGTTGACCATGAAGAACCCATTCGGCGCCTCGAAGGCAAGCCTCAAGTCGGGGTGCGTAAATTTCCGCCCCTCGACCACGCCCTGCTTGGGATCGTCGCCATACATGATGCCGTCAATGTTGCGCAGGAAGGTGTCGCGGTTGATAGCGCCGTCGGCCGATGTCCCCGCCCGCACCGATGCAGCCCGGACGCGCGACGCAGGGTTGGGATGCGTCGAAGCCCAGGCGGGCACCTGATTGGTCGTACCCATCAGCCGGGCATCCAGTGCATTCTGGTTGGCCAGGCTTTGCAGCACAGTAGACATGGCGCGCGGGTCGTATCCGGCGCGGCGCAGGTAATCGACGCCGAGATTGTCGGCCTCCGTCTCCTGCCCGCGCGAATAGCTCAGCGTCAGCATCTGTGAGCCCTGCGAGAAGACGGCTTGTCCGAGTTGCCCCGCAGTTCCGCCGCCCAGCAAAGCGCCAGACAGGATCGAACCCAGCGCACCGAGGATCGCATTGCGCTGCGCCGCGCTTTGCCGCTTGCGCGAATGCTGCGCGGCGACATGACCGACTTCATGGCCGAGCACGCCGGCCAGTTCCGCCTCGTTGTTCATCAGCGCAACCAGCTGGCGCGTGACATAGACATAGCCGCCAGGAATGGCGAAAGCATTGTTCACCGGCGAATTGAGCAGAGTCACGGTGAAATCGCCGCGGGCATTGGACAGTCCTGACTGGACGGCGATGGTCTTGCCGACATTCTGGACATAGGCCGCCTGCGGACCGCTCATCGCCCCGCCGAATTCGGCGACGAGCTGCGGATGTGCCTTGGCGCCTTCCTGCTTGTCGCGTTCGCTGATCGATTGAACCGTGGCGACCGTCCGGCTCGATGCGCCTTGGGCAATTCCGGTCACTGGCATTGCCGTGACTGCAATAGCCAGAGATGAAATAAGCAATTTCAAAGATTTAATGCGACCATTATCCATCGAAGCGTCTCCTTCCCTTCAGCCTCGCAACACGGCAGACTAGGCATCGCCGCCCGATTTGGGAACCCCTCGGGCCAGCGGATGGCGGGCATTGACCAGCGCGACCAGCCGCGCGCTGTCGACATGGGTATAGATTTGCGTCGTTGCGATGTCGGCGTGACCCAGCAGCGTTTGCAGCACGCGCAAGTCTGCTCCTCCTTCGAGCAAATGCGTGGCAAAGGCATGGCGTAGCACATGCGGGCTTACTTTTTCCGGCGCGATTCCAGCCCTTGCAGCCAGCTCGCGCAGCATCTGGAACAGCCGCACCCGCGTGACATGACCGAGTTTGCCGCGCGAGGGAAACACATACCGCGACTGGCCAGGATGCAGCGCCAACCAGCGCGACAGGGCCAGCTGTGCCCGTCCGCTGACCGGCACCATGCGCTGCTGGCCGCCCTTGCCGGTTATGGTCAGAAACGGCGCGTCGCGCAAAACGGCGTTGAGCGGAAGTGAGACCAGTTCGCTGGCACGAAGCCCCGAGCCATAGAGAAGTTCGAGCAAGGCCAGCATGCGCAAAGCCGCCGCGTCGCCACATTCGGCCTCAAGCTCGGCGCGGGCAAACAGCGCCTCTACTTCGGCATGCGACAGGAGACGCGGCAAAGGCCGGCGCGTGACCGGGCGCGGCAAGGCGTGCGAAGGATCGTCCTTGCGCAGACCCTCGTCGGCAAGGAAGCCATAGAACTGACGCAACGCCGAGCACTTGCGGGCAAGGCTCGAGGGAGCAAGGCCCACCCAGGCGCGACCGAGGCCCGGCAAGTCTTCACTCGTCGCGGTAGAGAGATCCCCCAACACTTCCTCCGCCCCTTCCAGGTCGCGGCGATAGGCGGCCAGTGTATTGGCGGCGGCTCCCCGCTCCGCGGCGAGCATGGCGAGAAACGACTCTATGACGGACACGCCATCCCTTCTTTCCCCCTCCCGCTTGCGGGAGGGGCAAGGGGAGGGTTTGTTAGACCGATGTTGCGAACATGCCCTCCCCCATCCCCTCCCGCAAGCGGGAGGGGAGGCCAGCGAGCTTCGCGCGTCTATTACCCCCGCGCCACGGCCTCAGCGGCGATCATCCGCGCTTCGGCATTGAGGCCCACCTGCTGCAGCGCATGCACAACGTGGTAGAGATAGAGCGGTGTCATCTTTTCCCAGCTGTTGCCCTGCATACCCAGTCCGGCGAGCAGCGCCACCAGCGCGGAATTATTCACATCTCCCGCCTTTTCGATCATCGCCGTCCACTTGGTCTGACGATTGAGGTCGACACCGAGCTTGGACGAAAACGACGCCCGCGTCTCCGGCGAAACGCGATTGAGCCCGGCCAGTGCGGCAAGCAGGAAGGCAGATTTACGCGCCGCCGGGCTGCCATCGTCGCCGTAAAATTTCTCGAGAGAATCCAATGGTACAGGAGCGGAACGTTCCGGCGCTGCCAGCACCAGAAGCGCCCAGGCCTGGCCCCCACTGTCGGCAAAGGGCGCCCAGCGCATCGCATTGCGATCCAGCCCGGCGGCAAGCATCGAGGCAATCAGTTCGGGCGCATCGTCCGCCAGGCTGTTGTTTGCCGGCATCCGGGCGGCGGCGTAGGCCGTGAGTACTTGCCGCGAATACCGCCGCCCGGGATCAGAGGCACCGTCCCAAAGTTTGCGGATTGCCGCCATGCGCGCGGCCGCATCGCCGCCGACATATGCGTCGCGCAAATCGGCAGCCCGCGCCGACCATTCGGCGGGCGAGCCTTCGTCAGCGTAGATCTGGCTGTACAGATCGACCATGGCGGCGCTCGACAGGACCCCTGCCCCGCCTGCCCTGTCGGCCGCGGCCGCGCGCACGGCCAGGGCAAGCATCGGCGCAGTCGCCGCAGTATAGTCATAACTGGCCGAGGCATTGCGCATAAGCGACGCTGGCGGCTCAAGCCCGGTGCCGATGGTCAAGGCATAGCGCCAGGGCGTCATGACATCGACATCGTCCCATTCGATCGTCACCGCACGGCGCGCGCGGCTGGCGGCGCCGGCATATTTCTGCGCCAGCAGGACATCGATCTTGGCGTGTTGATCGGTCGACATGAACTTGTCGAGCTGGGCTAGCGCCTGTTCGCCGCTGCCGCGAAAAGCGCTACAGATCGAGCGCGCTTCTTCCCACGGTGCATCCTTCCGGCTGAAGGCCTGCAACGCCATGACCGGGCAGATGCCCGTAATGTCGGCTGTCGCGACATAGGCGTCGAAGGCCGCCTGAGTCAGCCCTGGCGTGTAATTGCCGCTGTCGACATCCTGCACCAGTGACCGCGCCGCTTCGCCTTCGCCCATGCGCACCAGCAGCCCGGCACGCAGGGCGACGAAATCAGCGGGATTCATGCCCGCCGGCGCATCCATCCGCGAGGCGAGCGCCCGGCGCAACAGGATGTGTCCCCAACGCGAGACAAGATTGCCCTTGTTGCGCTCCAGCGCCGCCTTGACCAACGACGCGTTCTGCTTCGCCAGCGACAGGGCCGGAAGCCCGCCTTCGCTTTCGGCGAGAATTCCTACACGCTTCATTGCCCGGCGCGCCGCCGGTGGCATGTCGAATTTTGGTGTCAGGCCCATGCGCTGATCGAATTCTTCGGGCGTCAGCTTTTCCAGCTCTGCGATCGACGGTATCCGGACGCCGGAAGGCAATTTTGAGGGATCGGCAGGCGGCCGGTCCGCCGAGGCACCGACGGCAGGAACTGCCTGCACCACAGCCCCGCCACCAGAACTACCGCCGCCCCTGTTCACTGTAACCGGCGCAGGAGCAGGCGCCGGTGTGGGGGCCGGACTGCGCGTTGGCCCCGCCTTGGGCGCGGGCCGGTCGAAGCCGGGGGGCAACAGGCTCTCCGGCGCGTCCTGTGCAAGAGCCCAGACCGACGAAAGCGCCAGCGCGGCGCCACCGAGCAATCGCCAACGCTTCATCGATGCTGCTCCGGTACGGGTATATTTTCGGAAATTTCGTGCACCGGCCGCCGGCCTCCATCCACCCAGGCATAGGCGATCAGCGCGCCGAGCACCAAGACTCCGCCTCCGGCCAGCCATTTCCTCTGCATTCCACTTGCCACGCGCGATTGGCCTCCGATGCTTGCCATGCCGCTTAACGCATCTATAGGCGGCGGGGCAATGGACATCGACGATCTCGAGCTTGCACCTGCGGAATTGGCGGCGCTTGCCCGGCGGATAGACCGGCCGCTGGTGCTGGTCGGCATGATGGGCGTGGGCAAGTCGAGCGTGGGAAAACGCCTCGCCTCGGTGCTGAACTGCCCGTTCGTCGATGCCGACGATGAAATCGAAAAAGCCGCGCGCATGACCATCCCCGAGATTTTCGAAGTGCATGGCGAACCCTATTTCCGCGATGGCGAGCGGCGGGTGATCGCCCGCCTGATCGAGGACGAACACGGCTGCAAGGTGATCGCCACGGGCGGCGGCGCTTTCTGCAACGACATGACGCGCCAGCTGATTCTGGACAAAGCCATCGCCATCTGGCTCGACAGCGACATCGATACCCTGGTCGAACGCACGTCGCGCAAGAACACCCGCCCTCTGCTGAAACAAGGCAACCCGCGCGAAACCCTGACGCGGTTGCGCGACGAGCGCGCGCCCGCCTATTCGCAGGCCCACATTCATGTCACTAGCGGCGACGGGCCGCATGCGCGAACCGTGAGCAAGGTTTTGAAGGGCATAGCACAATGGCTGTAATCCCGGTCGATGTCGCGGGGCGCCCCTATGAAGTGCGGATCGGCGCGGGCCTGCTTGCCGAGCTGGTGCCCAATTGCCGCGGGCGGCTGCGCAAGCGCGCGGTGCCGATCGTCACCGACAGCAATGTCCACAAGGCATGGGGCGAAGTGGTCGAAACGGCGCTTCGCGACAACGGTCACGAGCCGCACTGGCGCATGCTACCGCCGGGAGAAGCCTCGAAGAGCTGGGACCAGCTTACGGGCCTGGTGGAATGGCTGCTGGCGAACGAAGTCGAGCGCGGCGATCACATCCTGGCGCTGGGCGGCGGCGTGATCGGCGACTTGACCGGCTTTGCCGCCAGCGTGGTCAAGCGCGGCTGCCATTTCATCCAGTTGCCGACCACCTTGCTCGCCCAGGTCGACAGCTCTGTCGGCGGTAAGACCGCGATCAACAGCCCCTCGGGCAAGAACCTGATCGGCGCCTTCCACCAGCCTTCGCTGGTCCTGGCCGACCTCGCCGCGCTGGAGACCCTGCCCGAGCGCGAACTACGCGCAGGCTATGCCGAAGTGGTGAAATACGGCCTGCTCGGCGATGCGGATTTCTTCGCCTGGTGCGACGCAAACTGCGCGGCCTTGCTGGCGGGCGACGCTGCGCTGCGCGAATATGCAGTTGCGCAGAGCGTCAAGGCCAAGGCGCGGATCGTCGCAGAGGACGAACGCGAGACCACGGGAACCCGCGCCCTGCTCAATCTGGGGCATACTTTCGGCCATGCCCTGGAAGCGCAAACCGGCTATTCGGAACGCCTGCTGCATGGCGAGGCCGTGGCCCTGGGCATGGTGCTGGCGGCGCGCTATTCGGCCAGGATCGGGCTGCTGCCCAGGGCCAGCGCCGAGCATGTGGCGCGGCATATCGCCGATGCCGGACTGCCGGCCAACCTGCCGGCACTTGGCCTGAATTGCGATGGCCAGACCCTCGCAACGCACATGCTTCATGACAAGAAGATGGACGCGGGCACGCTTCCCTTCGTACTGATGAGACACATCGGCGAGGCTTTCCTTGCCAGGGACGTCGAATTGGCGGACGTCGCGCGGTTCCTCGATGAAGAGCTGGCGACCTAGACCATGCGCCTGGCTGTGGCCTGTGGCTCAGGAATTGTTTGCCGTTCTTCCGCATGCTGCTAACACGCCTGTCAGTTCAACGCCGGAGAGCGCATGACTGCCGCAGAAGCAACGCCCGAAATCGACCTGCCCGCCTCCGATCGCGCCTTCATGGGCCATCCCAAGGGTCTGGGCTTTCTCGCCTTCACAGAGGCCTGCGAGCGTTTTTCCTACTATTCCATGCAGACCCTGCTGGTGCTCTACATGGTCAATTACCTGCTGGTGCCCGAGCGCATGGCCGATGTCATCGGCCTCGGCTGGCTGCAGGCTAACTGGTATGGCGGCAAGGAAGGACAGCCGCTGTCCTCGGCGATTTTCGGCGATTACACCTCGCTGGTCTATCTGACGCCGATCCTGGGCGGGATCATCGCCGACCGCTGGCTGGGCCGGCGCGCGACGCTGATTGCCGGCGCGCTTGTCATGGCGCTGGGCCATTTTCTGATGGCTTTCGAGGGGACATTTATTTTCGCCCTGCTGGCGCTGATCGTCGGCGTCGGGTTGTTCAAAGGCAATATCGCCAGCCAGGTGGGCGAGCTCTATTCCGAGAACGACATTCGCCGCGCGACAGCCTTCCAGATCTTCTACATCGCGATCAACGCCAGCGTCATCGTCGCGCCGCTGATTGCCGGCACGCTGGGCGAGAAGGTTGGCTGGCACTGGGGCTTCGGCGCGGCCGGCGTGGTTATGGTGCTGGGCCTGTTCATCTATCTCGCCGCCGGCCCATGGCTGCCACAGGACAGCCGCGATGCAGCAATGCAGACCGACGCGCCGCGCGCAGCCATGTCGCGCCAGGACTGGGGCCGGCTGGCGGCGCTGATCGTGCTGGTGCCGGTACTCGCCGTGTCGCTGCTGACCAACCAGGAAATCTTCAACGCCTATCTGGTCTGGGCCGACAAGCATTTTGAGCTGACATTCTTCGGCTTCGTGGTGCCAACAAGCTGGATGATCACGGTCGATTCGGCAGTCAGCGCCTCGATGCTGGTCGCCGTCACACTATTCTGGACCTGGTGGGGCAAACGCAGGAAGGAGCCCGACGAACTCGGCAAGATGATCATCGGCAGCCTGTTCAACATCGCCGGCGGCCTGTGCCTGGTCATGGCCGCCGCGACACAGGGCAGCGGCAAGATCGGCCTGCTGCTGCCATTCCTGTTCCACCTGTTCAATTCCATCGGCTTTTCGCACATCCTGCCAGTCAGCCTCGCGCTGTTCTCACGCTTCGCGCCCAAGGCGATCACGGCTTTCGTCATCGGCATCTACTACCTCGCCTTTTTCGCCGCCAACAAGGTCGTCGGCATAGTCGGCGGCTGGTATTCCAGCATGGACACGACCCAGTTCTGGCTGCTGCATGTCGCCAGCGCCGTGATCGGCCTGATGGCCTTTGTGGTGTTCAAGCTCTTCCTCGGCCGGATGCTGGCGCAATCCGGGCAATAATCGAAATCACGCCCGGCAATCGAAAGTGTCGCGGATTGACAGCGACGCTGCGATTGGCGAGCATCGGTTTTCATTTTCTGCCGGGAACTTGCCGTGAATCAAACCGCCGAACTCGCTTGCCCCCACCTGACCGGCCGCGATGACCGCAAGAGCGCCGCGATTGCCGAAGAATTCGACACGATCCAGCCGGATTCGCAGCGCGTGTCGAGCTTCGCCACCGCCAGGCAGATCCTGCGCAACCGCGAATTCAAGCAGGCGATGATGAACGGCGACCGCTTCCCGGTGTCCGATCCTAGCCAGTTGCCGGTGTTCTTCCTTGACGGCGAATTGCACCGCAAGAAGCGCGCGGCGCTCGCCAAATTCTTCTCGCCCAAAGCCATCGCCTCGCTCTACCGCCCATTGATCGACCGCGAGACGGAAAAGCTGGTTGGCGAACTGCGCCGCACCGGCCGCATGCAGCTCGATCAGGCAAGCTGGCTGCTCGCCGTGGCTGTCGCCGCCGAGATCGTCGGACTCAAGGAAACGCCCAGCACCGCCATGGCGAGCCGCATCGAAGAGATCGTCAAGCACGGCGAATACCCAGGAATGCCCTGGGCAAGAAAGCTGCATGCTTCGGCCATGTCGCAATTCCGCACTCTGCTGTTCTATGTCAGCGACGTGCGCCCGGCGATCAAGGCCCGGCGCAAGGAACGGGCCAATGATATCATCTCGCAACTTCTTGACGATGGCTTTTCCAATGTCATGATTCTGGTCGAATGCATGGTCTATGCGACTGCGGGAATGACCACCACGCGCGAATTCATTACCATGGCGGCCTGGCATTTCTTCGATAATCCGGAGCTGCGCGAGGCCTACGTCAATGGCAGCGAAGCAGAGCAGATTGCTATTCTCGAGGAAGTGCTGCGGCTGGAGCCGGTCGGCGGCTATCTCTACCGCCGCGCCGACGAGGAAGCGCCAGAGGGTTTCGAAACCGGCACGACCTATGCCCTGAATGTGCGCGAAGCCAACTGGGACGAAGCCGTTGCCGGCGCCTGCCCTTTCGCCATCGATCCTTCGCGCGCCAAGCGGATGAAGGAAGTGGGCAGTTACATGGCCTTTGGCGACGGCATGCACCGCTGCCCCGGCGCGCAGGTTGCGCTGCACGAAACGCGCGTATTCCTCGACGCATTGTTCCGCGTGCCAGGCCTGCAGCTCGAAACGACCCCGCGTCTCCAATGGAACCGGGCGATGATGTCCTACGAGCTGCGCGACACCTGGGTCAGTTGCCCCGTCGGCTAGGGTTTTTGTGTCGATTTAGGGGCCGATTGCCCCTGCCTGGCCGCTCGGATATACTCTTGCCGAACGCCCGTGGCAGGAAACAGCAAGGTGGTGACTAAAGTGCAATGGATTCTGGGTTCGGCGGTTATCGCCATGGCAGGCGCTGGCGCCCTTGTGGCTTCCGGCGCGCTTTCCGCGGGCCATGGCGGGCAGGCGCAGGCCGTGGAAAAGGTCTGCATCAAGCCCATCACCATGGCCGCCGTCGGCGATGTGCTGTTGCACGACGCATTCCAGCGTTGGGCCGCCCAGCAGCCCGAGGGCTTCTATGCCTCGATGAAAAATGTGCAGGATCTGATGGAAGGCGCAGACGTTGCCATCGCCAACCTTGAAGGCCCCGCTGCCGCCAATATCGCCACAAGCGGCAGGGAAGTGACGCCGCCGGCCAGCCGCTACGACGGCAATGTCTACAAGGGCTACCCCCTGTTCAATTATCACCCGTCGATCATCGGCGACCTGCAGAAACTGGGCGTCGATGTGTTGCAGACGGCCAACAACCACTCGATGGATCGCGGCGTGCTGGGTGTCGACCGGACGCTGGAGGCGATGCAGGCCGCGAATATGCCCCACACCGGCACGCGGCTCTCCACGGCCAACCCTGCCGGATACAAATGGTGGACCACTTATTCGGTGCGCCGGGGTGAGCATAGCTACAAGTTCGCCTTTATTTCATGCTCTTATGGCTCGAACGGCAATCCCGATCCCAGGTCCCAGGTGCTCATGTGCTACGACCAGCGGGCCGAACTGCTGGCGCAGGTTCGCGCGATGCGCGCAGACAAGAGCAACGCGGCGGTCATCGTCATGCCGCACTGGGGCATCGAGTATAAACCCCTGCCCGACGGCCAGCAGACCGCGCTCGCTCAGGAGCTCGCCGACGCCGGCGCTACAGCCATCGTCGGCACGCATCCGCATGTCGTGGAACCCGAAGCCATGCTCACGACCCGCGACGGGCGTACGGTGCCGGTGGTCTATTCGCTGGGCAATTTCGTCTCCTACCAGATCGGTCTGCCACGGCTATCGACAGTGATTTACATGCTCGGCTTCACGCCGGCGCCCGACGGCCGCCTGGCGGCGACCATGACGGGCTGGATACCGCTGCGCATGCGGACTGGCGCGCCGATGTCTGTCGATCCGCTCGATCGCCTGCCGGAGGCCGAAGCCGCACCTTACCGCGCGCATTTGCTGGAGACTTTTGCAGCGGAAAAGAAACTGCCGGCAGACCCGGCGGCTTATTGGAACCGCAGTGCAAAGGAAGTGTGCACGCCGGGCTTGTGACCTGGCGCTATCCGCCGCTGACTCACCCGAATATCGCCACCGATTGCATACCGAGCAGCAGGGGCACGCCGTCCGAGTTCCAAATTTCCGTCCGGTCGCTCGAATAGCCCGCATCGGCAAAGTCGCCCACCGTGCGCAGAAGCAGCCAGCCGTCGCGCGACCGCGGATCGGGCGAAAGGAAATTGGCGAGCCAGGTCATCGAACTGATCGGCGGAATGGGCCTGGGCACGATCGGGAATACACCGGGCGGCGGCGCGTCGGCGCAGAGCAACAGGTGCAAGGCCGGATCGACCCCCTCGCGGTCCTTGGCGCGCACCCACCAGCATATCTCGGGGCTGGGCTCATCCTGCCGCGGCAGGGCGAAGCGGGCTTCGATATGTTCGAACAGGCGGACCGAACCGCGCGGTTCCTCGCGCGGTATTGCCTGCTCCACCGGGATCACGTCCGGAAACTCTCGCTCGAGACCAAGGTGCAGCCCGCTCTCGATCGGGCGCATGAAAGCGAAAGTTGCCGTCAGCCCAACTTCGCCGTTACGTAGCAATTCCGCCGCTATCCAGGTGACGTTGCGCCCAGCGCGCAGCACTCGCGCGCGCAATTCCACCGCGCCATACATCGGGCCGACCAGGCTGACTTGTGCGGAACGCAAAGGCGGCAAGCCCTCTCCGCCTGCCTGCCGAGCGGCCACCAGCGCCAGCGCCGCGGTCAGCCCGCCAAAGGCAGTGCGGCCCTGATGCCAAGACTCGGGTATGGTAAGCGCAAAGCCATCGGCGCGCGGCTCTGCCGAGTCCAGTAATTGGGCGAGACTCATTCCATCTCCAGGATCACCGCATCGACCGCCAGACTCTCGCCAGCCGCCGCATTGACTTTCTTGACCGTCCCCGACTTCTCGGCGCGCAGGATGTTTTCCATTTTCATGGCTTCGACCACGGCCAGCGGCTGGCCCGCCTCAACCTTGTCGCCCTCGCCGACATGAAGCGAAACCAGCAGGCCAGGCATGGGGCAGATGAGGAATTTCGAAAGATCAGGCGGGATCTTTTCGATCATGTGCGCGGTCAGGTGGGCGATGCGGGCGGGCAGCACCTCGACCTTGTGGATCGCGCCGCGCGTGGTCATTTTCAGGCCGTTCGGGGTCACCTCAAGTTTGATGCCGAAATCTTCGCCATCGGCCTCGGCGGCGATCAGCCGGTCGCCCGGCGTATATTCCATCGCGAGATCGACCGGTTCGCCATCGACCGTCAATTCATCGCCATCGAGCGAAACGGCGAAGGTGCG
This sequence comes from Novosphingobium sp., assembly GCA_050248535.1. Classification (GTDB taxonomy): domain Bacteria; phylum Pseudomonadota; class Alphaproteobacteria; order Sphingomonadales; family Sphingomonadaceae; genus Novosphingobium. The sequence continues at coordinate 17,429 of JBFWSE010000073.1, forward strand.
ATCGCCGATCCTGACGCTCCACTCGGACGTCGCGTCGAGATTGTAGTGCAACTGGCCATCGACCTGCCGCGCCCGGTCGGCTCGGGCGGTCATGACAAAGCCGGCGACTGCGGCCAGTTTGACCTTAACCTCGTCCGAAGTAGCCGCGCCAGTGAATCCGTCAGGATATTCCTCGGCGATAAAGCCGGTGGTCAGCTCGCCCGAACGGAAGCGCGGGTGCTGCATGATGGCGGAGACAAAATCGATGTTGTGCCCCAGCCCTTCGATCTCGAAATGATCGAGCGCGGCGATCTGCAAATCAGCGGCTTCGTCGCGGGTCTTGCCCCAGGTGACCAGCTTGGCGATCATCGGATCGTAGAACATCGAGACTTCGCCGCCTTCGTAGACCCCGTCGTCGACCCGAATACCGCTGACGCCGCGGCGGCCGTTGGCGTCCTCGTCCTCGGTCCAGCCCTCAACCGGCGGGCGATAGCGCACCAGACGGCCGGTGCTGGGCAGGAAGCCGCGATAGGGGTCTTCGGCATAGACCCGGTTTTCGATCGACCAGCCGTCGATGCCGATGTCCTTCTGGGTCAGCTTGAGCTTTTCACCGTAGGCAACCCGGATCATCTGCTCGACCAGATCGACCCCGGTGATCGCCTCGGTCACCGGATGCTCGACCTGCAGGCGGGTGTTCATTTCGAGGAAGTAAAAGCTCTCGCCGCTGGGGTCCGCGCCCGAGACGATCAGCTCGACCGTG
>JBFWSE010000074.1:0-18147 GCA_050248535.1 Novosphingobium sp.
ACAACCTTGTCGAACCCGCTTTCCCTGGCATAGGCTTCAAGACTTTCCTTGCTGCGCGTGCGCTTCACATCCTCGGCCATTAGCCCATAGGCCGCATTGTAATCGCCCTTGTGCGCCATTTCGAAGAAGCGGTCGCCGGCATCGGTAAGGTCGCTGGTCGCGTAGAAAACCACACCGACGATTCCGCCGACGAATGCAAGGAAACCGGCGATACATGCGGCGACGATCAGAATTATGGTGCGCGTTTTCATTGGGCCCTCCCGCTCAATGTCGATAGGGCATCTGAATGGCTCGGCGCCGCAAAATCAAGCGTCGATGCTCAACCCGGTATCTCGGCCGCTACCGGGAAAAGTTGAACTTCGGAAACTGTTGATATACATATTGGCTTATTGTTTATCCAAGAGGCTCGCCATGAACATGCCTATGAAAGTGTCGAAATGGGGTAACAGCCTTGCGGTCCGGCTCCCTGCCGAATTGGTCAGGGAACTGGAACTGAAAGAAGGCGACTATGTCGGACGGGACAGGCTTTCATTCTACAAACTCCAGCCCAGAATGTCGCGGGAAGATGCGCTTGAGGTCATGCGTGCTTCGCGCATGCGCCTGCCTGAAGGCTACAAATTCGACCGCGAAGACGCCAATTCCCGGGGATGACCGCCCTCCCCTTCCTGGACAGCAATATCCTGATCTACGCTTATGGAGACGATCCAAGAAAGCAGCTAGCCCAAAGCCTGTGCGGCAGCCCTCATATGATCGGCATTCAAACACTGAATGAATTTGCCAGCGTCGCGCGCCGCAAACTGCAATATGATTGGGATCACATCAGGCTGTGCCTGCAATCGGTTCAGGAACTTGCAGAACGAATCGTCCCGCTCACATTCGAAGTCCATGATCGCGGGCTTGCCCTGGCCGAACGCCACAACTTGCAAATCTACGATGGCATGGTCATTGCTGCCGCGCTCGAAGCCGGATGCAAGACGCTATACAGCGAAGACATGCAAGACGGCATGGTCGTCGATAGCCGGTTGACTATCCGCAACCCCTTTGCCTGATCAGTCAGGCTTCTTCGCCACTGCCACCATCGCGGGCCGCAGCAGCCGCTCCTTGATCATGTAGCCCGCCTGCAGTTCCTGCACGATCGTCCCCGGTTCGGCATCGGCGCTGGGCACTTCCAGCATGGCCTGGTGCTGGTTGGGATCGAGTGGCAGGCCGGTTGCGGCAATGCGGCTGATACCGTGAGCGGCGAATACCTTGTCGATCTCGCGCGCGGTGGCTTCGATGCCGGCGACAAGGCTCTTGAGCTTGTCATCCTCGCGCAGTTCCTGCGGAATGGCTTCCAGTGCCCGGGAAAGATTGTCTGAAACTGACAGAATATCCCGTGCAAAGCCTGTTGCCGCATAGGCGCGAGCGTCGGCCACGTCCTTTTCCAGCCGGCGGCGCACGTTCTGGGTCTCGGCCTTGGCGTAGAGGATATCCTGCCTGGCCGCTTCAAGATCGCTCCTGAGCATGGCCAGTGCATCGTCGAGCGCTTCGCCCGCCTGATCGAGATCGATCAGGTCTTCCGGCACGCCGTCGAGTTCTTTCGCCACCGCCGGATCGACCTGCGGTTTCTTGTCGTCATTCATCGCGTAAATTTGCCCTGCTTAACCTATCAGCTTGCCCAGCGACTGGGCGGTGAAATCCACCATGGGGACGACGCGGGCATAATTCAACCGGGTCGGGCCGATAACCCCGACCACGCCTACAACTCTGCCATCGCGGTCGCGATAGGGCGAGGCGATCACCGAGGATCCCGACAAGGCGAACAGCCGGTTTTCCGATCCGATGAAAATCCGGGTCGATTCCGCCTCACGGGCGAGGTCGAGCAGTTCGGCGACCGACTGCTTGTTTTCGAGGTCGTCGAGCAGCAAGCGAACCCGTTCGAGATCGGTCAGCGCCGTCTCGTCGAGCAGGTTCGCCTGACCTCGCACGATCAGCACCGGGCGGCGCATGGCGTCCTCGCTCCATACCGCGAGACCCCGCTCGACCAGATCGCTGGATGCCGAATCGAGGGCGGACTGGCCAGAAGCAATCTCGGCGCGCATCAGCTTGGCGGCCTGAGCAAGCGTGCGTCCGGCAAGCCTGGCGGAAATGTAGTTGCTGGCTTCGTCCAGCGCGCCGGGACGCAGCGACTGGGGCAATTCGACCACCCGGTTCTCTACCGCGCCATCCTCGCCCACTAGCACGGCCAGCGCCCGGCCGGGGGAAAGCGGCACCAGCGTGAGTTGCGCCAGCTTGGGTTCGAGCTTTGGCACCATGACCACTCCGGCCCCGGCGGAAAGGCTGGACAGCACTGCACTGGTCGCTTCCAGCGCCGCTTCGATAGGCCCCGGCTCCGACAGCCGCCGCTCGATCGCCGCGCGCTCCTCCAGCGTCGGCTCGGCGACCTGCATGATGCCATCGACGAACAGCCTGAGCCCCGCCTCGGTCGGCAACCGCCCGGCGCTGGTATGCGGCGCGGCGAGCAGACCGAGCAGTTCGAGCTCGTGCAGCACCGACCGGATTGAGGCGGAAGACAAATTCACCCCGCCCTGCCCAGCCAGCGCTTTCGAACCGACGGGCTGCCCGGACGTGAGATAGCCTTCCACCACCAGGCGGAAAATCTCCCGGGCGCGCAGGGTCAGTTCGGTGATGGGCGGGGTGGGCATGGTGGTCTGGCGGTATCCTAGCGGCCGATATGTTCCACCGCATAAGGCTCCGCATCGATCCGCGCCAGCTTGTTCACGACATCCTGCGCCTCGCCAATGCGCTCATACACCACATCCGCCGGGGCCGAAGTGCAGCCGAAATTGAACTGGTAGCGGTGCACGTCCTTGCCGTTGATCCAGGTCATCGTCCCATAGGGCGCATCGGTCACAGTCGTCTCGCACTTCACTTCGTCGCGGGTGGCCGCCTTCAGAGGCTCGGACACTTCAACGAATTTCGCCATGGCGGTTGCGTCCATCTGCAGCCGGTATTTCTCCAGGTCGTATTCGCTGAAATTGTGCGACACGCCCGGCGCTTTCCACAATTCGCCCGTGCCATCGGCCCTGACGATCCAGTGCGCCATGGGGCGGCCCCAGCTGTTGAGGTCGAAGGTGACGCTCCAGTCCTGACCGAAGCGGGGCGTGCCTGCGGCCTTGGCCCCGTCGCCAACAGGCGCGGGCGCGCAAGCGCTCAGCAGGAAGCTTGCAAAAACAACGGTATATCGAACCATGTCATGGCTCCCATTGTCAGACCTCGGCGCACAGGATAGGGCGCGGCCACTTCAATTGAAAGGACCGACATGCGACCTTCCGGCCGCGCCGCCGACGAGATGCGCGCGATTAGCTTCGATACCCATTTTACCATGCACGCGGAAGGCTCGGTGCTGGTCTCCTTCGGCAACACCAAGGTGCTGTGCACCGCCTCGGTCGAGGAAAAAGTGCCCCCGTTCATGCGCGGCAAGGGCGAAGGCTGGGTGACGGGTGAATATTCCATGCTTCCCCGCGCCACGCACACCCGCGGCAGCCGCGAGGCGGCCAAGGGCAAGCAGAGCGGGCGCACGCAGGAAATCCAGCGGCTGATCGGCCGGTCGCTGCGTGCTGTCACAGACATGAAGAAACTCGGCGAGCGGCAGATCGTGCTCGATTGCGACGTGATCCAGGCCGATGGCGGCACCCGCACCGCCTCGATCTCGGGCGCCTGGGTGGCGCTGCGGATCGCAGTGGACAAGCTAATGGCCTCGGGCGCAATCGCCCAGGACCCGCTGACCAGAAGAGTCGCGGCGGTGTCCTGCGGGATATACCAGGGAACCCCGGTGCTCGATCTCGACTACGACGAGGACAGCGCGGCCGATGCCGATGCCAATTTCGTACTGATCGAGGGCGGACAAATGGCGGAAGTCCAGGCCACGGCCGAAGGCGCGCCCTATGACGAGGAAGGCCTGCTGCGGCTGCTGCGCCTGGCGCGGATCGGCTGCGACCGGATCTTTGCGGCGCAAGCGGCGGCGGTGGGCAGGTGACTATGCTCAGAGTTCCTCTCCATTTGCACATCGTGAAAATGGAGAGGGATTAGAGATATGCCCAAACTCTCCGGCAAACTCGTTATCGCGACGCACAATGCGGGCAAGCTCAGGGAAATTGCCGTGCTGCTCGCGCCCCATGGCGTTGATTGCCTCTCCGCCGGTGCGCTGGGCCTGCCCGAGCCGCCGGAGACTGGCACCACATTCACCGAAAACGCCCTGATCAAGGCCCGCGCCGTCGCGAAGGCTTCGCAAATCCCGGCACTTGCCGACGATTCCGGCCTCTGCGTCGATGCGCTGGGCGGGCGTCCGGGGGTCTACACCGCCGACTGGGCCGAACGCCAGTGGTTCGAGGGGCCTTCGGGCCGCGACTGGTACATGGCCATGGGCAAAGTCGAAGGCATGCTGTGCGAGCTCGGGCCGGATGTGAACCGCAGCGCCCATTTCGCCTGCGTTCTGGCCATTGCCTGGCCCGATGGAGACAGTGCGGTTTATGAAGGCAGAGTCGAGGGCTCGCTCACCTGGCCGCCGCGGGGAACCCTGGGCTTTGGCTACGACCCGGTGTTCGTGCCCAAGGGCGGTTCGCGGACTTTCGCCGAACTCGATCCAGACGAAAAACACCGCATCAGCCACCGCGCGGACGCCTTTGCCAAGCTAGTTGCCGACCAGTTCGACCCGCCGACAAACGGGTAAAACCCTGCCGCCCGGCTTGACTTCGCAGGCCAATGCTATTGCTGCATTGGTTCATGGCCCGGGCGCTTTACATCCACTGGCCGTTTTGCCTCGCCAAGTGTCCCTACTGCGACTTCAACAGCCATGTCCGCGCGGCAATCGATCAGGAGCTTTGGCAACAGGCGTTGCTAACCGACATGCGCCACGAAGCGCGGATCGCCGGTGGCGAACCGCTTGAATCGATCTTCTTCGGCGGGGGCACTCCATCGCTGATGCCGCCGGCTACGGTCGAAGCGCTGTTGCAAGAGGCAGAGCGGCTCTGGGGCTTTGCGCCGGGGATCGAGATTACGCTGGAAGGCAACCCTTCCTCGGTAGAGGCGGAAAATTACGCGGCGCTGGCCGCCGCCGGCGTGAACCGTGTTTCGCTGGGTCTGCAATCGCTGGACGATGCGGCGCTCCACATGCTTGGGCGACTGCACAATGCCGCCGAAGGGCTGGCCGCGCTCGACCTGGCGCAGCGGCTGTTCGCCCGCGTCAGTTTCGACCTGATCTACGCCCTCCCCGGCCAGACCCTGTCTGCGTGGAAGGGCGAGCTCGAGCGTGCGCTGTCGTTCGGCACCGGGCACCTCTCGCTCTACCAGCTGACCATCGAGCCGGGCACGCGCTTTGCCAGCGATGTCCGCACCGGCGCGCTTGAACCGCTTGATGACGAAATGGCCGCCGACCTGTTCGATCTGACCCGCGAATTCACCGCCGCTGCCGGGATCCCGGCCTACGAAGTGAGCAACCACGCCCGCCCCGGCGAGGAAAGCCGCCATAACCTCGCCTATTGGCGCTATCAGGACTATCTCGGCATCGGCCCCGGTGCGCACGGGCGGCGTGGCGGCAGGGCGACCTTGCGGCACAGGAAGCCGGAGAACTGGCTCAATGCCATCGATCTTCAGGGCCATGGCATTGCCGAAGAGCAAAACCTGACGCGCACCACCCAGGCCTCCGAGGCTCTGCTGATGGGCCTGCGGCTTGCCGAAGGCATCGATCTTGCCGCCCTGTCGCGCCGTTTCGGCATCCCGGAAAATTCGCTGATCGATCCAGCCAAGCTGGCCTTCTATGCGCGCAAGAACCTTGCCTGGCGCCACAATGGCCGGATTGGCGTGACCGAAACCGGCATGCCGCTGCTCGACGCCCTGCTGGGAGAACTGGTGCCGGCCTCGCTGGTTGCGGCATGATGCGCGCCGATATGCTCGAAGCCTGGGGCGACTACCTGACCCACGCACGTCGCCGCAGCCCGCACACCGTGCGCGCCTATGTCGCGACGGCCGCACGGCTGCTCGACGAGCTGGGCGAACTCGACTGGCCGGCACTCGCCCGTCTCGATGCCCAGGCCCTGCGCGCGCAGCTAGCCCGAAGGCGGGCCAATGGGATCGGCAATGTTTCGGCGGCGCGCGAATTGTCCGCGCTCAAGGGATTCATCGCTTTCGCCCGCGAACAGGCTGGCTCCACCGAAGCGGCGCGGCCGCGCATGCGCGGGCCACGCATCAAGAAAGGCCTGCCGCGCCCCGTAACGCCCGACGACGCCATCAATCTGGCAGCCACGGTCGAGGAAGATGCAAGTGAAGAGTGGATCGGCGCGCGTGACCGTGCGGTACTGCTGCTGCTCTACGGCGCCGGTCTGCGCATTGCCGAAGCCCTTTCGCTCACCGGAAGATCATTGCCCTTGGGAGATACGCTGCAAGTCACCGGCAAGGGCGGCAAGCAGCGGGTGGCGCCCTTGCTGCCGATCGTGCGCGAGGGGGTTGCGGACTATCTGGCCAAATGCCCCTGGCCACTGGAGCGCGACATGCCCATTTTTCGCGGGGCGAAAGGCGGCGTGCTGTCGCAGGGCATGGTGCAGAAGGCCATGGCGCGCGCACGAATAGCATTGGGCCTGCCCGGCACTGCTACGCCCCATGCATTGCGACACAGCTTTGCGACCCACCTCTTGGGCGCGGGGGCCGACTTGCGCTCGTTGCAGGAATTGCTGGGGCACGCCAGCCTGGGATCGACGCAGATCTACACGAAAGTGGATGCTGCGGTATTGCTGGATGTGTACCGGAACGCCCATCCGCGCGAGAGAGACTGAAGCCGGCGACTGCGGCCAATGATTTCCGGCTCACTCTCCGCAATCAAAATCCAGCCTGACGGTTTGCCGTCTTGTTCCCATTTGCGCGACAAATGTAACTGCCCCGGCGCAACCGATATCTCTCACCCATAGCGCCGCCGTCATCCGCCCGGCTTCGCTGGTCAGCACACCGCGAAGCGTCCGGCTTGCCAGGACTTTGCCGCGGGCGTCTGTTGCAGTCAGCGCCAGTGGCTGCGAAACATTCTGTTGCCCACGCGTCCGCACTTCGACGGTAAAAAGCGCATCGTTCGCATTTTCCTCGGCGGCCCCGGCGCCAATGATTGTGTTCCACAACGGAAATTCACGCGGCGGGGCAATATTGTCGGACAACCGGCCGGTTCCTTCATACCAGAGGCGAACGCTGGGGTTTGCCAGGGTCGCCGTCACGGCAGGCGTTGCCGCCATTGCCGGAAGCGCTATCGAACCCAATGCCGCGGCTGCCAAATAGCCCGCAAAAATGCTACGCATCATGCCTCACCTCTCATCCCGTTCCGGACCCACGATAGTCGCTCCCGATGTACACCAACCTCCGGAAAACGAGAAATACTGTGCGGTCTGGAACCGGTTGCTGCCATCGAGCAGAACTGTTGCGAAGGCGGCCAGTTCCTCCATCGTGCCCAAACGGCCCAACGGGGTCTCGGCTTCAAGGTGCTTCGACCAATCGCCCGGAATCACCGCACTATCCGTCGCGGCCCCCACCGGCGCACCTGGAAAACCGGCCGAAATGGCGTTCTTGGATCCCAGAGCATTGATACAAATACCATCTGCAGCATGCTCCAGCGCCACGGCCTGCACCAGGAAGTTCTGCCCCGCCCGCGCCGCACCATAAAGGCACCAGCCCGCCTCGGGCCGCACCCCGGAATCGCTGGTATAGACGAGGATCTGACCGCCGCCCTGTTCTCGCATCGGGGGAATCACCGCGCGCAGCATATGTGCGGTAGTTTCGAAATAGCCGCCTATCGCCTCAATGTGTTCCAGAGGCACATCGAGCAAGCGCCCCCGGATCGAACCGGGATACCAGCCACGGGGCGGCAGCAAGGCCGCTGCATCGATCCGTCCGAAACGCTCAAGCGCGCGCGCGACCAGCAGCCGGGCGCCTGCGGGTGTGCAACTCCATTCGTGGTCCGGCATGAGATCGGGCCCGATTACTTCCAGCGCTGCACCGAGTCCCCCGAGTTCCTCGACCATGCCGGCGCGCGGCGCGTGCAGCACCAGATCGTGGCCGGACTTCGCCAACCGCCGGGCAACCCCCGGATTGCAGTAGCGGCCTGCCTGATGAATCAGCGCGACGCGGCGTTCGGCCATGTCGTTTCTCCCTTGTTCGCCCAAGAGGTGACGCCGCGCGCGCTCTATGGCAAGACATAGCCCATGACCACGCGCATCATTCTTACCGTGCTCGGCAGCGACCGCCCCGGCCTGACGCAAGCTCTCGCCGCAGCCGTGCATGAAGCGGGCGGCAACTGGCTGGAAAGCCACCTGTCGCACCTTGGCGGCAAATACGTCGGCTCAGTGCTGGCGGACGTGCCGGACGGCCAGCTTGCCGCGCTGGAGAAGGCCGTGCGCGCAGTCGATGCCAGCGGGCTTCAGGTCTCTATCGTTTTTGCCGGAGACGAGGTTCCGGCAAAGGACAGCGCCCTGTCGATCGATCTGGTCGGCCAGGACCGGCCGGGGATTGTCCGCGAAGTGACATCCGTGCTGGCGCAATTGGGCGCGAATATCGAGGATTTCTCGTCGGGCACTGAATCCGAGGCCTGGTCGGGCGCCTTGCTGTTCAAGGCGCAGGCGCGCATTACTTTGCCCGAAGGCATTTCCGCGGATCAAGTCCAGGCGGCACTGGAAGCGATCTCGGGAGAGATCATGGTGGACTTTTCATTCGCCTGAAGGAGGCTGGCATGAGCTGGAAGAAAAAGGCGCTGATAGCGCTCGGTGCGGTTGTCCTGCTGATCTGCGGGGCGGCGGCCTGGATGCTGGGCCCGGCCTTGCTGCCGGCCAAGAATATCGCGGTGGGAGTGCCCCTTGGCGGCAAGGTTCCTCTCGACCTGGCGTTGCGGGACCGTGAGGGCAAACCGACTTCGCTCGCGGCGCAAATGGGTCCCAAGGGCATGGTACTGTTCTTTGTCCGCTCAGCCGACTGGTGCCCCTTCTGCAAGGCGCAAATGGTGCGCACCAATCAGATTACCAGCGCGATTACCGGCAAGGGCCTGTCGCTGGCGGTCCTGTCCTACGACAAGCCTGAAATTCTGGCCGAATTCAAGGCGAACAATAGCATTTCCTACCCGCTGCTTAGCGACACCGGCAGCAACATGATCGATGCCCTGGGCTTGCGCGACCCGCAATACGAGCAAGGCAGCTTCGCCTATGGCGTGCCGCGGGCATCGACACTGGTGATTGCGCCTGACGGCACAGTAAAGGCGAAATGGATATCGGAGGATTACCGTTCACGGATTTCGAACGATGAGGTCGTGGCGATGGTGGATGGGGCGGGGCTTTAACGCCTTAGTGTCTGATCCGAAACTATCGTTTCGGATCGTCCGGCACCGGCCCGCTCCCCGCCCGGCCACCCAAGACATTGTAATCTATGGGTGGCCGGGCGGGGGAGCGGGCCGGTGCCGCCTCGAAATTCGCTTCTTTGCGAATTTCGAATCAGACTCCTACATCGTCCTTAGCCGCCCCTCGATCGCATCCCAGATCCGGCCGCCAGTGTCGGTGCCGTTAAACCTGTCAATCGCCACGATCCCGGTTGGTGAGGTCACGTTGATCTCGGTCAGCCACTTACCGCCGATCACGTCGATGCCGACGAAGACCAGCCCCCGCGCCTTCAGTTCCGGGCCCATGGCGGCGCAGATTTCCTCCTCGCGCGGCGTCAGTTCGGTCGCTTCGGCCGAGCCGCCCACCGCAAGGTTGCTCCGGAACTCCCCCTCGCCCGGCTTGCGGTTGATCGCGCCGGCAAACTCTCCATCCACCAGCACGATCCGCTTGTCGCCCAGCGCCACGTCGGGAAGGAAGGGCTGGACCATGAAAGGCTCGACCCAGGCCTGCTGGAACATCTCGATCAGCGCGCCCAGATTGCTGCCGTCGGCGGGAATGCGGAACACGGCCTTGCCGCCATTGCCATGGAGCGGCTTGACCACCAGGTCGCCGGGGTGGCGGGCATGGAACTCGCGCACGTCCTCGATGCGCCGCGCGACGAGCGTGGGCGGCATGAAGCGGGCATAGTCGAGCACCATGACCTTCTCCGGCGCATTGCGCACGCTGGCCGGGTCATTAACCACCAGCGTCTGGCCCTTGAGCCGCTCGAGCAGGTGCGTGCCGGTGATGTAACCGAGATCGAACGGCGGATCCTGCCGCATCAGCACCACGTCGACATCTGCGCCGAGATCGAGCTTGCGATAGTCGCCCATGGCGAAGTGATCGCCCTCGACCCGCTGCACCGTAACCGGCGCCGCCCAGGCCTTCAGCCGGCCTTCATCGAGCGCCAGCGTGCGCACGTCGTAATGAAACAAGGCATGGCCCCGAGCTTGCGCCGCCAGCATCAGGTGGAGGCTTGAATCGCCATGGATGTTGATCCCCTCCAGGGGATCCATCTGGACGGCTACGCGCAGGCTCATTGAAATTCCTCAGACCAGGGTTGCATTGACGATGTGGCGCGGGAAGCGTCCCGGCGCAAGCAGGAGCACATCGACACGCATATCATCGCCTTTGCCCATGTAGCGATGCCCTATGGCCTCCGCGGCCTCGACAACGCGGCGCAGGCGATGGCGATCTATCGCCCGATCCCGCTCGCGCACGGTCGCGCGCCATTTTACTTCGACGAAAGCAACGACATTGCCGCGCCGCGCGACGAGATCGATTTCACCGCGCGGGGTCTTCAGCCGCCGCGCCAATATCCGCCAGCCCTTGAGCCGTAGATACCACGCCGCCATGGTCTCTCCGCGTCTGCCCCGCGCTTCCCTTTCGGCGCGGGCGTTCATTTTAGTTCAAGCGCCCGTGCATAGAGGACTTTGCGGTCGAAGCCGGTCGCCCTCGCCACGGCCGCCGCCGCCTGAGACGGCTTGGCATGCGCCAGTTCGGCATGGAGCAAGGCATCGACATCCGCCTCGCTGAACCCCTTTTCTCCCGGCGGCCCGACAAGCAGAACAATCTCGCCCTTGGGTGGGTGCGCGGCATAGTGGGCGGCCAGTTCCCCTGCGCTGCCCGTCCTGCACTCCTCGAAAAGCTTGGTAATTTCGCGCGCGACAGCCACTTCGCGGCCCGGCAACAGTTGATTCAGAGCTTCCAGCGAGGCGACCAGACGCGGTCCCGTATCATAGAAGATCAACGTGGCCGGAATGTCGGCCAGCTCACTCAGCGCGCCCTCACGCGCCTTGGCCTTGCCGGGCAGGAAACCCGCGAACAAGAACCGGTCGTTGGGCAGGCCCGACAAAGTCAGGGCAGTAATCGCCGCATTGGCGCCAGGCAGGCTGGTCACGGCAACCCCCAATTTTCGCGCTTCGCACACCAGGCGGTATCCGGGGTCGGAAATCAGCGGCGTGCCCGCATCGCTGACCAGAGCCACTGGCGCTGCCTGCATCATGACCAGCAATTTTGCCCGTTCCGCCTCGCCCGAATGATCGTCATAGCGGATCAGCCGCTGTTTGATTCCCAGATGCTTCAAGAGCTTGCCGGTAACCCGTGTGTCCTCGCAGGCTATCGCGGATACGCCACGCAATGTCTCCACGGCCCTGGCGGTTATATCGCCGAGATTGCCAATCGGGGTGGCGACAATATAAAGGCCTGGTGGCAAGGACTTTTCCATGCGGGATACCATGGACCACCAGGGCAGGAACGGGCAAGCAATGTTGAAGTACAAAATCGACCGCCGCAAGCTGATTGCCGTGGCGACACTGACGCTGCTCGCAGCCTGCCAGACCGGTCCCAAGGGGCCGACGCCGACGCCCGCACCTCCCCCGCCGCCTCCGCCCAATGCCAATACGCTGCCCACCGATGCCCAGCGTCACCGCGTTGCGCTGCTGGTTCCGATGACCGGACCCAATGCCGCGGTCGGTCAGTCGATCGCCAACGCGACGACCAAGGCGCTGCTCGACAGCAATGCCTCGAACCTGCGAATCACGACTTATGACACGGCTCTGGGCGCTTCCGTGGCCGCCGGCCGGGCGATCAGCGACGGCAACAAGCTGATCCTCGGGCCGCTGCTGTCCGAAGACATACCGCCCGTCATTGCTACAGCGCGCAATGCCCGCGTGCCGGTGATCTCCTATTCCAACGACGCAGCCCGTGCGGGGCGCGACGTGTTCATTATGGGCATGCTGCCCAGTGCCTCGGTCGAACGCACGGTTGCCTATGCCCGCTCGCAGGGGCTTTCGCGGTTTGCCGGCCTGGCGCCAGTGGGCGAGTATGGCCAGCGTGCCTCCGCGGCGCTGGTTGCCACCGTGCGGGCCCAGGGCGGCACCCTCGTCGCCATGGAGAGCTATGATCGCACTGCCGCCTCGGTTACCGGCGCGGCAAGACGGCTCAAGGCGAAAGGTGGCTACGAAGCCGTCTTGATTGCCGACGGCGGCCGTATTTCCGCTCAGGCCGGGCCCCAGCTCAAGGCACCAGCAGACGCGACGCCCCGCATCCTCGGTACCGAGCTGTGGAGCGGCGACAATGCCGTTGTGGCCAGTCCGGCACTGCGCGGGGCCTGGTTTGCCGCCGTTTCGGACGCGCGCTATCGGCAGTTCGCCGAAAGCTATCGCAGCCGGTTTGGCAACCAGCCCTATCGCATCGCAACGCTGGGCTACGATTCCGTGCTGCTTACCCTGCGCATCGCGCGCGAATGGAAGCCGGGCACGACTTTTCCCACGGCGCGCATGTTCGACCGGGGCGGTTTTGTCGGCGTCGATGGAGCGTTCCGCTTCACCAATGGCGGCGTGATTCAACGCGCGCTCGAAGTCCGCCAGGTGCGCGCCGGCGGAGTCGATGTGGTGAGTCAGGCGCCTGCACAGTTCTCGGACTGAGGACAAACCGGCCTCACCAGCTTGCGCGCGGGAATCGCGGCGTTCTATAACCGTTCCGCAATGACCCACGACAATTCCCAGGATCTGTTCGCTTCCTCCTCGTCTACCGGAGGGGAGACTTACGACGGCTCGGCGATAGAAGTTCTCGAAGGCCTCGAACCGGTCCGCCGGCGGCCGGGCATGTATGTCGGTGGCACCGACGAGCGGGCGCTGCATCACCTTGCCGCCGAAGTGCTCGACAATGCCATGGACGAGGCTGTGGCCGGCCACGCCAACCGCATCGAAGTAACGCTGGATGAAGGCAACCGCCTCACGATCACTGACAATGGCCGCGGCATTCCGGTCGACGAGCATCCCAAGTTTCCCGGCAAGAGCGCGCTTGAGGTAATTCTCACTACGCTGCATTCCGGCGGCAAGTTTTCGGGCAAGGCCTATGCGACATCGGGTGGCCTGCACGGCGTCGGAGTAAGCGTGGTCAATGCGCTTTCCCAGCATACCCGGATCGAAGTCGCCCGGAACAAGGCGCTATATGCCCAGGAGTTTTCACGGGGTCTTCCCACCGGCCCCCTGAAAAATCTTGGCGGCACGCCGAACCGGCGGGGCACTGCAGTCACTTTCGTACCCGATCCGGAAATTTTCGGCGAGGATGCCAGATTCAAGCCCGCGCGGCTGTTCAAGCTGGCCCGATCCAAGGCCTATCTCTTCGCCGGGGTCGAAATTCGCTGGAAATGCGCCCCGTCGCTCGCCAGCGAGGATGTTCCGGCCGAAGCCGTGTTCCAGTTCCCGGGCGGACTGGCCGATCACCTCACCGAACAGCTCGGCGAGCGCGAGTGCGTCACCACCCAGTTTTTCTCGGGATCGCAGGATTTCCCTGGCGAGCAACAGGGCCGCGCTGAATGGGCAGTGGCCTGGCCGCTGTGGTCCGATGGAGCCTACAGCTACTATTGCAACACCATCCCGACGCCAGACGGCGGCACGCATGAGGCCGGGTTGCGAGCGGCGCTGGTCAAAGGAATACGCGCATTTGGCGAGCTGGTCGGGCTTAAGAAAGCCAAGGACATTGCGCCCGAGGATGTCGTCACCGGCTGCGAACTGATGCTCTCGGTCTTTGTGCGCGATCCGCAGTTCCAGAGCCAGACCAAGGACCGGCTGACTTCGCCCGAAGCCGCGCGCATGGTCGAAAATGCGGTGCGCGACCATTTCGACCATTTCCTCGCCGACAACATGGAGCGCGGCAAGGCTCTTCTGGGCCACATTGTCGAACGGATGGAAGAGCGCCTGGCGCGCAAGGCGGAACGCGAAGTCAAGCGCAAGACCGCGACCAATGCGCGCAAACTGCGCCTGCCCGGCAAGCTTACCGACTGTTCCGGCGAAGGCGAGGCCGAAACCGAGCTGTTCATCGTCGAAGGCGACAGCGCCGGCGGCAGCGCCAAGCAGGCGCGTGACCGCAAGACCCAGGCGATCCTGCCAATCCGCGGAAAAATTCTCAATGTTGCCAGTGCGACAGCCGACAAAATTCGTGCAAATTCAGAAATTGCTGATCTTGGCCTCGCACTCGGCTGCGGTTTCCGCAAGGACTGCAATCCGGACAACCTGCGCTACGACCGGATCATCATTATGACAGATGCCGACGTCGATGGCGCACATATCGCCACGCTGTTGATGACATTCTTCTTTCAGGAAATGCCTGAAGTGGTCCGCAAAGGACACCTCTACCTCGCTCAACCCCCGCTATACCGGCTCACCGCCGGGACCCTGAGCGCCTATGCCCGCGACGATGCACACCGGGCTGAGCTCGAGGACACGTTGTTCAAGGGCAAGAAAGTCGAAGTCGGCCGTTTCAAGGGCCTGGGCGAAATGAACCCCCAGCAATTGCGCGAAACCACGATGAGCCCGGCGACGCGCGGCCTGCTGCGGATCACCCTGCCGCCGGAATACGAAGGGCGGGCGCAGGTGAAGGATCTGGTGGACCGGCTGATGGGACGCGATCCGGCGCAGCGCTTCATGTTCATCCAGAACCGGGCGGGGGAACTGGATCCGGAACTGATTGACGCTTGATCTCCCTTGCCTTGGCGGCAACGATCTCCTTGCCGAATCGGCTGCCTGTAATTCCGGGATTGGGGGTATTGTATGAACCGCGAACTGAAATGGGTCATCCTGATCGCTGCTGCCGTTGTGGCGGCTTTCATCGGCATGGCGCTTAGCCAATATGTCATGGCGAACGCATCCAGCGGAGGCTCGTTGATCTTCACGCTGGCGATGCTGGGGATCGTCGGCGGCATCCTGTACTGGCTGCTGTCGGGCAACAAGAAAGTCGTGATGGCCGATGCCGGCGCAACCACCGCCGCCCTCGCCATGCGACCATCCGAGGGCAAGGCCGCGATCTATATCTATCGCAAGGGCTTTGTTGGCATGCTGCAGGGCTTCAATTTCGCGATCGAGGGCGTCGCCAGCGGGCAGGCCAAGGGCAATCAGTTCCTGCACGCCGAAGTCGCGCCCGGTTCCTATCGCATCACAGCGAAAGCCAAGGGCAACGGGGGAGAGACCGAGGTATCGGTTGCGGCCGGAGAAGTGGCTGTCTTGCGTGTAGAGCTCGAACCCGGCCTGGTGACCGGCAAAATCGTCTTCGACCGCGTGGCGAACCCCGCAATGGCCAAGGCCGACCTCGCCAGCATCAAGATGGTAAGCTGGGACGGCTGACGCGACATCACCTGTCGCAGCGGGTTACCTTGTTGGCATCCACCCGGCAGGACGTGCCGTTGCTGCCGCGAAGCACGCCATTGGCGTCGTATCGCCAGGATTGGCCGCGATTGTCGCGGATGACGCCATTGGCATCGGTCTGGTAACTCGATCCATCGCTGCCGCGCACCACACCATTGGCGTCTGTCCGCCAGCTATGGCCGTGGTTGTCACGCAAAACGCCATTGGCATCGGTGCGATAGCTGGTGCCATCGCTACAGCGCACGACGCCATTGGCATCGGTGCGGCAGTTGAGATCGTCGGCATGCGGCGTGGCGAAGAGGAAGGCGATGCTTTCGGCAAGGGCGAGAGCGGGGTGCATTGCCGCCTCCTGCACCCGTCATTTAGAACCGCTGCTGAACGGAGGGCTAAAGCATCGCTTCGACTGCCCCACCAAATCCCGTCTGCCCTGAGCTTGTCGAAGGGCTGCACTTGTCCGTCGTGCCGCTCGCGCAACTGCTTGAAGAAAGAACAATCCTTCGACAAGCTCAGGATAGGCGGATTGGAGGTGGGTTGATTCAAATAATCCAACCGCCGCGCTACCCCGCCGGTCTCAGCCCGCGCAGGTGCGCCCTGCCCTCCACGCCGGCCACCATGGCCGGCTGCCCGGTGGGCTGTTCGATACGCAGATAGGAAAGCGCCATGGTCTTGATGAACCAGCGCCCGTCCTGCTTTTCATAGGTTTCGAGATAATGGCCCCAGCCATGGTTCTGGCTGCCATCCTGCCAGATGTTGTAATCCTCCAGCACCCAGACGCCCGCCGCAGTCGTCTCGCCGGTCAGGTCGATTTCGGGCATGTGGCCATGGTGCACACTCTGCACCAGCGGCATGGCCGTGGCGTAGGCCATGAAGGCCGGCCGTCCGGCGAACTTCTCGCCCCCTGCCCGCGTCAGATCGACCACCACGTCCTCGGCGAAGACCGATTCGTAGAGCTCCCAATCCTGACTATCGAGCGCGCGGAAATAGCGGGCTTTGAGTTTCTTGATTTCCTCGACGTCGTCCATGGCTGGTCCACTCCGGCAATTGTTTGCGCCGGAACATCCCACTATGTCGCCGGTCAGACAAGCCCCGCAAAATCCGCGGCTGGCATAGGCTGCGCGCGCAGAAAGCCCTGATAATAGCCGCAGCCTTCGTCGGCGGCGATGCGGCGCTGGTCTTCGGTCTCTACGCCCTCCACCACCACTTCAAGATCGAGCGCCTTGGCCATGGCGACAATTCCGCGAAATACGGCAAGATCGCGGGAGTCATGCGCCACACCTTCGATCATTGCACGGTCGAGCTTGAGATAATCGAGCGGCAGCAACTTCAGATAGCGGAAATTGCAGAATCCGGCCCCGAAATCGTCGAGCGCCACTTTCACACCCTGACCGCTCAACCGGCCCAGCTCGCGCGCAGCCAGTTCGATTTCAGTGAGCAAGGCCTGTTCCGTCACCTCAAGCGTCAATCGCTCGAGCGGAAAGCGGCTCGCGCGCACGATAGTCATCAGTTCCGGAGCATAGTTTTCGGCGGAAAGCTCTATCGCCGTGACGTTGAGCGACAACCGGAGGTGTCCCGGCAGTTCGGCGGCCCCTTCCAGCGCCAGACGGGCAATATGACGTGACAGCGGCGCAACATGATCGGTGCGCTCCGCCATGGAAAACAGCGTCCCGGCACCGATGCGCCCGATCTCGGGGTGATTCCACCGCGCCAGGGCCTCAGCGCCCGACAGCCGGTCGTCGGCCAGGGCAAACTGAGGCTGGAACACCACTTCGATCTCGTCACGGTCGATAGCCTGCAGCAAATCGGTTTCCAGTTCGGCCGCGGTTCGGCCGGGGCGTGTCGATTCACCATCGGCCCAGGCAATGCGCGCGCCATTCTGGCGGTGCATGCCCGCCAGTGTCCGGCCGAGCCGGTCCAACACCGAATCCGCCGCCTCGCCGCCGATTCCACGCAACAGCGCCACGCGGGGCGACAGACGCACCACGCCTCCGGGAGCGGCAATCGGGGCGGCTGCCAGGTCCGCTAGTTGCCCGGCAAAGTGCTGCCAGCGTTCACGGCTGCAGGCCTCGCTCGCGGCAAGTACGAAATTGCTGCCTCCGCTGCGCGCGGCAATCCAGGGCCCGCCGAGTTCGGCCTCAGCAAAACGGGCGAGCCGCGCAGCGACTTCGGTCAGCGCCGCATCGCCCGATTCCGCGCCATAGGCCAGGTTGAGTGCGTCGAAACGGCGCATGCCGAGCAGCAGCGCGTGCAGGCTCGGCCCCTCGCCCTGCTCGGCATCGCGCGCTGCCCAATGGCCTATGCGCGCGCGAAAGGAGTCAAGCCCGGGCAAGCCGGTCAGCGCATCGCGCTGGGCCTCGAAAGCGGCGGGATCCTCCTCGCTCATCGTCGCACCTATACGCCAAAGCCTTTGCCAAAGCGTCAACGCCGTCTTATCGCACTGGCGAAATGAGCAAAACCTAGCGCCTCGCCCTGTTATCGTCCGACGTGCCAAGGGCCCAGGCCGCCGCCGCCGCCCTGGCCCACGTGCATGACTGGGTGCCGTTGGACAAGGCCGATGCCGCCGTGGTGCTCGGTGGCGACGGCTT
>JBFWSE010000075.1:0-18054 GCA_050248535.1 Novosphingobium sp.
CGATTACATCGAGATGTTCTACAACCCGGTGCGCAAGCATGTCAGGAACGGGATGCTGTCACCCGTCGAGTTCGAACGGCAGCAGATTTTGAAAGCGGAAGGCGTCCAGAAAACTAGGGGCTATTCAATCCTCACTCAGGCGGCAGACGGCATTTTTGCCGTCACGCTCAACCGCCCGGAAAAGCTGAACGCGATCACGCCTGCCATGCACATGGCGCTGGCCGCGGCCTTCGACCGCTTTGCCGCCGACAATGCCCTGCAGGTTTGCATTGTCACCGGCGCAGGGGAACGGGCCTTCTGTGCGGGCAGCGATCTTACCGCTTTCGATGCGAATGCGCCCTATCCCGCAACCGGCTATGCCGGGATCGCCGAACGCTACGATCTGGCCAAGCCGGTAATCGCCGCCGTTAACGGCCTGGCGCTGGGCGGCGGGTTCGAGCTGGCCTTGGCCTGCGACCTGATCGTGGCTTCGCAGGGAGCCATTTTCGGCCTGCCCGAACCCAGGGTGGGACTGTTTGCTATCGGCGGCGGCGTGCACCGGCTGGTGCGCCAGGCGGGTTTGAAGCGGGCCATGGGTCCGCTTCTGACGGGGCGCAACATCTCTGCGACCGAAGGTCTGGACATGGGTTTCGTCAGCGAGCTGGCCGAGGGCGATGCGATGACGGCGGCGCGCGAACTTGCCGGCCAGATCGTGGCCTGCGCACCACTGGCCGTGCAGCTGACCAAGGCGCTGGCCATGTGGGGGCTGGATCGGCCAAGCCTCGCCGACGCGTTGAAAGGTCAGACCGGGCATCCGCTGTTCGAACCCTGGCGGCAAGCGGAAGATACCGCCGAAGGGCCCAGGGCCTTTGCCGAAAAACGAAAGCCTGAGTGGAAGGGCAGGTAGTCCGCATCGCGCGCCGTGGAGCAAATTTCCAATTTCATACCTCAAATGGGGCTACTCCTCGGCCCCGCACCTGCCCATCGACAGCCTGCGACACGGCATTCGGGGGCATTGGCATGCAAACGCGCGAAACTGTTCAAAAGAAAGAAGCAGGCGGGGGTTTGCCGCTGTGTGGCCGACCGCGCCATACTGGATGGACAGACCACTGGCATCCCAATGGCGCAATCCTGCTTTTGCCAGCCGGGCTTGTACTGGCAGGACCGCAAAGCCGGTTCGGTAGTACAGCCACATTGCAAGACGCTACCCTGGTCAAAGCGCTTCGCCCGGCACACTGGTCGGGCTGGCTGGAAATCAATGCCCGTGCCCGTGCCGACCGCATCGTGCCGCTTCCCGCAGCGATTGCCAAACCTGCAGGCGAAGTCGCCCGTTTCGCTCAGCGGCTTGCCGGCGGAGGCGAAGCTGCCTTTGCGATCGGCAACTGGCTGGACGAAGCAATCGATCGCGCTGGATGTGGACAGGATTCGGCCCTCGCCGAAGAAGTCGAGGCCACACTCGGCAATCCGGATATCCGCACCGCGCAGATGCTGCGCAAACGCACAGGCATAGGTCAGAGGCAGCTGGCGGGGCTGTGCGACCGCAATTTCGGCTTTACGCCCAATCTGTTGCTGCGCCGCGCCCGCTTCTTGCGCAGCTTCGCCGCCATCGAGCAATTGCCCTGGGGGCAATGGACCGGTGCGATTGATCCGGCCTATTTCGACCAGAGCCACTTCATCCGCGATTGCCACCGGTTCCTGGGAACGACACCCAGTCGATTCCTGGCAAGGCAGTCTGAACCCGACTTGGCAAGCGAGGCGAGCAGCGCGGCCTAGAATTTCCGGTATTGTTGCAGCGCTAGGCTGCCTGGTCTTTCTCGTTCCAAGCCAGCCGCAAGCCCAGATCGCACTCCAGCCGGTTTCGCCCCTTGGCCTTCGCCAGGAACAGCGCCATTTCGGCGCGCTGGATGGTTGCATCGAGAGTACCGGCTATTCTGGCAATGCCAGCGCTGGCTGTGAGGGTGAGCGTCTCGCCTGCCAGGTCATGACGCATGCCGGCAAGCGCCGAGACGATACGCCGGCAATTTGCTTCGGCCTGCGAAGTGCTCGATCCGGGCATCAGGATACCCAGAGTTTCGCCACCGACGCGCGAGACAATGTCGCTCGATCGCGCGAGCCGCCGCACGAAATCGGCGAAGAGCACCAGCACTTCGTCGCCAATGCAGTGGCCGTGCTTCATGTTGATCGCCTTGAAATGATCGATGTCGATGAAGCCGATGGAGCCGGTAAAGTCGCTGTCGATCATGTGTTCGAGCATGGCCATGAAGGCGCGGCGATTGGTGAGGCCGGTAAGCGGGTCGGTCATTTCCGCGGCGAACAGCTCCTGTTCGTGGCGCTTGCGCTGGTCGATATCCCGCAACAGGCCAAGCGCGCCATAGGGCTCGGCGCCGGGCGACGAAACCGCGCGCAGGCTCAGTTCGAACCAACGCTCCTCGCCCATGCCCGCATAAACAGGAAATTCGATTCCGCCAGACGTCCGCCGCCCTGCGATCACCGCACTATGCGCGCGGCGAACTTCGTCCGAGCGGGCCGGATGGACGAGGTCGGCCAGATGCGGCCCGATCAGCATTTCCGGCAGGATGATTCCAATCTGCGCGATCGCTGGCGAGGCATCGACGATGAAGCCCGCGCGATCGGTCTTGAACAGGATATCGCCGCTGTCTTCGGCAAGCAGGCTGTAGAGCTCGGCACTCTCCGCCCGCGATAATTGCACCCCCATTCGATTCAGCCCCCTGAAGCGATTTTCCGCTGCCGAGTTCCGGTTAGTCCCCACTAACCAAAAATCCTGCATCCGGTGTTTTGTTAATTAATCAGATATGAAAATACCCATGCAAATACCCATCTAGATAACGAAGCATAATATATACGGAATTAGTTTTGTTAACTAATAAAACTAATTTCTGTTCGAATTACGAATCATTATCTTCGATATTTTCTGTTGATAAGTATTTTTTATTCTTTGCCAAGCGTAAAATTGACATAGAGGTAAGCTACGGCCTGCTTGGCCGCGGCGAGCCCACCGCAAATGCCGCGGCCAGGCAGGTCCTACAATTCGATCCAGATCTTCACCCGGTCCGCCGGAATGCCATAGGCAGCTGCAATTTGTTCGCGGCTTTGGGCGATGAGGCCGCCGTGGTCGGGGCCAAGCGCGCCCTGGACGAGATCCCCGCGCGAAACGCCCAGCACTTCGGCAAGGCCCGCCATGCGGCCTTCGACCGGACGAGCCTTGCCATGTTCCCAGGCCCAGACTGTCGGCTTGCTTACGCCCAGTTCGGCGGCAATTTGCGCTTGGGTCAGCCCACGCTCGGCCCGTAGACGCTGAAGCCTGAGACCGAAGGAGGCGTCGGGGGCCGCCGTTTCCTTGCCTTCGGCGTTCCCGGCCTCGCTGCGCAGTTCGACCGCGCTCAGCGTCGCCTGGGTTAGCGGCTCTGCGAATTCGCAGCCGAAAAAGCCTTGGCCGCACCAGACCACTCGCGCCTGGCGCAACCCCGCGAGCGGCAGGTCGACTGCGAGAATCTCGCCCTCGGCCAGCTCGACCGGCGTTTCAAGCAGCAGGCCGCTCACCGAGATATTGTGGATGCGCACACCCGCTGCCCCGCCGGTGGCGAGCGCACCCAAGGTGTCCAACCGCAGCGTGCGCCGCGTTTCGCGCGCCATGCCGTGATCCGGGTCGAAATGGGCGGCGATCGTCATGGCCTATACGATCCGCTCCGGACCGCGGCCGGGCATGGCCTTGAGCATCGCCGCGGCAATCGCAGCCCGTGTCACGGGCCTGGCGAATTCGCACCCGTGCAGCGTCATCCGCTTCCACACCACTCTTGCCTCGACTGGTCCTGCCTCGGGCAAATCGACAGTAAACCGGTCGCCGACGGAAATGGCATGTTGGGTATGCATAAGAAAACCCGCCAACGAGAGATCGAGCACAACCGCGCCCCGCGGCCCGCGCGCATCGGCAAGGCCGACCTCGAAATGCAGCCGCAGCCGCTTTTCGCGCCGTTTTTCCTTGCGCCCGCTCCGCAATGGGGCGGGGACATCGGTCAATTCTGCTATCAATCCGTTCCAGCCCATCGGTCAACTCCGCGCCCGGGGCAGAGTTCCGGATGGGAGTTAACAAGAGGTAAAGTCCGGCGGTTAACCCGGCAGGCCGTTGCCGTAGTGCGTCAGAGAGGCCCCTTGCCGCCCAATTTGCGGTGATCCCAGCTGATCGTCTTGTCCGCATGGACCACCACGACGATGCGCTTTTGCGCCATTTGCGCCGCGGCGGCCTTGATCTGTTCCTCACTTTGGCCGGCGAAGTGGTGAGCGACGAGAACCCGCATCAGTTTCTGCAGACGCTCTCCCTGTTCTACCAGTTCGGCCCTGCCCTGGATCGAGACCCCGCGCAGCTGCTCGTAAGTCTCGCCTGCCTCGCACAGCACCGCGATACGTGAATCGCGGCGCAGGTTCATGACCTTCTGCGACTTGCCATAGGTTTCGAAAATCACATTGCCGTCATGCACCGTGAACCACAAAGTCGTCAGATGCGGCTCGCCATTTGGACCCAGCGTGGCCACTTGCAGGCTTTTACATTCTGCGAAAAGCGCGGCGATTTCCGCCTCGTTCATCCGGATTGCGTCACGCGATTTGGCCATCAACCTATTGCCTTGAGATAGTCGAGCCGCCCTTCGGCCCCCTCGGTCTTCAGCGAAACCAGATCGAGCTGGAACTCGATTTCCTCCATCGGCGTCTGCACCCTGGGATTGCCGGTCCAGAAAATGACGCGGCAGACGCGCTTGGCGATGCGCCAGCCGGCCGGAGTTACGAGCCAGGTGTCGTCATAGTAGCCGGTGCCGTCCCAGACCGGCGGATCGCCGGCGGCGTGGCGTATCAGACGCCAGCTTCCATACGTGTGAGAATGGGCCTCACCGCCATGTACCGTAACGAGGTGGTTAGTCATCACGTGCTGAGTCGCATCGAACAGCGCATGGAACGAGCCGAAATCGCGCTTGAAGGCCTCGCGGTCGGTCCAGTGCGAGGTCGTGCCATAATCGGCCTCGACATCCTCGGCGAAGATGCGGTCAAACAGGTCCCAGCGCTGGGTGTCCATGGCCAGCCCATAGAGGTTGATCAGCTGGATGATGTCTTCACGGTCGGACATGGCATTCTCCCGATCATACTGGCAGTGAAACTTCCGCCGTTCCCTTGAGGATAACCTCTCCGGTCTGTGTAGTCATTGTCGTCTTGATGCGAACCAGAGGGAAGCCCAGCTCCGACTTGTCGATCTTCTCCACTACCTCGCCATCGACATAGGCCACGTCGCCTTCGAAGGCCGGACTGCGGAACTGGGTCTTGGAGTGCCAGATATAGCCCTGATGCCCTGCCCAATAGGCCACATAGTCGACATGCCAGGCATTCATCGACGAGCCATAACCATAGACCCCGCCCATCCCGACTTTCTCGGCTTTTTCATCATTGATGTGGCCCGAGCTGGGGCCGTGATGCAACCCGTCGCCGTGGCGTGGATCGACCTTTCGCATGTCGTGATCGTAAGTCATGTCCTCGGCGAAGCCGGCATCGTCCTTGGCCGGATCGTGGTAGCCCTCGGGCGGGTTCCAGCGCCAGGTGCCCCAGATGTTCTGCCTGTGTGCGCGGCATTCGAGGGCGAATGTCACCCTACTGTGCGGGCCAATGACGCGGCGCGGCAGCACATCGCCGACTTTGACCTGATCGTAGGCAGGCGACTTGCCCTCGCGGTTCGACAAAATCCAGTCGAGCCGCAATTTGTTGACATCGTCGATCTCCGCCTTGGTCCACAGCTTGGGTTCGCGGTTTTCCTTGCCGTAGACCCGGCGCTTGTTGGCTTCCTCCACCAGATAGCGGATCGACGTCGCCCGCTCCTTGGCAATTAGCGCGCCGTTCTGGTTACGGTGGACGGTGTCGCCGTCGGCGAACATGGTCGGGCCGGCAAAAGCAGTGTCGGTCACCTTGTAGCCGGCGAATGTGCGCTCTTGCGTCAGGTGATCGCCGGGGCGGATGTGATTGCCGTAGAACCACCATTCCTCTCCCGCGAAGATCAGGTGACTGCCCGGAATCTTGCCAACGCAGCTGGGGTGGCAGCCATGACCATAGTCCATCGCCACGGTGAAACTCTGCGGCGCGACGATGCCCCCAAAGTCGGACGCCAGGGCGAATTCCTGATCCCAGTGCAGCGGGTTGGCATAATCCATGGCCTGAACCCACCGGCGGATGTCCGTCGCATTGCAGGGATCCCACATCTCGGCGAAAACGATGGGCTTGCCGATCCACTTGTCGACATCGCTGGTATCCAGCTGGCTGTTGGGAATGCTCATGAAAGGGTCTCCTGAATTAGCCCGACTATGCGCGGTGGCGGCACTCGCGCAAGCGCTCATTCGGCTGGACAGGGGCTGGCTTGCAACGCACAAGCGATATCGGGGGAAAGAGGAGAGTCGGCTCGTGAGCAGCAGCGAAGTAGCGATCGCCAACCTGGTCTACCGCTATGCCGAACTCATCGATTCTGGCGATCTTGAGGCAACGGCGCAACTTTTCGCCCATGCCCGGGTCTATATGGGGCCCGAACTGGGCGAGATCGATGCGGCGGGCGTGCTCGAACTGTGGCGCAATAGCTTCATTTTCTACGAAAGCGGGTCGCCACGCTGCAAGCATGTCATCACCAACCCGATCATCGAAGTCGATGAGGTAGCCGGGCGCGGCACTTGCCGGTCCTATTACACTGTCATGCAACAGGCCGGCGACGGGCCGCTGGAGGCGGTGATTTGCGGGCGTTATCATGACGAGTTCGAGCGGGTGAACGGCACCTGGCGTTTCAGCCACCGCGACTACAGCCTGCACGACCTTCCCGGCGACCTGAGCCGGCATTCGAAGACCTTTGGCGGACAATAGAGGAGGCAAACGATGGCCAGCGTTGCACATCTGAAACGGTCGATGAGCGAGGAGGAGCGCAAGGCGCGCATCGAACTGGCCGCGGCCTTCCGGCTGGCCGCGCTGTTCGGCTGGGACGATCACGTCGCCACCCATATGTCGGCGCGGCTGCCTGACGGTTCGTTCCTGATGAACCCTTTCGGGCTGATGTTCGAGGAGATCACCGCAAGCTCGCTGATGCGCATGACGCTCGATGGCGAAGTGCTTGAGATTCCCGAGGGGCTGATGCTCAACCCTGCGGGCTACGGCGTTCACAGCGCGGTGCTCATCGGCCGGCCCGATGCCAATTCGGCCATGCATTTCCACACACGCGACGGCGTTGCGGTATCTGCGCTCAAGGAAGGCCTGCTGCCACTAAGCCAGAACGCGTTGAATATCTGCCTGGACGTCGGCTATCATGAGTTCGAAGGCGTTGTCGATGCCGCGCGCGAGCGCGAGAGCCTGGGCCGCGATCTCGGCGCCAAGAACATGCTGATCCTTCGTAACCACGGTACACTGTCCTGCGGGCGTTCGATCGCCTCGGCATTCTATCGCATCTATTCGCTCGAATGGGCCTGCACGGCGCAAGTCCGCACGCTGTCGATGGGCCGCGAACTGAACTTGCCGTCGCAGCAAGTGATCGATGCGATGCCGCATATCCAGAGCCCCGATTGGGTCAATGGCTTTGCCGAGGAGCGCTTTTTCCCCGCCATGCTGCGCAAAGCAGCGCGCGATTGCCCGGGGTTCGACGACCTCTAGAGCTTCTCAGCGATGCAGAATTCCGGATTTTCGACCAGCCCCATGAACTCGCCCATGATGCGCTGCACGGTATCGCCGGGCATGTCGTCGCTTGTAAAACCGGCCAGATCGGTGATCTCGAACAGCTCGACATAATCCTGTGCCGGGGCGCCTTGGCCGATAAGCAGCCCGGTCACGCGGAAGGTATCGAATGCGGCCACACGCCGAAGACCGCGCATGGCAGGCTGGTCCGTCGTGCGAACCCATTCCTCGAACTGGCTGGTGGTGACGCCTTGTTTGAGGCGATAGCGCAGGATCAGAAAAGCCATTTTATGGTCTCCAGGAAACAGGCGGCGATCAACCTAATCGATGGTCTCGCCGCCAATCAAGTGGTCGATGGCTGCGAGCCGCAACCTCTGCCCGAAGCCTGTCAAATAACTGTCATCAAAGGGTCGTACTGCGTTCTTCGATTCGTAACACATCTGACTCAGGGAAGGTCAAAGCCAGTGACTCACATCAACCGTTGTTCCGCCATTGCCATTGCCATTTCAGCTGGCTGGGCCCTGCCCGCCCAGGCCCAGTCCGCCGATTCCGCCGCCGTCCGGCAGGAACTGGCGACAATGCGCGCGCAGATGGAACGCATGGCCGAGCGGATCGACGTGCTCGAAGCCCGGCTTGCCCAGGCCAATGAACGGGCGGAGACAGCCACCGCTTCGGCGAACGCGGCCAATGCCGCCGTCGCCGCAGCGGCCAATGCCAAGCCCGATACGACCATCGTCTGGAAGGGCGCTCCGGAAATCGAAGGGAAGGGCGGCTGGTCGTTCAAACCGCGCGGGCGGGTAAATTTCGACGCTGGCACAGTCAGCCAGCCCAATGGCATCACCGACAAGGGCCTGGGATTCGCCAACGAGATCCGCCGCGCGCGCCTGGGTGTCGAAGGCTCGATTCCCGGCGGTTTCGGATACAAGTTCGAGATGGATTTTGCGCCTTCGAGCGTCGAAGTCACCGATGCGCTGCTGTCCTACAAGCACGGCGGCCTGACGGTTACGGCCGGTCAGCACAACAATTTCCAGTCGATGGAAGAACTGACCAGTAGCCGCTTTTCCAGCTTCATGGAGCGCGCTGCCTTTACCGACGCCTTCAATTTCGAGCGGCGCCTGGGGCTGTCCGCAGCATACGCCAAGGGTGACCTGTTGTTGCAAGGCGGCGTCTTCACCGACAACATCGAAGATCTGCAGAACGACGAAAACAACAGCATCGGTCTCGACGGCAGGATCGTCTATGCACCGAAACTGGGCAAGACCCAGCTTCACCTTGGCGGCTCGATCCACTGGCGCGACCTGGGCGATGCAGTTACATCGGTCCGCTATCGCCAGCGGCCATTCGTCCATTTCACCGACACCCGGTTTATCGACACAGGCAACATCGGCGCACAAAGCGAAACCGGCTATGGCCTGGAACTGGCCGCGATCAACGGCCCGCTGCATTTCGCCGGCGAAGGCTATTTGCAGAAGGTCGGCCGATCCAGCCTGCCCAGCGCGACATTCTTCGGCGGCTTTGCGGAAGTGGGCTATTTCCTGACCAAGGGCGACACGCGCGGATACAAGGGTGGCACATTCGATCGCGTGAAACCGGCCAGGGGCCTCGACAAGGGCGGCGCAGGCGCGATCCAGGTCAACGTGCGCTATGACTATCTCGATCTGATCGATGCCGGAATTATCGGCGGCAAGCAGAACGGCGTGGGACTGTCGGTGATCTGGACGCCGACTGCCTATACCCGGCTGATGGCCAATTACGGCCACATGTCCTACGATCAGGCAGCCGTTCCTGCGGCTGGCGGCAACCGGAATTATTCGGTCGATGTCTTCGGTATGCGCGCCCAGCTAGACTTCTGAGGCGCGCAACCGGCTTGCCCGCGCGATAAAGCGCGGGCATGGGCGTTCTCCTACATCCAGATGGGAGAGAATACATGGACCTCGAAGTCGCGATCCTTTCGGCCAAGAACGGCGATTCCGCCGGGCTGCTCAAGGCCATGGCCGACGGCGGCACTGCCGGGCTGCTGTCTTGCAATGGCTGCAACAAGGTGACCTTGCTGCCGGGCGTGGAAAATCCGGGCAATGTGCTGTTCCTGATCGAATGGGATTCGGTCGATGCGCACAATGCCGCAAAAGCCAGCGATGGCTTCAAGAAGTTTATCGAACACGCCAGCCCATTCTTTGGCGAAGGCGGTTCGATGCAGCACTTCAGGCTGAGCTGAACCGCAGCCGCGATAGCAGTCGGCACCCCTTCGACAAGGCGCGCTCCTTGGGCTAGGCGCGGGGCAACACGCGATTCGTCCAATCCGGGAGAACATACATGAAACTCGACAACACCATTGCCGCCGTCGTTACCGGCGGCGCTTCAGGCCTCGGCCGCGCTTCGGTGCAGGCATTGGCCGCCAACGGCGTCAAGGTCGCCATTTTCGATATCAACGAGGAAGCCGGTGAAGCGCTGGCCAAGGAAGTCGGCGGCGTTTTCTGCAATGTCGACATCATGAGCGAGGAAAGCTGCGAAGCCGGTTTCGCCAAGGCGCGCGCGGCGCATGGGCAGGAGCGGATCGTCGTGCATTGCGCGGTCGTGGCGGGCGGCGGCAAGACCATCGGCTGGGACAAGGAAAAGGGCGCATTCAAGCGCGCGCCAACCGCCGGCATCGAGAAAGCCGCGCTGGGCATTTTCGTCGCAAGCTACCGCATTGCCTCGATCGCCGCACTTGGCATGGCCAATGCCGAGCCGCTCAATGACGACGGCGAGCGCGGCTGCATCATCCTCACTTCTTCCGCCGCTTCGCAGGACGGCCAGATTGGCCAGGTCGCCTATGGCGGCGGCAAGGGCGCGGTAAACTCGATGGTCCTGCCGATGGCGCGCGACCTGATGGACCTGGGCATTCGCGTCAACGCGATCCTGCCGGGCACTTTCGCCACCCCGCCGATGCTGGGCGTCAAGGAACACGCACCCGCCGTCTTTGCCGGGCTGGAAGCGGCTGTCCCGTTCCCCCGCCGCCTGGGCAAGCCCGAGGAATTCGGCAGCCTGGTGCTTGAGCTATCGCGCAACAGCTATTTCAACGGCCAGCTGATCCGCCTCGACGGCGCGATCCGCATGCCGCCGAAGTAGGAATTTCGGCTGCGAAGCAAGCCGTCCACTTTCTCCCCTCCCCCTTGCGGGAGGGGCAGGGGGAGGGCCTGTTCGGAGAGGTCGATCAACACACCCTCCCCTAACCCCTCCCGCAAGCGGGAGGGGAATCGAACGACCCTCAACTTCGTGGGGGAGGCTTCAAAAATCCGCCGTCAGCGACAGAGAGAATCGCCGCCGCTCTTCGGGCACGATGGTGTTGGCGGCAACGATCTTCCAGCTTGCCGCATCGAACGCATTCATCAGCACGAGGCGGAAACTCGCGGGCAATTTGCCGATATGGAATTGCTCGCGCAGCCCAAGGTCCACGGTGGTATGGGCCGGGACCATGACCTGCCTGCCGCCTAGCGATCCGAAAGGCCGGGCGCTGACCGCACGGTTGCCAGTATAGGTTACCGACAGCGTGGGCGTCAGGCCGCCCAGAATATCCGTGCGATAATTCGCATCGAGCTTGGCATAGAACGTGGGCGTACCGGCCGGCCGTTCGCCCAGCAGGCCGGCATCGCGGCCAGCCCCGGTCACCCTCGGCTGCATCAGGACGGCTCCCGCAAGCAGGTTCAGCCGCTTGCCGAAATGCCCCGAAAGCGAAGTCTCTATGCCACGGATCCGTTCGACGCCCTGTTCGGAAAAGACATTGGCCGTATCGAACGAGAAATAGGGCTTGGTGATCTGGAAGGCATTCACGACCAGCTGGCCGCCATGGAATTTCCAGCGCAGACCGCCTTCGTATTGGGTGGAGCGGGTGGAAGGCAGCTGGGCATTGGCGTTGGCCGCATTGTTCGGCGCAATACCGCTGTCCTCCAGGCCCTTCTCGGTGCCGATATACAGCGATAGCGTCCGCGAAAAGTCGATACCCAGTGTCATGTTGTACAGCCAGGGGTCATCGCGCGACGCGCTGATCTGCCCGGTGCTCCCATCGCGATTGGTCGCCCGGTATCGCGCCCGCTGAACGCCCAGGTTGAGCGAGCCAAGGCCGTCGATGCGGCCGGTATAGCCCAACAGGATCGAGCTCTGCTTCACTCGCCCGGCATTGACCGGGCTGAAGGCGAAGGGACGCTCCGGTATCGAATCGAAGTCGCCATAGGTCGGCTGGCGGGGCGAGACGAGCACGTCCGAACCGCCCGATTCGGTATAGCGATCGCGCGCGCGAAAGCCCGCGAACAACCGATGCCGCACCTTGCCTGTCACGAAGCGCCAGGCAATCAGCCCCTCGCCGCTGGTCGAATGCACATCCTGTTCGGGATCGGCGATCAAGAAATGATTCGACCGGCCAGTGTCGTCGAGCAGCAGATAAACGTCGCTGAAAGCTTTGATGCGCTTGCCGCCCGAATGAAACAGGCCGCCCCGAAACGAGAGGCCGCCCGATATTGCCGCCTTGATCGTCGTACCCATCATATAGTTGGTGAACTTTGCCCTGGTCCAGGTTTCACCGAGATTGCGCCGCACCGGCGGTAGATTGGGCAACGCGTCGCCACCGATCACGGCCAGGGCCTGCGGCCGGCCACGCGGATACCAGGCCTTGTGATAGAACGGCGAAATTTCCACGCCGCCGAGCTTGACGATCGGGCGGACAGTAACGCCCCAGCTGAAGCTCTCGGAACCGTCGGTCATTCGCTGATCGGCATAGGAAATGCCGCCGGTAAGAGCGACGCGGTCACCCGATAGTGGCAGGCGGATATCGAGCTCGCTGAACGAACCCCAGTAGGGGGCCCGATTGAACGAAAGGCTCGCCCCGGCCTTGCTCGGAAACGGCCGGAACCTATGGTCGACGATCCCGGTCGGAGCCTGAAACGGATAGGTTTCCGCCGCAAAGCCCACCCGGATCGCGGTGCTTTCCCTCAGCCTGCCCGTGACGCTCGACACCTGGTCGAAATAGATCCCTTCGATCCGGACATTGCCCGCTTTCTTGGGACTGAAGCCCCGCGCGTCGTTTTCCGAATAGATGCCAGTGTGTTCGGCGCCGACGCTGCTGCCGAAGGCATCGTCGGCATTGGCGACAGCATCTTCCTGCGAACGCTGGGCATGCGCGGCGACAGGCAGGGCCAGCGCCACGGCTAGTGACGGAATGAAGCAGTTGCGGCGCATCAGAAATCCGCTGCCACCGTCATGTTGAATCGCCTGCGCTCTTCCGGAAAGACTGTGTTCGCCGCCACCACCTTCCAGCTTGCCGCATCGAACGCGTTGACCAGAGTGGCGCGGAAGCTGACCGGCGTCTTGCCGATATGGAATTGCTGCCTGAGGCCAAGGTCCACAGTCGCATACCCCGGCACTTCGAGCTGTCTGCCCCCCAGACTTGGCAGAGCGCCGGGGCTGAGCGCACGGCTGCCATTGTAGAAGACAGCCACGGTGGGGGTCAGGCCGCCGAAAATATCGGTGCGGTAATTGGCGTCGATACGGGCGAAGAGCGAAGGCGTTCCCGCCGGGCGCAGTCCGCCCGCGATCCTGGGCTGCATCGCGACAATGCCCGCCAGCAAGTGCAACCGCTTGCCGAACTGGCCTGAAAGCGATGCCTCGATCCCGCGATGGCGGACATTGCCAAGCTGAACAAAATTGCGCGACGCATCGAAAGTGAAATAGGGCTTGGTGATCTGAAAGACGTTCGCGGCAAGCTGGCCGCCCGGGAACTTCCAGCGCAGCCCGCCTTCGTATTGCGTGGCGCGCGTGGCGGGGAGCTGCTCGTTGCGGTTGAGCGCGTTTTCCGGCGCGGCGCCGCTGTCTTCCAGGCCCTTTTGCGTGCCGATGTAGAACGACAAATGGGACGTCAGGCCAAACCGCAAGGTCGCATTGTAAAGCCAGGGATCGTCGCGCGATGTTGTCGTGCGGTTAAGCGTAGAATCGAAGATAGTCGCCCGGTAACGCGCCTTCTGCAGTCCCAGTTCGATCGATCCAACGCCTTCGAGCTTACCGGTATAGCCAAGCATGAACGATGATTGGCGGACCTCGCCGCGGTTGACCGGATGGAAGTCAAAGCTCTGTTCGGGTATCGGATCGGGATCGCCATAACGAACGAGCTGCCCGCTCAGGGTGCTTGGCGAGTTCACCAGCGACGAACCGCCGGATTCGGTAATGCGCCTGCGCGCCCGGAAACCCGCAAGCAGCCGGTGCTGCCACCTGCCGGAGCCGAAACGCCAACCCAGCTGCGCCTCGCCGCTGGTCGCATGCAATGCCTGGCTAGGATCGGCGATCAGCAGGTGCCGCGCCAGGAAATCGCCCTCGGCATCGGCTTGCGGCTGCAGCGTGAAGATCTCGGAAAAGTTCCGCTGCCGCGTGCCTTCCGCATAAAACACGCCCGCGCGCAGCGACAGGCCCTTGCTCAGGATCGCCTTGCCCATCAGGCCCAGCTGGTGGTTCCGGCGATAGCCGACGGCCCAATCCTGGCCGAGATAGCGCCTCACTTCCGGCAGCTTGGGCAGCCGGTCGCCGGTCACTTGCACCAGCGGATGATTCCAGTCCTCATTGAACCAGGCGACTGACGCGAATGGCGAAATTTCGACATCGCCGAAGCGGCCGATCAGCCGACCGGTGAAGCCATAGGCACGATTGCCCGAACCATCGGTGGAACGCAGGTCCGAATGCGCCGCCCCGCCGACGAAGCCAAGCTTTCCGCCGACAATAGGCGCCCTGATATCCAGCTCGGCAATATGGCCGCCGAAAGCCATCAGGTTATAGGCCGGGCTGATTCCAGCCTTGTCTGGAAAGGGCTTGAAGCGGTATTCGATGATCCCGGTCGGAGCCTGGAAAGGATAGTCCTCGGCGGCGAAGGCCACTCGCACCACATTGCCCTGCCTCAGCCGCGCCGAAAGTCCGCCAACCGGATCGTAATAGATGCCGTCGATCCGCGCATTGCCCGCCTTGGAAGGGCTGAAGCCGCGCGTATCGGCTTCGGAATAGATACCGGTGCTCTCCAGGCCGACCGAGGAACCAAAGGCATCGTCGGCGCTGTTGACCGCATTTTCGCCGGCGCGTTGGGCATGGGCCATGCCAGGGAAGGCAACCACCAAGGCCATCATGCACACCGCGCTTGCGGGGACCGAAATTCTTCTTGCCCTCATTGCTCCTCGCCCAAAGCAAGGCTGGCCCGTGAGTGCAAGGAAAAATAGTAAGCTAGCTTAGAAATCGGCCGAGACGGTGAGGAACAGCCGGCGGCGATCATCCATGATGAGGGTATTGGCAGCCACGACTTTCCACGCAGTCTCGTCGAACACATTGCTGACCGTCAGGCGGAAGCTCGCGGGCACCTTTCCAACGTGAAAACTCTGGCGCAGGCCGAGGTCGAGCGTCACGTGCGGCGGCAGCATGACTTGCTTCTGCCCCGTCCCCGGTGGTGGCCCGACTGCCCGGCTGCCAGTGAATGTCAGCGCTGCTGTCGGCGTCAGCCCGCCGAATATGCCCGTGCGGTAGTTGGCATCGATCCTGGCGGAAATCGAAGGCGTACCGGCCGGACGCAGGCCGACAAGGGCGGGATCGGCCGGCGGATCGGCCACGCGGGGCTGCATTAGCACGACACCCGCCAGCACATGCAACCGGCCTCCGAAATGCCCCGCGAAAGATGCCTCGACCCCGCGATGGCGCACCTTGCCCAATTCGACGAATGGGTCGGGCGTCGTCGCAATGCCGTCGCTGGCGAAAGTGAAATAGGGCTTGGTGATCTGGAATGCGCTCAGCACCAGGCTGTTCCTGCCGACATGCCAGCGCATCCCGGCTTCGTACTGGGTTGAGCGCGCAGCAGGCAGTTGTTCGTTGCGATTCAACGCATTTTCCGGCGCTGCACCACTGTCTTCCAGACCGGTGGCAGTCGCCGCGTAAAAAGAGAGGTTGCCAGTGACGTCGCGTGTCAGACTGGCATTATAGAGCCAGGGCCGGGCGCGCGAAACGCCGGTAAGGCCGGTCCCCGTATCCTCGAAAGTCGCGCGATAGTCGGCCTTCTGAAGGCCTAGATTGATCCGGCCCAAGCCGTCGATTGTGCCGATGTAGCCCAGCATGATCGCCGACTGCTTGACCCGGCCCCGGTTGACTGGCCCAAAGGCGAAGTTTTCCTCGGGTTCTGGATCTCGCTCGCCATATGCGACGAGGCCATAATCGCGAAACGCCGAGCCGCCCGATTCGGTGTAGCGGTTGCGGAAGCGATAGCCGGCGAACAGGCGGTGGCTTGCGCCGATCTTCCAGGCAAGCATGGCCTCGCCGCTCCAGCTGCGCACGTCCTGCCTGGGGTCGGCAATGAAGCGGTGTTGGGCCAGAGCTTGCGGAGTGCTGACTGAATAGAACTCGGTGAAATTGCGCAGCCTTGCCTGGCGCGAGAGAAACAGGCCCGAACGCAGCGACAAATCCTTGCCCAGTGCCGCCTTGAACGTGACGCCGAAGTTTTCGTTCTCGCTCTTGCCCTTGGCCCAGGTCTGGCCGAGGTAGTGGCGCAGCCGCGGCATAGCCGGGATGTAATTGCCCGTGACGATGGTCAATGGTCGGGGCAGCGTCGCATGGGCGCGGCCGATCGCCAGGAACGGGCTTATCTCGACCGCGCCGAAACGCAGCACCGGCTTCAACGTTACACCGTGGGCAATATTTTGGGCGCCATCGGCAAATTCGTTTCGCGCGCTGGCATAGCCGAGAAGCAATCCGAACTTGCGGCCCGCGACCGGCAGCTGCGTGTCCACTTCGAAAATCCAACCGCCGTGTTGAGCCAGGCTGGGTGCGGGGCTGAAGCTCCACTCACCGGTCAGCGTCTTCATCTTGGTGTCGACCACGCCCGTGGGCGCTGAGAAGGGATAGTCGGTCGCGGCATGACCGACGCGAATTGCTGTGCTGGTCTTGAGACGCGGCGTGACAACGGCGACCGGGTCGAAATAGATGCCATCGAGCCGGTAGTTGCCCGCCTTGAGCGGACTGAACCCGCGCGTGTCGCCCTCGGAATAGATACCGGTGCTTTCCAGGCCGACCTGAGTACCGAAGGCGTCGTCTGCGACCGTGACGGCATTTTCCGCCGTGCGCTGGGCGTGTGCGGCAAGGGGCGCAGAGGCCAAGACCACTGCGATTCCAGCCGCACAGATAAGATCGCCCCGAAGCATGAACTGTCCAAAGCAAGCTGGGGCCGCCAGCGCAACCGCAAAAACTAAGCTTGCTTAGAATTGCCCACTGCCCCGATGCTCACATCAGTCGCAGCCCGCCATCCACCGTCAGCACTTCGCCGGTGACATATGTTGCCCTGGCCATGAACAGGATCGCCTCGACGGTTTCCTCGACCGAACCGATCCGGCCCAGTGGTACCTTGCTTTCCATGTCTCGCTTGTATTCGGCCAGCAGGCCCGTGGTATCGATATAGCCCGGCGAAACGGCATTGACTCGTATCCCATCTGCCGCCCATTCGATCGCCAGCGTTTGCGTCAGGTTCACCACCCCCGCCCGCGCTGCAGCCGAATGGGCCATGGTCGCCGCGCCTCGTTGCCAAAGATTGGCGACGACGTGGACTACCGCGCCCTTGCGTTTGACCAAGGCCGGATAGAGCTGGCGCGAGAGGAAGAAGGCGCCGTCGAGATTGGTCTCGACCACGGCCTTCCAGCCGCCGCGCGTCAGGTCTTTGGCCAAAGCCGCGAACTGCCCGCCGGCCGAATTGATCAGCAAGTCGAGTCCGCTTTCGCCCGCAAGGGCACCAAGCTCGCCCATCCGGTCCCAGTCGCGCACGTCGCCGGCAAAGCACTCGGCCGAACCGCCTCTACCCTCGATCAGCGCCCGTGTCGCATCCAGCTTTTCCGCATTGCGGCCGACCAGAATGACATGCCAGCCTTCGGTGGCCAGCTGCAACGCACAGCCTTGGCCGATGCCAGAGCCGCCGCCAGCGACGACGGCAATGCGGTCTTTGCCAGGATTTCGCATCGCTCAATCCCCGGCCAGAGACCGCAAGCACTTATTCCCAACGTTCATGACCAACTCCCATTTCCCGCATTGCCGCCTTGTGCCACGCTCAGTCGGCCAAGCAAACGGCCTGAACCAGCCAATAGCCCCAATCGGGCGAGCGTGGTCGCCGCGCGCCCTCTCAGGAACGCGGATTAAGCGTGGCGGATATGACGCTGGAAATCAGCGCTGACCCTGCATCCGTGATCGTGGTATAGTCTATCCCGCACTCGCCTTCGCCCCGTTCGCACACGACCATGCCCAGTTCTTCCAGAACGCCGACAATGTGCTGAATCAATGGCCGGGGACGGCCGGGGCGCACAAGCCGGTCAATCGAGACCTGGCGGGCGAACACGCGCATCGTATCGA
>JBFWSE010000076.1:0-17893 GCA_050248535.1 Novosphingobium sp.
TGATAAGCCGGCCGGCGCGCAGCGTCAGCAAGTCGGGATCGCCGGGGCCGGCGCCGACCAGGTAAACGCGGCCGTAAGATGTTGCGGAGCTTTCCATGGAGGCCACATGGTCGCTTGCGGGGCAAAGCGCCAGCGACATTGCTTTGGGCATCGATAAGCGGAGCTTTAGCCTCTGGACTTGCTTCCGGTCGTCCGGGCGGCGCCAGGGCGCAGGGCTTCGAGCAATTCGCGGAAGGCTTCGCTGTCGCGCAGATTGATATCGCGCTGGGGAAAGGGGATCTCCACTTCGTGCTCTTTCAGAAGCCACCAAAGGTTTTTCAGCACTTCCGACCGGACATTGCCGACGCCTTCCTCGGGGTCCATGATCCAGCATTGGATGACGAAGTTCACCGAACTGTCGCCATAGGAATCCATCCATATCCCCGGCGCCGGACTGTCGAGCACGCGCGAGCAGGCGCGGGCGGCCTGCAGCATCAATTCCTCCGCCAGCCTCAGGTCCGCCTTGTAGGATATGCCGACGGGCACCTGAATGCGCACATGTCGTGAGGAATAGGACCAATTCTCGACCTGATTGACCATCAGGTTTTCGTTGGGAATCAGGTATTCCTTCCTGTCGCGAGTCACCACCGAAACCGCCCGGATGCCGATCTTGCGGATTTGCCCAAAGCTCTCCTGGCCGGCCATGTCGGTTACCGCGATGACATCGCCCGGCTTGATCGACCGGTCCATCAGCAGAATGATGCCCGCGATCAGATTGCCGAAGGTCTTCTGCAGTCCAAAGCCCAGGGCAAGGCCGAAAGCGCCGGAAAACACGGTCAGCGCCGTCAGGTCGATGCCGAGGAAATCGAGCCCCACCAGGATCGCGATCAGCCAGACGGCGAGGCTGGTGAGCTTTTCGAACAAGACCTTTTGCGTCGAATCAAGTCGCGTGACGCGGCCGAGCAGGCGATGCGTCATCGAACTCCCCAGCCGGGCAAAGACAATGACGCCAATCACGATCAGCAGAACGATGGCTGCGCTCCAGGCCGAAATGTGCATGTTGCCGACATTGATGGCATAGCTGTCGAGCCGTTCGATCAAGGCGCCGACTGTCTGATTTTCCGATGTAACGGCCTTCTTGATACCTTCGGCGGCCTCGACGGTGTCTCCGGCGGCCGCATGGGCGGAAGGGCTGGGGCTGATGGTAGCGACCGGGGGCGCTGCCGCGGAGGCATCTGCGGCCGGTGCGCTCGCTGCTTCGGCTGGGGACGGTTGCGGTGTCATTCTGGGCCCATTGCACTCAGCGCCTGTTCCAGATCGGCAATCAGGTCCGCCGGATCTTCAAGCCCTATCGACAAGCGTAGCCCAAACCGGTCGGCGGGGTCCAGTCCGGCAGGGGGCCAGGCCATGACCGACCTGTAGGGCGCGGGATCGAGCGGCGTGGCGAGGCTTTCGAAGCCACCCCAGCTGTAGCCGATGCCGAAGAGAGTCAGGGCATCGATAACCCGGTCGCGCTCAATGCTATCGCTTCCCTTGAGGACAAAGCTAAGCAGGCCGCAGCCTCCCGTAAAATCCTTTTTCCATAATGCATTGCCGGGTGAACCTGGCAACATGGGGCACATGACCTGGGTCACTTCAGGCCGGGCATCCAGCCACTGGGCAATGGCCAATGCGCTGGCCGTCTCGCGTTCGAGACGCACGCCCAGCGTCCTGAGCCCGCGCAAGGCGAGCGCCGCGTCGTCGGGCGAGACTACCTGGCCCAGCGATTGCGCCCGCTTGCGCAGCCGGCCGTACCACTCCGCACCGGCCGAAGCGCTGCCCATCATCAGGTCGGAATGGCCGCCGACGTGCTTGGTGAGCGCCATCACTGAAATGTCCGCGCCCTTTGCCAGCGCCTGGAACCCCAGTGCGGTCGCCCAGGTGTTGTCGATAATGGTCACCAGACCGCGTGCCCTGGCGATCGAACATAGAGAAGGAATATCAGAAACGTCCATCGTCAAGCTGCCAGGTGACTCGAGAAATACCGCCCGGCTTCTGTCGCAGATCGCCGCTTCGAACGCCGCCGTATCGAGCGGATCGAAGAACCGCGTCTCGACGCCAAAATCCTTGAGCAGCCCCATGCCCATGGTCCTGCTGGGATCATAGGCATTGTCAGTCATCAGCAGCACGTCGCCCGGCCGCAGGACCGCGAGCAAAGCCCCGGCAATCGCCGCGACGCCCGAGGGATAGAGCACGGTTCCCGCCGCGCCCGGTTCCAGTTCGGTCAGCGCCTCGGCCAGCGCCCACTGCGTCGGCCCGCCGCGCCGGCCATAGAAAAAGCGTCCGTCCTCGTTGGTCCTGGGCCCTTCCTTCAAGGCCGCCGTATTCGCGTAGAGATGCGTGCTGGCCCGCCAGACCGGCGGATTGACGACCGCGCCGGGGGCATCGGGCGTCCCTGTCCATTCGGCGCGCCGCCCGGTTGTGACCAGCCGGGTTTGCGGGGAAAGCTTTTCGGATCTGCGCTTGGCCATTGTTGGCACAATCCCCGTCGCGGGGCTTCAGGTCAAGCGGAGCCTGTCGCCTTGGGCGTCGAAGGGTCTGCGCCCCATTCGCTCCAGCTGCCGTCATAGTGCGCGACGTTGCGTTTGCCGATGCGGTCCATGGCGAAGGCCAGGACACAGGCGGTGACGCCGCTGCCGCACGTGACGACCGTGCGCCCCGGGAGATCCACGCCTGCTTCGGCCAGCGCTGCCCTGATTCCCGCTTCGTCCCGGTAAGTCCCGTCGGCATCGAACAGTCTGGTATAGGGCAGATTGACGGAGCCGGGGATGTGGCCACCGGCAATGCCCGGCCGTGGCTCGGGATCGGCGCCGGTAAACCGGCCCGGACCGCGCGCATCGACGACTTGCTCCGCGCCGCTCCTCAGATTTGCCAGCATGGCCTGCTTGCTGCGCAAATCCGCCACATCGTGCCGCGCGGTGAAATGGCCGGCCGGGCACGCCGGTACGTCCCGCGTCAGCGGTCTGCCTTCGGCTTTCCACTTGGCCAGCCCGCCATCGAGTATCGCAACGTTGCGCGCGCCGAACAGCCGCAGCATGAACCAGGCGCGCGCTGCGCTTTTCACGGCGCTGTCGTCATAGACCACCACACGGTCGCCATTGGAAATGCCCAACTCTGCCATGCGCGTGGCGAACTGGTCCGGCGGGGGCAGGGTATTGTCGATTGGCGATGTCTTGTCGGTCAGCGAACCGAGATCGAGAAAGCGCGCGCCGGGAATGTGGGCATCGGCATATTCGTGCGCGGCGTTTCTCCCGGCATCGGGCAAGTGCCAGGATGCATCGAGCAGCTTGAGGTCAGCCGCGCCCTGCTCTCCTTCCAGCCAGTCGGTCGATACCAGGCTGTCCATCGCCAGTACCTAGGCTGAGGCCGCTACTTCGCGCTGCCCGATCTGCGAATAGAGCCGCGGGCCAAGATCGAGCCGGAAGGGCTTCAAGGCCGATTCCGGGTTGTCCGGGGTCTCGCCAATGACGAACGTGCGATTCACCACTAGCGGTGGCGCGCCTTTGCGGGCTACTTCGACCCGGAAGCGCGCCAGCGGCACGAACAGCGATGCCTTGCCGTTGCGGATCGGGGTTATGGCGGCAAGCGGCAGACGGAACTCGCCCGTGAACTTCGCCCATTCTCCCGGATGCAGCACGGAATGGCGATGATGCGGTTCCAGCAAGTCGCCCATGATTTCCAGCTGGGCGCGCGTGGGCAGCGAGGCGTGCGCGCCTATCATGTCGCCGGCTATTGTAATGGGTCCCACGACCTCAGTGGACTGGTTGGCCACCACCAGTTCGTATTTCAGCACTGTGTTCATCAAAGTTGCGCTCATTTGGCGCGCGGCCAGAGTCACTTCGATGGGGTTGACGACCAGTTCAAGTGCGGGCCGAGAGGCCGGGACCTCTTCGGCCGGCGGCTCTTCGACAGGCATTTGGGCGACCGCCGGTAGTGGCGGCGTCTCCGGTATCGCCGGTTCGGGCAGCATTGCCGTAGCCGGTGCCTCCGGCTGAGGGGCGTCCTGTTCTGCTTCCGATTTCCCGGAAGCCATGCGCTGGCGGCGGCGCAAGAGCAGGAACAGAAGATAGGCGTTCGAGGCGAGCAGCAGGGCGATGCCGAGCAACCAGGGCCAGTTTGCCGGTGAATTGGCCTTGTGGACGTTCCACAAAACCGGCGGTGAGGCATTGGCAGTGACAGTGGAGGATGAAGCCGCAGGTGCAGGTGAAGGTGCAGACGCGGCTGCCGGTTCCTGCCGTTCCGTGGCGCGGGGTTCGCTGTCGCGCGTTGCGGCAGGCTCGCGAGCATCTGCCTGGTCGCGCGCGGGGGCTTCCGCCCGGCGCGGCGCGGCAGGGCGCGAAGCTGAGGCCGACGGGCGCGGCGATGGGTTTGCGCTTTGCGACGGTGCGGGGCTGGGAGCGGCGGAAGCCGAAGCCGCCGGGGCCGGGCTGCTTTCGACGCGGCGGACCGGAACGACAGGGTTCTGCGGGTCCACCGGGCCGGGCGCGCGAGTGGCGCGCGGTTGCGGGGCAGGCAGGCGATAATCGCTCACCGATGGAAGCGGTTGTTCCTGCGCAAAAGCCTGCGGCGCGAGGGCGAGCGCCAGCATCGGCAGCATTGCCGCTATTGCCCGCATCGGTCTTGTCTGCCCTGGCTGTCGCATCCCTATACCGTATCTGGCGCTTGGCCCGCGCCCATGAATAGCGCGTGAACCCTGTCAGCGCCATCCGTTAGCTTGTGCTGAAGCCGCGATGGCGGCATGCATGTGTCATGAACAACACACCAGATACCGCCGCACAACCGCCGCTCCACCTTGGCCGCCACAGCACGCTCCCGGCCTCGCCGCAAGAGGCCTTGCTCGATTACGTGCCCAATCCAAGGCCGGATGCGCTCTATCTGGTGCGCTTTGCCGCGCCCGAATTTACCTCGCTGTGCCCGGTGACCGGCCAGCCGGACTTCGCCCATCTGGTGATCGACTACGCGCCCGGCAGCACGATCGTCGAATCGAAGAGCCTCAAGCTGTTCCTTGGCTCGTTCCGCAACCATGCGGCGTTTCACGAGGATGTGACGGTCGGGATCGGCCAGCGGCTGTTCGTGGAAATGCAGCCCAAATGGCTGCGCATCGGCGGCTACTGGTATCCGCGCGGGGGCATGCCGATCGATGTGTTCTGGCAGAGCAGCGTGGCGCCCGAGGGGTTGTGGGTGCCCGATCAGGGGGTGTCGGGGTATCGGGGGAGGGGTTAGTTCCGCCTCACCCGAACATAAGCTTCATCGCCCCGCCCAGCGGCGCCGGCATGAAGCTGTCGCCACCGGGCCAGTCGAGGAAGCCGAAGGCGGCCTGGGTTCCGCCATCGACGAACAGGGTGGTGCCGGTGACCGTGCGCGACAAGTCGCTGGTGAGGAACAGCACGCCATCGACAACTTCCTCCACCGTCGGGGCGCGCTTGATGGGGACGTAGATCTTCATCGCCTCGTCCATGGTTTCCGGCCCGCATTCGGCAAGGCGCTCGAAGTCTTCCTTGGCCAAGGCCGCGTTGGTGGTGCGCGCCGGGCTGGTGTCGCTGGCAAGGCAGTTCACCCGGATCCGGTCCTTGCCCAGTTCGACCGCCAGCGCCCGGCTGAAATTGGTCAGCGCCGCCTTTGCCCCGGCATAGACCGCGAAAGTCGCCGCGCCGCGGTGCGCCTCGATGGTCGTGAAATTGACGATCGCGCCGCCTTTTCCGCTCTTGCGTAGGAGCGGGAGCGCGCGCTGGCACGAGTCGATGTGGTAGCCATAGTTGTAGCGGATGTTCTCCGCATGGCTTTCGCGGCTGGTGAATTCGAACAGCGAGCGCGCGACGCCGCCGCAGACGTTTACCAGGATGTCGATGCCGTCGGTCAGCTGTTCGACCTGGTCCCAGAACGCATCGAGCGAGGCTGGGTCCATGACATCGCCATAGATCGGGGTGACAGTGCTGCCCAGCGCTTCGACTTCGCCGACAATGGTTTCAAGCCCTTCGCGGTCGTTGTCGCAGACAATCAGCCGAACGCCTTCCTTCGCCAGCCCCAGGCTCGTCCCGCGCCCCAGGTGCCCGGCCGCGCCGCCGACGACAACGGCCAACCTGCCTTTCATGGCTTCATGCGCATCGAGCAATCCCATCCTCGCCTCTCCTTTGGTTTGAAACGAGTGTGGGGAAAATCGCGGGCAAAGAAAAGGGGCGGCAGGATCGCGCCCGCCGCCCCTGAAATTTGGCTGGGCCGGTTGGCCCGGGATCAGAACTTGGCGCCCAGTTCGATGCCCCAGGTCGCGGGCTTCGACCAGTTAGCGCCGATGCCGTTGTTGGTATATTGCACGCCCGTCATATAGCGGTTGTTGGTGACATTGTCGCCGAACACCGCGACCATGAAGTGGTCCGAGGGATCGACCCACTGCGCGCGAAGCGACAGCACCTCATAGCCCTTCTGCGGGAACTGGACGCCGGATGGGCCGAAGTAGAACTTCGAGGTGTAGTAGAGGTTACCCGAAAGCGTCAGTTCGCCGCCGCCAAGGTCGGTCTTGTAACGTGCCCCGATATTGCCGGTGAAATCGGGCGAGCGCTGCATCGGCGAATCCGTGAGCAAGGTCCCGGTTATCGGGAACGATTGCGCGAAAATCGGCGAATTGGGATCGGCATAGCAGGCCGAATTCGGATCGCTGAGCGGGATCATCAGACACGGCGTATAGACCGGCGCATTGTTGAAACGCTTGTAGCGGGCATGCAGCCAGGTGCCGCCAACGTTTACCGAAAACTTGTCAGTGATATTGAACCGGGCCTGGGCATCGATGCCATAGACCTTCGACGTTGCTGCATTGATGATGACCGCACGGGCGCTCTGATAGAGGGAAACCTGCAAGTCCTTGTAATCATAATAGAAGAATGCGCCTTCGAAGGAAATCCGGCGGTTGTCGTACTTGACGCCGAATTCATAGGCATCGATCTTCTCCGGGCTCACGGCATCGTTCACATTGGGCTGGAGCCCGCCGCCGAGATCGAGGAATGCCGCCTTGTAGCCCCTCGACCAGGATGCATAGAGGCTGGCTTCGTCGCTGGGCTTGTAGCGCAGCACGACGCGGGGGGTGAAGTGGCTGCCATTCACCTGGTCGTACTCGGCCTGCGAAGGCGTATTGGCTGGCGGCGCAACGAATGCGGCG
This sequence comes from Novosphingobium sp., assembly GCA_050248535.1. Classification (GTDB taxonomy): domain Bacteria; phylum Pseudomonadota; class Alphaproteobacteria; order Sphingomonadales; family Sphingomonadaceae; genus Novosphingobium. The sequence goes on from JBFWSE010000076.1 coordinate 7,169, forward strand.
ATCGAATAGACATTGCTCTGCTTGTCGTAAGCATAGCGTCCGCCCGCGGTGATGAAGAACTTGGGCGAAATCTCGTAAGTCGCATCGAAATAGGCTGCAAAACTTTCCGAGACCGAGCTGGAGCCAAATTCGCAACAGCGCCCATTGATCCCGAAAGCCGGGAGGTAATCGAAATAGACGCGATAGGTGTCGCGGTTGCGAACATAAAACAAACCACCGGTCCACTGCAGCCGACTGCCGGCCTTGGACGTCAGCAGCAGTTCCTGGGTGAACGTCGAATTGTCGTTGGGCAGGCCGATATCGAATACTTCCGTGCCCGAATGATCGCCTTCGATGCGCGAATCCGCGTCTTCCTTGCGGTATTGCGTGTAAGAAGTCAGATTGGCGAAGCCGAGATCCGCCTTGATTGTTGCCTGTACAATGTTCGACTTGGACCGGAAGAACTGCTGATCGTTCGCTGCACTACCGCTTGCAACCTGATCGGGATTGAACGTGATTTCTCCGGGTGTAGCGAAGAATGGCGCGCCCTGATTGATCCGGAACGGAACTGGAGCGCCGCCAAGTACTGGATTAACGTAAACCTGGCCAGGGGTTGTATCGAGATCGCGATAGCTGCCGGTCAACACCGAGGTCGGATCGTCGACTTCGGAATGAATATAGCGCAGCAAGACCGAGACATTGCCCAGATCGGCCTTGAGGCCGACGCGCGTCGACCAGTTTTCGTATTTGCCGACGCGCTGGTTGTTGCTGATGTTGGTCAGGAAGCCATCGCCGCGGCTGTAGCTGCCTTCGACATCCATGGCGACATTTTCCGCAAGGCCGAAAGTGGCATAGGCCTGCCCTCGCACTTCGTTGTAGCGGCCATAGGAAATACGCGCCTCGCCGCTGGAATCCGTGCTGGGATCGGCGGTCTGCACCAGAATGGCGCCACCGGTCGTATTGCGGCCGAACAGGGTCCCTTGCGGCCCCTTGAGCACCTGGATGCTCCTCAGCTTCAGCAGCTGGAAGTCGCTGACGATCGGGTTGGGCGAATAGAAGCCATCGATATAGATGCCGACATTGCCCACGGCCCCGGAGCTGGTGACCGATGTGCCTACGCCGCGGATGGTCGGCTGCGAATAACCGCTGGCGAAGTCGAACCGCAGACCCGGCGTTACCTTGGCGATGTCGGAAAGGTCCTGGACATTGGCCGTCTCAATTGCCGCGGCGCTCAGCGTGTTGACCGTAACCGGCACGTCGAGCGACTTTTCGTCGCGGCGTTGGGCGGTGACGATGATTTCGTCATCGTCTGCACTGGCGCCGCTGTCCTGCGCCAAAGCCGGCGCCGCCCAGATCAGCGCCGATGCGCCGGCCATAGCCGCGACGACAAGCTTTCGGTGTCCGTTCATGCCGAATTCCTCCTCCGAATTGCAAATTCCTCAATGGCACGCTGGCTCACGGGCAAGAGGCGGTCAACACGGATTTGGCGGCGGTCAATCAATTCCCCACAAGTGTTGCATTTGTGCACTGGCCTTGAGGCGCGGAAGGGTTAGAGGTTAGGCAGTCGCAATGCGGAATGCAGGGCATTTCCATATCTGCGGAATCGGGAGATCGAGGGAACAATGCCTCAATTCATAGGCCGCCATACCATATTCCACGGCTTTGGCCGCTCACCGGGTGAGACACCGCCCGGCGTGCAGCCATTCACCTGGTGGGGTTCCGACCGCTTCCGCCTGCCCGAGGGCACGCGCCAGACCAATGTCCGCTTGCAGGCAGAGGATGGCGCGCATTCGTCGGGCATTCTCTACACGCGTGGCGGGGAAAAGACGGCAGTAGTATTCAATCACCCCCGCGCCGATTTTTCGAGCCACTACCTCACCCCGTTCCTCGTCGAGGCCGGCTATGCGGTGTTCGGCGGGCAGACGCGCTATCTGGGCAATGACGTCAATTGCGAGCACGAATGCCTGATTGCCGATCTCGCCGCGCAGTTGCGCTATCTCAAGGCCGAGGGGTTCGAAAAGCTGGTGTTCTGCGGCAACAGCGGCGGCGGGCCGTTGTCGACCTTTTACATGGCGCAGGCCAACACTCCGGTCGGCGAGCGGCTGAAACTGACCGCGGCGGGCAATCCCTATGACCTTAACGAACTCGACGTGCCGCAAGCCGATGGGCTGATCAATCTGTGCGGCGCGCTGAGCGAAGGCGCGCTGGGCCTGGCCAATCTCGATCCCTCGGTGACCGACGAGGAGGATCCGCTGTCCTGCGATCCGGCGCTCGACATGTTCAATCCGGACAATGGCTATCGCAAGCCGCCGGAACACTCGAAATATTCAGAGGAATTCCTCACCCGCTATCGCGCCGCTCAAGCCGAGCGTTGCAAGCGGATCGACGCACGGGCGCGCGAGGAAATCGAACGCAAGCGCAAATACCGCGCCATGATGGCCCAGCCCGGCTTTGCCGACCTGCCGCTGGCCGAGCAGAATGCCATTACCCGCCAGGCCGTCGCCTGCAACACCATTGTGATCTATCGCACCATGGCCGATCCGGCGCTGACCGACCTGTCGCTGTTTCCCAACAAGCGCGGCATCATTGGGCTGATGCAGCCCGATCCGCAAGTGGCGAACTGGTCGATCCCGGGCTTCGTCCAGATGATGACGGCGGAAGGCTGGCTATCCACCTGGTCGGGGCTATCGACCCAGGTGAACATGCACGAGGACGCGAAGAAAGTAACTCAGCCGGTGCTGTCGATCACCATGGATGCCGACGTCACTATTCTGCCGTTTGTCGGCAAGGGGCTCTATGAAAATGCCGCGAGCAGCGACAAGACCTATGTCGAGATCGAAGGCGACCATTTCGCCTTTCGCGAGGAGGGCGAGCGCGACGGCGGCATTCCGGCAATCGCGGATGCGGTCGTCGGCTGGCTGAAGCCGCGTTTTCCGGCAGCGGAGTGAAGCAATGAGTTTGGCAGGCGCGCGTATTTTGATTGTCGGTGGCGGATCGGGGATCGGGTTTGCCGTGGCCGAGGCATGCATGGCCGAGGGCGCGGCGGTGACGATCGCTTCGACCAGTGCGGACAAGCTGGGCCAGGCAGCCGGGCGGCTGGGCGGGGCGGAAACCGCCGTGATTGACCTTACCGACGAGCCTGCCGTCGCTTCATACTTCGCGCATTCCGGGCAATTCGACCATATCGCCTCGACTGCCGGCGACTGGGGCAAGGCGCGGCGCGGGCCGTTTGCCGAAATGGACCTCGACGACGCCCGCGCGCTGTTCGGGGTGCGTTTCTGGGGATCGGCCATTCTCGCCAAGCATGGTGCGAAATGCGTGACCAGGGGCGGTTCGATCACGCTGACGGCCGGAACCAGCGCCTACAAGCCGCAGAAGGGTTCGGTGATGGCGACGGCCATGGCTGGGTCGGTCGAGCACCTGACCTGGGGGCTAGCCGTCGAATTCGCGCCCGATGTGCGCGTCAACGCGGTTTTCCCCGGCGGCGTAGCGACGGAAATATTCAAGGGCCTGCCGGAGGCCATGCGAAAGGCCGAAGAAGCGCGTTTCGCCAGCCAGCCCATCCCGCGCATCGGCGAACCGGGTGAGGTGGCCGAAGCCTATCTCTACCTTATGAAGGCCGGCTACACGACCGGGCAGGTGCTGGTTGCCGATGGCGGGGGCGTGCTGGGCGGCTAGAGCGCGACCACCTTGCCGCCCTCCGCCGCCGAAGAGCGGGCGGCATCGATGATCTTCATCGCGGCAAGGCCATCGGCGAAAGTCGCAGGCTCGACCGGGCTGGGCGGCGCGTTGCCTTCTATCCGGGCCTTCAGTGCGCGGCACAGCACGGTGTAGGGCGGCAGCTCCATGCCGACGAGCATCTTCCACCGTGCCGTTTCATGGCGCGGATCGGCGGTGATCGGGGGGGGCGGGGGCAGCTTGAGGTCGTCGGGCACCGGCACTTCGCGCGTGCCGCTCTTGTCGGCGTGCATGACTTTGCCCTGCTCGATCCACAGCGAGCCGGACGAACCGGAAAAATGGGCCAGATCCAGCATCGGGCCATAGACCCCGGCGCAATACTGGATCACCCCTTCGGCGCCATTGGCCATGGCAAAGCGCAGCGAGAAAGTGTCGTCCGCCGTGCCACGCGTCGCCGCCACCCGGCCGAGCGAAGCGCTGAGCGACATCATTTCGCCGGCGGAGGTGCGCAATTGATCGGCGAGGTGCGGCATTGAGGCGCCCAGCCAGCCGCCGCCTTCGACCGGATCGAACCACCAGTCAGGCATCTGGTCCTCGTTGTGCGGAATGTGCGGCAGCAGCTGGACGAAGCTGATCGCTCGGACCTCGCCGATCAGGCCCTCGGCGAGCGCGCGCGCGGCCGTGGCGCGATCGGGCATAAAGCGGAATTCGTGGCCGAGCATGTGGACCTTGCCGGCGGCTTCGGCCTGGGCGAGCAGTGCTTGCGCCTCTGCAGCATCGCGGGTGAAGGGTTTTTCGCACAGCACGTGGCAGCCGCTTTCCAGCGCCTGCCGGGCGAACTGGCCATGGGTGTGCGGCGTAGTCGAAACCGCGACGACTTGCGCCCCGGTATCGTCGATCGCCGCAGCAAGATCGGTATAGGCCCCGGCAATGCCATTGGCGGTCGCCCGTTCGGCCGTGCGCCCGGGATCGGATCCGACCAGGCCCGCAACCTCGAACCCCGCGCCGCGCAGCGCCGGCACCTGAATACGGCAGCCGAAACCGGTGCCCACGACAATGGCTTTCATCAAAATGGCTCCCTCGATCCCGTAGTCCATGGACAAACGGCTGTCGCCGTGCACCAATGGGCACACTAGTTGAGAGGGAGAGGAAATGGCGAGCGATTTCGTTGCCGCCGAGTGCGGTATCCGCCGGCTTCATGCCCGCTATGCCGATGCGGTCTGGCGCAAGGATGTGGAGGCCTTCGGCCAATGCTTTGCCGAGGAAGCGGAATGGCGCGTCGGCGGCCGGGTGATGCGCGGGCGCGAGGACTGCATGCGGTTTATCGCCGGAGCCTTTCCGATCTACGAACGCATCCTGATGACGTTCCGCACGCCGATTGTCGCGCTCAGCGGCAAAGGCGAGGCACTGGGGCGAACCTATGTTACCGAAAACAGCCGCTTTGCCGACGGCAGACCATTCTCGCCAGTCGGCATCTACTTCGAGCGTTTCGTCGAGGAAGGCGTCACATGGCGGTTCAAGTGGCGGCTGTTCCAGACGCAATATTCGGGCGGGCCGATGTTCGACGAGCCATTTTTCGACTTGCCAGACTATGGTCCGCCGCCCGGCATGCCGCCCGTGGACGAACTTACCATCGACCGATCGGGCACTGGCGCGCAGGCCGGTGGCGCGACCGAGTGAAGGAGAGAACAATGATAGATTTCGTAACTGCCGAATGCATGGTCCGCCAGCTCCACGCCCACTATGTCGATGCAGTCTGGCGCAAGGACCTCGCCAGCTTCGGCGACTGTTTCACCGAGGACTGCGAATGGCGCATCGCCGGGCATGTACTCGCGGGCCGGGCGCAGATCATGGAGTTCATGAGCGGTGTGTTCCCGCTGTTCAACCGCATCCTGCTGACCATGCGGACCCCGGCGCTGGAAGTCGTGGATGGCGGCGCCTCTGCACGAACCTATTTCACCGAGAACAGCCAGAAAGCGAGTGGCGAGGCGCTGTTCGCCATTGGCAGCTATTACGAACGGTTCGTAGATCAAGGCGACCGCTGGCGGTTCTCGTGGCGGGCATTCCAGACAGAATATGCCGGGCCGGTCGCATTCACCGGGCCGCTCTACGATAACCCCGACTGGGGGCCGCCGCCCGGGATGCCGCCCATGGATTACGTGCCGAAGGATCCTTCGGGGAACCTGTCGTCGATTGAGGTGGGCCTGGAGGAGTAGGAAATGGTTCACGCAGAGACGCGGAGGAAGAAACGGAGACGCGGAGGGAGTAGTGATTCCAATCGACCAGTTGAGTTGGATCGCGATTGAGGAGGCTATTGCGATTCATAAGGAGTTTGGGCCTGGATTGTTTGAATCCGTTTATGAATCGGTGCTCGCTGGGCGGCTGAGAAAACGAGGGCTGAAGGTTGAGCGGCAGGTTCAGGTAAAGGCAGTTTTCGATGGTGAAGCTTTCGATCCTGCGTTCAAGATCGATATTCTTGTCGAAGGTCGACTTGTGTTGGAGATCAAGGCTGTCGAACAGCTCAGCAAGACCCATGCAAAGCAGCTGCTGACTTATTTGCGGTTACTCAAGCAGCCCGTCGGGCTGCTTCTGAATTTCTCCGATGCGACCCTCAAGGACGGCATACGCAGAGTAGTCAGCGATTACCAACCGTCATAAATCTCTGCGTCTCTGCTTCTTCCTCCGCGTCTCTGCGTGAACCATCCAAATCACTTCCGCCACGCCCCGATCACGTCCTCGCCGAACCAGGCCACCATTTCGAGATAGAGTCCCTCATCGTGCGAGGGCACCGAAGTCCAGATCCAGCTGACCCCGTGCGCCTCCAACTCGGCCACTTCGCCAAGGAACTTCTCCGCGTTTTCCTTGGTCGGTTCCTTGGGCCGGAACGGCGGGGCGACGGCCATGTCGAAGGGCCCGGTGCGGCCATGCTGCGCGCGCAAGTCATGCAAACGCGCCGCTTTCTCGCCGAAATGATCCATGTCGACGACGGCCGAGCGCCGGACATCGGGATCGTTGGTTGGCACCAGGAAATAGGGCGCCCAGCCGTCGCCCAGGCGCGCCGCACGGGCGAGCGCCGCATCGCTGCCGCCGCCGACCCAGATTGGCGGGGGCGGGGTAGGGACAGGGCGCGACTCGTTGCCCAGGGCGTCGAAATGGCGGCCCTTTTTGGCGATCGCGCCGCCTGCCCAGATTTCGCGGAGAGTTTCGATCGCCTCGTCGGCCAGCGCGCCTCGCTCGCGAAAAGGCACGCCCAGCGCGTCGAACTCTTCCTGCTGGTAGCCGACGCCGACGCCCAGCAGCAGCCGGTTGTCCGAGAGAATCTGCAGGGTCGCCGCCGCTTTCGCCAGCACGAAAGGATTGCGGTAGGGCAGGACAATGATGTTGGTGAACAGCTGCAAGCGCTCACTGCAGGCCGCGACATAGGCGAAGGCCGTCAAAGGATCGGTGCAGTCGTGCCCGCCCGGATCGTTGTGTAGCCAGTGCGCCGATGGGGCAGGGTGTTCGGACGTCAGGCAGGCATCGAGCCCAGCCTGCTCCAGCGCGCGGACCAGCACGCGCACCTGCCGGCCCGCCGAACCCATGCCATCGGTAGTGACTTTGACCAGCGGGATGTTGAGCGCGAATTTCACTGTTTGAATTCTCCTTTTTTGTTCCTCTCCCGCAAGCGGGAGGGGGGACATTGTGTCACCTCCTACATCGCGGCGACGCGCACCATGGCGCCACCGTTGCGCGCCGAAGTGCGGATGGCGTCGAGTACCTGCATGTGCGCCACGCCATCGGCGAAAGTTGCGGGGGGAACGGGTGAGGGCGCCTGCTCGCCCCGGATCGCCGCAGCCATCGCCTTGCATAGCTCAGTGTAGGGCGCGATTTCGACATAGGCCATGGCCTGCCAGTCGAACCGCTGGTTGCGCGGGTCCTGGGTCAAGGGCGGGGGCGGGGGCAGTTCGAGATCGGCGGGGACAGGCAGTTCGCGCTCGCCATTGGCATCGGCGAAATGCAGCCCCTCGTTGTCGAACCATATGTGGCCGGCCGAGCCTGCGATGTGGTTGGAATCGAACATCGGCCCATAGGCGCCCGAACATTGCTGCAGCACACCTTCGAGCCCGTTTTCCATGGTGAAGCGCACGGCGAAGGTGTCTTCCACCGGCCCGCGTGACAGGGTCACCGCATTGAGCGAGGCGCTGACCGAGTGGAATTCGCCGAACCAGACGCGGATCTGGTCGAGCCAGTGCGAGGAACTTGCCCCCAGCCAGCCGCCGCCCTGCGCGGGATCGAACCACCAGTCCGGAAAGTACTGTTCCCATGCCTTGATGTAGCCGCCAACCTGGATGAAGCTGGCAAACCGCGGCTCGCCGATCGCGCCGCCCGAAATGGCCCGCGCAGTGGCGCTGCGTTGGGGCACGAAGCGGAATTCATTGCCGATCATGTGGACCTTGCCGGCCCTTTCGGCGGCCGCCAGCATCTTGCGGGCTTCGCCGGCGTCGCGGGCGAAAGGCTTTTCGCACAGTACGTGACAGCCCATGTCGAGCGCCTGCAGGGTCAGCGGGCCATGGGTATGCGGCGTGGTCGAAATGGCGACAACATCGGGCCTGGTTGCGGAGATCGCCTTGGCAAGATCGGTGAAAAACATATCGACACCATTCGCCGCCGCCCTTTCTGCCGTGCGTTGCGGGTCGCTGCCGACCAGGCCGACAACTTCGTATCCCGCGCCGCGAAAGGCGGGGACCTGAATGCGGCAGCCGAAGCCGGTGCCGACGACCAGCGCGCGCAGGGGCTTTCCAGCCATGCTACCTCTCCCTTCCTTGTCGCCGGGGAAGTGACACAGGAATTGGCGCCGCGCCATAGTGTTTCCGCTCGCGCGGGCGAGGACTTGTTTATAACTGACGCGTCAGTTATAAATGCGGTATGCCTCGCCCGGCCCCCGTCAACCGCCGCGAAAACATCCTCGCCGCCGCGCGCGAAGAGTTCAGCGCTCGCGGCTTTGCCGGCGCGCGGATGGAGACAATTGCCAGGCGCGTGGGTATCTCGCGCGCCGCACTCTATCTGCAATTTGACAGCAAGGAAGCGGTGTTCCACGAACTCGTCGAAGGGCTGATTGCGGAGACATTGCCGGCTTTCGCTCCGGAGGATTTTGGCGACATTCCGGCCGATGCGCTGCTGCGTGGCGTGGTCGCCACTGCCATTCAGCGGCTGACCAGTGGCGATATCGGTTTTGTCCCCCGTCTGATCGTCGGGGAAGGTCAGCGTTTTCCGGAGCTCGCTCGCTACTATCACGACAATGCCCTGCTGCGCGTGCTGGGCCTGCTCGAACGCGTGATCCGGCATGGCGTGGCGCGCGGCGAATTCGCCTGTGCCGACCCGCATCTCGCCTGCCGCTCGATAGCCGGCGGGGTGATCATGTCGGCGTTGTGGAAGACGGTTTTTGAACCCGTCGGCGCCGAATGCATCGATCCGGCCCAGATGGCCGCAGCGCATGCTGAAACCTTGCTCAAGGGACTGCTAGTGCGCGAGGAGTTAGTGTCATGAAGTTGCCGCCCAAACCCGTTGTCGCCATTGCCGTGCTGGCTGTTCTGGGCGCGATTGGCTGGTTCATGTTCGGCCGTGACAGTGGCGAGGATCGCTGGCTGGGCTATGTAGAGGGTGAGACGCTTTACATTGGCGCGCCGCAGGCGGGGCGGCTGGCGAGCCGTCCCGTCGAGCGCGGGGCGCGGGTGGAGGCCGGGGCGCCGTTGTTCTCGCTTGAAACGGTCACGGCCGATGCCGAAACCAGCCGCGTCGCCGCCGAAGTCGTCCAGGCCCGCGCCCAGGCCCAGGATCTTGCCAGTGCGCGCCAGCGCCAGGCGGAACTGGACGTCTGGCGCGCGCAGGAACGCGCGGCGACTGCGGAATTGACCCGAACCCAGCGCGATTTCGACCGGGCTTCGCAACTGGTCGGCGAGGGCATTGCCTCGCGCGCGCAGCTCGACGCCGCCCGCGCCGCGCGCGATGGCGCCAGGGCAGCGCTCGATCAGGCGCGCGCGCAAATGCGCGCCGGCGAAATGAGCGCGGGCAGGACGGCGCAAATCCGCGCCGCGCAGGCCGGAGTCGCCGGGGCCGAAGCGGCCTTGCGCGGCCAGCAGCAGCGGCGGGCGGACATTGCCCCGGCCTCCCCGGCGGCGGGCGTGATCGAGCAGACCTTTTTCAATCCGGGCGAATGGGTGCCCGCCAATGCGCCGGTAGTCGCCGTGCTGCCCGACGACAAGCGCAAGCTGCGCTTCTATGTCCCGCAGGATCGCGTCGCCGCACTGCGCACCGGCGCGACGGTGCGCTTCACTTGCGACGGCTGCGGGGCCGAGCGCTCCGCCAGGATCAGCTACATCGCGCCGCGCGCCGAATTCACTCCGCCGGTGATCTACAGCGAACATGCGCGCGCGAAGCTGGTGTTCCTGGTCGAGGCGCGGCTGGAACCGAGCGACAAGCCTTTGCCGCCGGGTCTGCCAGTTGAAGTTGCGGCGCCATGAGCGCCAAGCCGGTCATCGACGTTCGCGGCCTGACCAAGCGGTTTTCCGGCCGCACAGTGGTCGATCGTGTCGATCTCGCGGTAGCGGAAGGCAGCATCTGCGGTTTCCTCGGCCCCAACGGCTCGGGCAAGACCACCACTCTGCGGATGATCTGCGGGCTCCTGATCCCCGATGAAGGCGAGGGCGAAGTGCTGGGTCTCGACCTTGCCACCCAGCGCAATGCGATCAAGCAGCAGATCGGCTACATGACGCAGAAGTTCGGGCTGTTTGGCGACTTGTCGATCCGCGAGAACCTCGAATTTGTCGCCCGGGTCTTTGGCCTCGACCAGCGCGACCGCCGGGTGGACGAAGCACTGGAACGGTTGGGCCTCGCAAGCCGTGCCGGTCAGCTGGCGGGGAAGCTGTCCGGCGGGTGGAAACAACGCCTCGCACTCGCCGCGGCCGTGCTGCACGAGCCCAGGATTCTGCTGCTCGACGAGCCCACCGCCGGCGTCGATCCGCAAGCCCGGCGCGAGTTCTGGGACCAGATCCACGCGCTGTCGTCCGAAGGCATGACCGTGCTGGTCTC
>JBFWSE010000077.1:0-17877 GCA_050248535.1 Novosphingobium sp.
TTATTGCCCGGCCCGCACAGCACGGTCACTCGCCGGTGCGCTGCCATGCGCCAGACATAGTCTGCCGCGCCGCGCCCCGCGATTTGCATCAGCTTAACGACCGAAGAACCCCCGCCAATCAGCGCCTCTTCCGCCGCGCGCATTTGCGCGACGGTGAGAATCTGCTCAGAGTTGCGGGGCATTGCTCGGATTCAGACTGGGAAACAGGTAGTGGTCGTCACCCACTGTCACTTCTACATCTGCGCCATTGGCATCGACCGCCACTTCGTCCGCGCCATCCAGCACCCTGTAACGCTTGCCGGTCTCGACTTCCTCGATCCGCCGGAAACCGCCGTCCGGGTGACGCAGGACGATGAAGTGCTTTCCATCGGTGACGAACCGCTCGATACCGCACTGGTCCTTGAATTCCTTTGCCCCCGCCAGCGCACAGGATATCGTTGCCGGCGAGCCCGACGGGGCAATCAGCGCATTGGCCTCGCCGGAGGCAGCCTCATCCTGGCCTTCGGTGGTCTTGACCGAGCAGGCTGCCAGCGTCAGCAGAGCAAGCGAAAGATGTGCTTTCATCGCCTAGCCCTTTTCGACCTGGCTGACGTCGCGCACCGCGCCGCGCGCAGCGCTGGTAGTGAGCGCGGCATAGGCGCGCAGGGCGGCGCTGACTTCGCGCTTGCGGGTGGCGGGCTTCCAGGCTTTGGCGCCCCTCGCCTCCATCTCGGTGCGTCTTGACGCCAGCTCGGTGTCGCTCAGCCGCACATTGATCGTGCGATTGGGGATATCGATATCGATGATGTCGCCGTTCTCGACCAGCCCGATCGCCCCGCCCTCGGCCGCTTCGGGCGAACAGTGGCCTATCGACAGGCCCGATGTGCCGCCGGAGAACCGCCCGTCGGTGATCAATGCGCACACTTTGCCCAGCCCCATCGATTTCAAGTAACTGGTTGGATAGAGCATTTCCTGCATGCCCGGCCCGCCTTTGGGACCCTCATAGCGGATCAGCACGACATCGCCTTCCTTGATCCCCTTGCCGAGAATGCGGGTAACCGCCTCGTCCTGGCTCTCGCAGATCACCGCGGGGCCGGAGAACTTCCAGATCGATTCATCGACACCGGCAGTCTTTACGATGCAGCCATCAAGGGCAATATTGCCGGTGAGCACCGCCAGTCCGCCGTCCTTGGTAAAGGCGTGTTCGGCGCTGCGGATCACGCCCTTTTCACGGTCGGCATCGAGCTCGCTCCAGCGCTTGGCCTGGCTGAAAGCCTCGGTAGTGCGCACTCCGCCGGGCGCGGCCTTGTAGAAGGTCTGGACGTCTTCGGCATTGCTCTGGGCGATATCCCAACGCGCCAGCGCCTCGGCCTGCGTAGCGGCATGGACCGTGGGCGACGTGGCGTCGAGCAACCCGGCGCGATTGAGCTCGCCCAGAATCCCGTAGATGCCGCCTGCGCGGTGGACGTCCTCGATGTGGACATCGGCGGCATTGGGCGCGACCTTGCACAGACAAGGGGTTTCGCGCGACAGCCGGTCAATGTCGGCCATGGTGAAATCGATCCTGCCTTCCTCGGCCGCGGCAAGGATATGCAGCACGGTATTGGTCGAACCGCCCATGGCGATGTCAAGCCGCATGGCGTTCTCGAAAGCCGCCTTGTTGGCGACATTGCGCGGCAGGACACTTTCGTCGTCCTGCTCGTAATAGCGGCGGCACAGCTCGACCACGGTTCGGCCGGCCTCGAGGAACAGCTCCTTGCGGTCGGCATGCGTGGCCAGAACCGTGCCGTTGCCCGGCAGCGACAGGCCGAGCGCCTCGGTCAGGCAATTCATCGAATTGGCGGTGAACATGCCCGAGCACGAGCCGCAGGTCGGGCAGGCCGAGCGCTCATAGCTCGCCACATCGGCGTCGCTGACCTTGGCGTCGCCCGCAACGATCATCGCATCGATCAGGTCGACCGCGCGGACCTTGCCGTCTTCGGTAGTGACCTTGCCGGCCTCCATCGGCCCGCCCGAAACGAACACGGCGGGAATATTGAGCCGCATCGCCGCCATCAGCATGCCCGGCGTGATCTTGTCGCAGTTGGAAATACAGACGATCGCGTCAGCGCAATGGGCATTGACCATATATTCGACAGCGTCAGCAATGATCTCGCGGCTGGGCAGCGAATAAAGCATGCCGGCATGGCCCATGGCGATGCCATCATCGACGGCTATCGTATTGAATTCCTTGGCGACTCCGCCTGCCCGCTCAATCTCGCGCGCCACCATTTGGCCCAGGTCCTTCAAGTGGACATGTCCGGGGACAAATTGGGTAAAGCTGTTGGCAATGGCGATGATCGGCTTGCCGAAATCGCCATCCTCCATCCCCGTCGCGCGCCACAGCGAGCGGGCGCCGGCCATGTTGCGGCCGTGAGTGGAAGTGCGGGAACGGTAAGCGGGCATTGGGAGGCTCCGAAAGCGAGTTCGATGCGGCCCCTACACCCCAATCACATGAGCTTCAACGCCACCTTGTTGCAGATATTCGCCAGCCGCTCCGCCCATTCGCCCTGCCCCCGCTCTTCGCAGATCTGGTCCTGACGGATTTCGACGCCCAGATAGGGCCGCCTTTCAGGTTCGGCATGGCGGTTCATTGTCGCATTGAGCAATACGCCCGAATAGGGTTCCTGATCGCCGACAGTCAGCCCTTCAGCTTCCATCATGGCAATCGCCAGGCGCGCGGCGCGGTCGTCGGAATTATATAACACACCGACATGCCAGGGCCGCTTTTCTTCCGGTTTGCTAGCAAGTTGTGGAGTAAAGCTATGAAGCGACAGGATGAGCGCAGGCGGCACTTCGTCGAGCAACGCGGACAGCGCAGCATGATAGGGACGAAAGAAGCGGTCGAGCCGCCTTTCGTGCTCCTCGTGGCTCAGATTATTGCCGGGAATGGCGTGTCCGTCGCTAACGATAGGGACCACGCCCGGGGCATGCTCCTCACGGCTGAAGTCGCAAACGAGGCGGCTGACATTGCCGAGAAAGGCGGCAATGCCGGGGCGCTGGGCCATGAGTCCGGCGATGGCGCCCACGCCGAGATCGACCGCGATGTGCTGATCCAACAGAACGGGATCGATGCCAAGGTCGATATCATCGGGCAGGCGGTTCGAAGCGTGGTCAGATACGACCAGAATGCCGCCCAAGCGGGGGGTGCCGATCAGGCGGTAAGGTGTGTCCTTCACCGCAAATGCCCGGCAAGTGTCCACCAGCCGCCCCATTCCTCCCGCACCATATCGTCGGCAATCCGGAGGTCGTGATCGTCCTTGTAAAACGCAAAACAGGTCGCGCCCGAACCGGACATGCGCGAGACTTTGGCCCCAGTGCGGTCGAGCAAGGCCAATACGTCCGAAATGATCGGACACAGCGACAGAGCGGGCTGTTCCAAATCATTGCGGCCTGCATAAGCGATGGCGCTGGCGGCGCCCTGTGGCAAAGGCCCGCGATCCATGCCATCCCACGCCTCGAACACCGGCCCGGTCGTCAGCGGTATGCGCGGATTGACCAGCAACACGGGCGTTCCAGCAAGGTCGTTTTCAAGCGGGGACAGTTCCGTGCCGGTGCCGTGGCCGAGGCAGGCCTCGCTTCTGACGCAGGCGGGAACGTCGGCACCCAACTTGGCGGCGCGCTCGGCCCAGTCGGCGGGCAGACCGTGGCGCCGTTCGATCAGCCGGAATACGGCCCCCGCATCTGCCGAGCCGCCGCCCAGCCCGGCTGCGACCGGCAAGCGCTTGTCCAGCGTCACTTTCAAGCCCGGCCCATGCGGCAGCAATGACAGAGCCTGGGCAACAATATTATTAAATGGATCATTGAGTTGAGAGGAAAACTCTCCAACAGTTCTCAATTCATCGCGTTGTGCCGCCTCGACAGTCAGCAGATCCCCCGCATCGACGAAAGCAAAGGCGGTCTCCAGTTCATGGTATCCATCCTCGCGCCGCCGCCGAACATGGAGGGCAAGGTTTATCTTGGCGTAGGCGGTTTCGGCGAGAGCATTTTCGGCAGGCATCGAAATGCCTCTAGCGACAGTCTTGCGCGCTGTCCAAACCGCCGGCTAGAGCTGCGCGAAGACTCGCACTTCGATGCTCTCGCGCGCAGGAGCATTGATGGGGGAAAATGGATCCACGAAAGCGCCGTGTACCGAACAGGGAGTCTTGGCTGGGTCCGAATCGTAGTTCTTGAAAACGATGACTTCGTCGCGCGTCATTGCCGGAAGATAGCTCCAGCGCTGTTCAGGATCGTACGCCAGCGTCAGAAATTCGCTCTCAAAATCCGGCCTGACCAGAGGCGTAAAAACATAACTCTCAGGCTTGATGCTGCGCCCGTCGCAAACCGCCAGCGGCAAGGTGGTCAACGGCCCGGCGATCGGCCGCCAGATGTTCAGTTGCACCCAGCGCCCTTCCCCCGCACCTGGAACCACCTGTGCCAGCGTCTCTTCGGCAGCCTGCACGGTGAGGTCGCAATGCATCATGTCGGACGGTAGTTCGACTTCCACCGAGCCGCGCGTTCCGCCCTGCTGGCCTCTTACCGTATGGTCGAAAACAAACACGTTCCGGGCACCGGTCAGGTCCCTGGTCAGCCGTTCCAACTCTGGATAATACACCCGGCGGATTTCCGCATCGTCATAAAAATCGCAGACTTGGCTTTCATGCCGGACGAAAACGAAACCCTCCTCGTCCAGCGACGGCTGCTGCACGGCCTTGCGGCCATTACGGATGGCCATCGGCATGCGATGAAACCTGCCCTCGACGCGGTCCCAATCGACTTCCGAGGGCCTGATAAAATAGACCGTCGGCTGGCCCGCCGATGGATCGGCGAACATCAGTTCGGCGATTACCTCGTCGGGGTCGCTGACGGGACCCGCTTCGACTCTATCCATGGACAATCCTCTCCGATTTGGAGAGGATTTTTACATGTTCGGATAGTTCGGTCCACCGCCACCTTCGGGTGCAACCCAGTCAATGTTCTGGGTCGGGTCCTTGATGTCGCAGGTCTTGCAGTGGACGCAGTTCTGGGCGTTGATTTGCAGGCGCTTTTCCTCGCCTTCCTCGCCGACGAATTCATAGACCCCGGCGGGGCAATACTTGTTTTCCGGCCCGGCATAGAGCGGCAGGTTGATCCGAGTGGGTACCGTCGGGTCCTTGAGCACCAGGTGGCAGGGCTGGTCTTCCTCGTGGTTGGTAAAGGAGAACGACACAGAGGTCAGCCGGTCGAAGCTGATCACGCCATCGGGCTTGGGATAGTCAATCGGCTGGAACAAGTCGGCGCGTTGCAGGGCCGAAGCATCGGTGTGGTGCTTCATCGGCTTCACCAGCGGCAGCTTGAGATAGCGCAGCCACATCTCGATGCCGGCAAGCCCCGTGGCGAGCAGATCGCCGCCAAACTTGGCGAGAATCGGCTCGGAATTCTGTACCAGTTTCAGTTCCTTGGCGATCCAGCTATCGCGAACGGCGCTATCGTATTCAGCTAGTTCGTCATGCTCGCGCCCGGCGCCGATGGCCGCGGCAACCGCCTCTGCGGCCAGCATGCCGCTCTTCATCGCGGTGTGACTGCCCTTGATCCGGGGCACGTTGACGAAGCCCGCCGAACAGCCAGCCAGCACGCCGCCGGGGAAGCACAGCCGCGGCACGGCCTGCCAGCCGCCTTCGTTGATTGCCCGCGCGCCATAGGACGCCCGCTTGCCGCCCTCGAGCACCTTGCGAATTTCCGGGTGCTGCTTCCAGCGCTGGAATTCCTCGAAGGGGTAGACATAGGGGTTGGCGTAATCGAGCGTCGTGACAAAACCCAGGGCCACCTGGTTGTTCGCCTGATGGTAAAGGAAGCCGCCGCCGCCGCTGCCACTTTCGGAGAGCGGCCAGCCTTGAGTGTGCAGAACGCGACCCGGGACGTGGTTCGCCGGATCGATGTCCCACAATTCCTTGATACCCAGCCCGTACTTCTGCGGCTGGCAATCGGAATCAAGATCGTATTTCTCTTTCAAACGCTTGGTGAGATGTCCTCGTGCACCTTCGCAGAACAGCGTGTACTTGGCGAGCAGATTCATGCCCGGCTGGTAATCGCCCTTCTGGTTGCCCTCGCGGTCGACACCCATGTCGCCGGTCTGCACACCAATGACCGCGCCCTTTTCGTCGTAAAGCACTTCGGCGGCCGGGAAGCCGGGGAATATCTCGACACCCAGTTCTTCGGCCTTGCCGGCCAGCCAGCGGCACAGGTTGCCAAGCGAGCCGGTATATTTGCCCTTGTTCGACATATAGGGCGGCATCAGGATGTGCGGAATCGGCATCTTGCCGGTCTTGGTCAGGAACCAGTGCCAGTTATCGGTCACCGGAGTCTCGGCCATCGGGCAGCCGTCTTCGCGCCAGTCTGGCAGCAGGTCGTCCAGAGCCCTGGGATCGACGACCGCACCCGACAGGATGTGCGCGCCCACTTCCGAACCCTTTTCCAGAATGCAGACCTGCAGATCGGCATTCACCTGCTTGAGGCGGATCGCCGCGCACAGCCCGGCTGGGCCACCGCCGACAATCACTACATCATAGGACATCGATTCACGTTCGCTCATGGGCTTTCCACTTGTATCCTGGCGCAACGATAGCGCAATTGTGCCTTGATTGCTGGCATGCGGCAGGTCAAGACCCCGGCATGGACTTGGGCGGAAAAGACAGCCTCGATGCACATCTCGCAGCCGCGCTCGACTGGTGGCGAGAGGCGGGTGTCGACAGCGACTGGCAGGACGCGCCCAAGAGCTGGCTTGGTCTGCCGGAAGAAAACCCCGCCGCTCCGCCGCCGCCTCGCCCCGAAGCGTCCGCCCCACTCCCGATTGCCAAGGCGCAACCATTTGAAATTCCATCTGACCTTGCCTTGTTTCGCGACTGGTGGCTGACAGAGCCCCGGCTCGACAACGGCCGCGTCGCCAACCGCGTGCCGCCGCGCGGATCGGCGGGGGCGGAGATCATGTTCGTGGTTGCGGAACCGGAACGCGAGGATACCGAAACTTTGCTCTCCGGCCCTCAAGGCCGCCTGCTGCTGGCTATGCTGGAAGCCATGGGCATCTCGTCCGAACAGGCCTATTTCGCCAGCGTCCTGCCCCGCCACACGCCTCATGCCGACTGGAAGGTAGCGGCACACGCCGGTATGGGCGAGGTACTCGCCCGGCATATCGCTCTCGCCACGCCGAAGCGTCTGATAATCTTCGGCGGCACCATCCTGCCGCTACTCGGCCACGATCCGGCGCAAAGTCCTGCCGTTTCACTCGAATTTAACCGAGAGGGCGCGGAAATGCCCATGCTAGCTACCCGCGATCTGGCCGCACTGCTCGAAAGGCCGCGCTGGAAAGCGGGATTTTGGCGGGCATGGCTGGACTGGACTATGCAATCCACCAGCTAGCAAAGCGAAACGGAGACCCAATGCACGTGACCATAACCGCGCGCCATCGGCTGTTCGCTTCGGCCTGCGCACTCGCCGCGACTCTGCAAGCCACTTCCGCCGCCGCCAACAGCGCCGCCGTCGACTATTTCCGCAACCGGGCCAACCGGACGGAAGTGCCTTCGATTCTCAGCCAGGACGAGCGCGCCTATTACAGCGACCTGTTCTCGGCGATCGACAAGGGCGACTGGACGAAAGTGCAGTCCCTGTTCGCCCAGAAGCCCGATGGCCCGCTGCATCTGGAGGCCAAGGCGGAATATTTCACCGCGCCCGGATCGCCGCGCATCGAACTCGACGAACTCAACCAATGGCTGACCAAAGGCCGGGGCCTGCCGCAGGCGGAACAGATTGCCCGGCTGGCCTTGTCGCGCGGCGCAAATGGCGTTCCGGACTTGCCGGACGCGCAGCGGCTCTCTTCGCTGCCCTCTATGCCCAAACGCATCCGGCCGCGCGAGACCGGCGATGGCACCATGCCCGGCAATCTGGCCAGCGCCATCCAGCTCAAAATCAAGAACGACGATCCGGCCGGCGCCCGCGCGCTGCTCGATGGAATCGACTGGACGCTGAGCGACCAGGCGCGCGCCGAATGGCGGCAGAAAGTGGCTTGGAGCTTCTACATCGAAAACGACGACCAGTCGGCCTATGCGCTGGGCCAGCTGGCGGCGCAGGGCGCCGGGCCCTGGGTGGCCGAAGGCTGGTGGACCGCCGGGCTTGCCGCATGGCGGCTAGGTGACTTTACCGGTGCCGAAGAGGCATTCGGCAATGCGGCGTCCCGCG
The DNA here is from genome assembly GCA_050248535.1 of Novosphingobium sp. Classification (GTDB taxonomy): domain Bacteria; phylum Pseudomonadota; class Alphaproteobacteria; order Sphingomonadales; family Sphingomonadaceae; genus Novosphingobium. The sequence goes on from JBFWSE010000077.1 coordinate 8,209, forward strand.
CCGGCAATCCCGAACTGATGACGGCTGCGCTCTATTGGCAATCGCGTGCGGCCATTCGAAACCGCCAGCCGGAAAAGGCCGCCGATCTCTTGCGCAAGGCCGCCGGCCGCGACGAAACGCTTTATGGCATGCTGGCGATCGAACAGCTGGGACTCAAGCTGCCCGAAACGCATTTCGAGGCCGATTTCACTCAGGACGACTGGCAGAAATTGCGCGATGTCCCGGCCGTGCGCGCTGCAGTCGGCCTGTCGCAAATCGGCCAGGACGGGCGCGCGGACGAAGTGTTGCGCTATCAGGCCCGCACGGGCAGCGCCGCGCAATATCAGTCGCTCTCGCGTCTGGCGCGCGACCTGGGCATGCCCTCCACCCAGCTATGGATGGGTTACAATGCGCCCTATGGCGGCCAGATCGAACCGGCAACGCGGTTTCCGACCCCGAAATGGGTGCCGGTCGGCGGCTGGCAGGTCGATCCGGCGCTGGTCTATGCCCATGCATTGCAGGAATCGATGTTCCGGGCCAGTGTTGTCAGCCCCGCGGGCGCACGCGGGCTGATGCAGATCATGCCGGCCACTGGTCGGCAACACGGGGCCGCACTGGGCTATTCCGGCAATGCCAGCGATCTCAACAAGCCCGAAGTCAATCTCGCCTTCGGCCAGCGGCACCTGATTATGCTGCGCGACGATGCCAGCACGCAGGGGCTGCTCCCCAAGATGATGGCGGCCTACAACGCCGGGACCGTTCCGGTTCGCCGCTGGGCAACCGAGATCCGCGATCAGGGCGACCCGCTGCTGTGGATCGAAAGCGTGCCCTATTGGGAAACCCGCGGATACGTGAACATCGTCATGCGCAATTACTGGATGTACGAGCGACAGGCGGGCGGCCCATCGGAAAGCCGCATGGCGCTCGCCCAGGGCATGTGGCCGACATTTCCCGGCCTGGGCGCGGCCAAGGCCGTGCGCATGAACGCCAATGGAGTTATTCTGCGTGGCCGTTGACCCCGAACGCGAATTCAAACCCATAAACATCGCGTTGCTGACTGTATCCGACACGCGCACGGCCGCCGACGACACTTCGGGCGACATCCTTGCCGAACGGATCAGGGGCGCCGGCCACAATCTCGTGGCTCGCGCCATCGAACGCGACGATGCCCTGGCCATCGCCAGCCGGCTCAACAACTGGATCGACGATCGCGGCGTCGATTGCGTCATTACCACCGGCGGCACTGGCCTGACCGGCCGCGACGTGACGCCCGAAGCGCTCGACCGGGTCAAGGACAAGTCAATCGAGGGCTTCGGCGAGCTGTTCCGCTGGCTGAGCTACAAGACCATCGGCACCTCTACCGTGCAATCCCGCGCCTGTGCGGTCGTGGCACGCGGGACCTACATCTTTGCCCTTCCCGGTTCGAATGGTGCGGTGAAGGACGGCTGGGACGGAATTCTGGCCGAGCAGCTCGACAGCCGCAACCGGCCCTGCAATTTCGTCGAACTGATGCCGCGATTGCGCGAAGTGTAGAGACGCCGCGCAGACGAAAAAAGGGCCCGGTTTTCGCCGGGCCCTCTTTACCGTTGGCTATCTCGGTTATCAGCGGCGGCCAAGCATATTGCCGACCTCGACCATGCGACCGCTCATGCCGCCGCGCCGGATCACCGTAGTCGTGGTGTTCGTATCCGGGTTGTAGAGCGAACCGGAAGCATTGCCTCGGAAGGGCTGAACGGGCGCCATGTCGCGATGCTGGTTCAGGGTGTTGCCGCCTTCGACCGAGCGCGCTGCCCCCCTCGGACCCGTAACGAGGGTCGTCGTTGTATTGGTGCGAGGGTCATACATCGAGCCCGACATGCGAGTTGAGGTCAGACGCGGCAGAGGCTCGTACCGGTGCAGCGTGTTGCCACGCTCGGCTGTGCGCACCGCGCCATTGGGCCCGGTAACCAGAACCGTCGTCGTGTTGGTGTGCGGATCGTACATGGCGCCAGACATTGGCCGTCTGGTAGGACGCGGACCCGGCTCGTGCCGGCTCATCGTATTGCCTTCTTCGATCATGCGCACCGCGCCGGTGGGCCCCGTCCTCAAAACGGTGGTCGTGTTGGTCCGCGGATCATACATCGAACCTGTGATCGGCGTGCTGGTCGGACGCGGCAAAGGGTTGTGACGGCTCAGAGTATTGCCCTGCTCGACCGTCCTGACCCAGCCGTTCGGGCCGCGAGCCACTGTGATCGTGGTATTGGTTTCCGGATTGTAGGCCGAAGCCGAATCACGGGGGCCAGCCATAGCCGGACCGGAGGAAAGACCTGCAACTGCGATAACCAGACCGGCAGTCAGGAAGCGAACTTTGGAAGACGTCGTAAGCATTTCGAACTCCTTTCGTGTTGAGGAGTTCCTTTTGGCGCGGATGGACGAAAGCGGCGGTGGCGGGAGTCACAGGGGCAATGTGAGAATTGTCACACGACCACGTTTTCATGATCAACCGAGATCGCTTGCCATTTTGTTCTATTTATGTTCCAACAGCATCATGCAATCAGGCCCGCTTCGCGGCCGCGGCGCGCAATCGGGCGAACTGTCGCGGCGTTTCGGTCTCGCCATGCGCGAGGAAGATGGCGACTGGCGCGACCTACGCGAGGACATCGACGGGCCCACCGGCGGACTGCGCACAACCGTTACCGAAGAACATCCGAAAAGCATTCTCAGCTTCAACAAGAGTCCTGACATTCCTTTCGACCGCTCGATCAATGCCTATCGGGGTTGCGAACACGGCTGCATCTATTGCTTCGCGCGGCCGACCCATGCCTATCACGACCTGTCGCCCGGGCTGGATTTCGAAACCAGGCTTTTTGCCAAGCCCGGCGCGGTGCGCCTCCTGCGCGAGGCCATGGCCCGGCGCGGCTACCGCCCCGCCCCCATCGCCATGGGCACCAATACCGATCCTTATCAACCAATAGAGTCACGCTATCGCATCACCCGGCAAGTGCTCGAATTGTGCCTGGAGAGCCGGCATCCGGTCATCATCACCACCAAGAGTGACCGCGTGCTGCGCGATATCGACTTGCTGGCGGACATGGCCAAGCGGCGGCTGGTGGCTGTGTGCATCTCAGTCACCAGCCTCGATCCAGGGCTGTCGGGCTTGCTTGAGCCCCGCGCCGCTGCTCCCGCCAAGCGGCTGGCAGCGCTGGCCACGCTGGTGAAGGCAGGCGTGCCGGCACATGTTTCCGTAGCCCCTGTGATTCCCTCGATCACAGATGAGTTCATGGAACGAATTCTGGATGAAACTGCCGGACTGGGTGTGCGTTCGGCCAGCTGGATCATGCTGCGCCTGCCGCACGAAGTGGCGCCGCTGTTTCGCGAATGGCTTTCGGTCCATTTCCCGGACCGCAAGAACAAGGTCATGGGCATTGTCCGCGACATGCGCGGCGGCCGGGACAACGATCCGGACTTCTTCTCACGCATGAAACCCGATGGCGTCTGGGCAGACCTGTTCCGCACACGTTTTCGCCGGGCAGTCAGGCGGCTGGGCATGGAAGCCGATCCGATCGAGCTCGATTGCTCGCAATTCCGCCGTCCCGATCTGGATGGACAATTGACTTTGCTTTGACAAGCCAGGCCATGGGGCACACACTCTCCCTCACGGAGAGCGACACATGGCGACACAGCCCAAAATTCCGGCCGAAGCGGTCCCTTGCGAAACCAAGCGCGGCACTTGCCCGATCTGCGGCGTCGGCTGTTATGTCGAAGCGAAGATCTCGAACAACCGGCCGATGTCGATCCGGCCGGACCGCACCGCCGGCTTCCCCGCCGATTGCCCGCGCGCCGGGCAGGCGATCGAATATCACGATCATCCCGACCGGGTGAACTACCCGATGAAGCGCGCGGGCAAGCGCGGCGAAGGCAAATGGGAACGCATCACCTGGGATCAGGCGCTGGAGGAAATCGCCGCCAAGCTGTCTGAATTGCGCGACAAATACGGCCCCGAAAGCGTTCAGACCATGGGCGGATCCTACAAGGGCGCAGGCGATTCATCCTGCTGGCGCTGGTCGAACCTGTGGGGCACGCCCAACATCCTCTACCAGGGCAAGAACTGCGGCGAGGCCGAACTGCTCAGCGAATGGGCAGTCTATGGCGAGCAGGCCTCGATCGGCAACGCGCCGATTCCGGGCGTGACCAAGTGCTGGGTGCTGTGGGGCGTAGGCGGCTCGCTGGCGCTTGCCAGCCAGCGCAAGAACCTCAAGGCCTATCAGGCCGCGGGCGGCAAGGTGATCGCCATCGATCCCTGCCGTACCGAACTGACCGATCTGGCGGACATCTGGCTGCAGATCCGGCCGGGAACCGACGGCGCCCTGGCCTATGGCATGATCAACACGATCATTGCCGAAGGCCTCTACAACAAGGACTTCGTCGAGAAGTGGTGCACGGGTTTCGACGAACTGGCCGAAACCGTGCGCCCCTGGACACCCGAGAGAGTCGCGGAAGTGACCTGGCTCAAGGCAGACGACATCGTTGCCGCCGCCCGGATGTATGCCACCAACACGCCCGGCCACATCCCCTTCGGCCTCGGCACGGCCGAACTGGGCAAGGCGACGACCGCTGCGGTTTTCGGCAAGACCTATCTGCGCGCCATTTGCGGCAATCTTGACGTCGAAGGCGGTGCGCGCTTTGCCGATCCGCCCGAACAGACACGGTTTCGTCAGGAAATGCACTGGGACAGGCTGATCGATCACCCCTTGCGCACGCGCGACAGCATCAGCGCCGGCACCCATCCGATTGCTTCGGTGCGCGGACTCAAGGCCTATCGCGCGGCCATGGCCAAGGTACACCCGCTCGGCGTCGGCCCGACGATTTACAACATGGTCATCGCTCCGGCCGCACTGCCCACTGCGATCCTCGAGCAGAAACCCTACCCCATCAAGGCCTTCATTCTGCAGGCGGGCAACCCGCTCGTAGCACTCAGCGATGCCCGGCGGCTGCATGCCGCGATGCTGAGCGAGAACCTGGAACTGAGCGTCAACATGGACCACTGGATGACGCCATGTGGCGAACTGGCGGATTATGTGCTGCCGGCAACCGACGGGCTGGAACGGCCGCTGCTGTCCAATATGTGGGGCTTCGGCGATGCCCATTCCGCCTCGCGCCGCACGGTCGATCCGCTCTATGAACGCCGCGACGACTATCAGCTGTGGCGCGAATTGGGCAATCGGCTGGGGCAACTGGGCCAGTGGCCCGATACCATGGAGCAATGGTTCGATTCGATACTCGAACCCACCGGCATCACGCACGGCGAACTGTCGGATCGCGACATGCCCTGGCTGATGAGCCAACCCAAGTTCAAACGCTTCGAACTGCGCGGCGGCTTTGCTACGGCCTCCGGCAAGGTGGAGCTGGGCGGCGATCTGTTGAAGAGCCTGGGTTATCCGGGCGTGCCCGATTATGAGGAACCCGCCTGGAGCCCGGTGCGCACACCCGAGCTGTTCGAGCAGTACCCGCTGATCATGTCGACCGGCAATTCGCTCAAGTGGTACTATCGCTCGCAGCACAAGCATCTGGCCAAGATGCGCAAGCAGCATCCCTATGCCCTGCTGACCATCCACCCGGAGACCGCGGCCGAGCTCGGCGTTGTCGAAGGCGGGATGGTCTGGGTCGAAACGCCGATGGGCCGCGTCCAGCAACAGGCCAAGTTCGACGCCAACATGCACCCGCGCGTGGTCCATGCCGACAGCCACATGTGGTATCCCGAGCGCGAGGCCCAGGGCGACGCGCACTACGGTGTGTGGGAATCGAATATCAATGCCATCCTGCCCGACGGCGAAGACTATACCGACTATGCCGGCGACAATTACATGCGCGGGCTGATCTGCAAGGTGACTCCGGTGGCTGCCTAGCCGCTAGATCATGCTGGGATCGAATGGCTTCGGCTGAGGCTGCGGCTCTGGTTTGGCCGGGGTTTCTGGCGCAGCTCTGGTTTCGGGCGCGCCCTCCCCCTGTGCCGCATCGCAATCGCCAGAAAAGGCGCGAGTCACCTTGGGTTCCGCGCTCTTGCCGTCGGAGCTGTATTCCACAGTCTGGGTGCAACGCTTGCCATTGCTGATGGTCGAAGTGGTTACAGTGTAGCGATAGGCTGAACCGGCGGGCGCAGAGGCCGCGCCCTGATCCGCTTGCGACTGCGCCGGTGCGTCATTGCCTTTGGTCTGCGACTTGCCCTCGGCAAAGGCCGCTCCGGCCGCCAGAACGAGCGCGGCGCCGGCAAGAGCTGAATTGCGCAGATTCATGCAATGTCTCCACAATTGCGAGCCGAAAAACCTAGCCCGCGAATCTGAACGCCAAGTGACTGGCGCGACGGATTGCCATCATGCCGCGTCGAAGGCGATCGGCAAGGTCTTGGGGCCCCAGGCGCCGATAAAGGGCCGCCATTCCACTTCGCCGACAATGCGCGGGTTCTTCAGCCGTTGGGCGATCAGGTGGATGCCTTCCTGCAGCTGGTTCTTGGCGATATATTGCCCGATGCAGATATGCGTGCCGCGACCGAAGGACACATGCCGCCCCGCATTTTCGCGCATCGGATCGAAAGTCAGCGGATCGTCGAACACCGTGGGATCGCGGCCTGCCATCGATGTCGCGAAAATGACGATTTCGCCCTTCCGGAACTGCACGCCGCGATAGGTGAAATCCTGCGCCACTTCGCGATAGGGCGAGGCGATCCCGGCATAACGCAGCGATTCCGTGACGACCTTGCCGCAGAAATCCTTGTCCTCGGCGCAGCGCTTATAAATCTCGGGCCGTTCGACGATCAGCTTCATCGTCCAGCCAAGCTGGTTCTTCGAGGTGTCGTATCCCGCGATGATCGTGGTCAGCAGCATGAAACGCAGGTCGTCTTCGGAGAGCTGTCCGCGGTTCTTGGCGGCGATCATGGCGTCGAGCAGGTGCTCCTCATCCAGCGCGCCCGCCGCTTCGCGTTCCTTAACCAGCCCGTCGGCGAAATTCCACAGCACTTCCCAGCCTTCCAGCATGCCGGGCTTGGTCGCCGGATCGATGGAAAGCGTAGCGACATGCTGTTCGATGGCGCTGCGTATGCGGTGAATCGGCTCGGTAGGTACGCCAAGCAGGCCGAACATCACCGAGATCGGGAAATAGCTGGCGAACTCGGCGAAATCGAACGCACCCTTGGGCGCCCACTCGTCGAGCAGCGCGGTGATTGTCTGCTGCATCAGCGGCCGCACTTCGTTGGCGCGACGCGGGGTGAAGGCGTGCTGCACGCTGGCGCGCAAACGGGTATGAAAATCGCCGGTTGCAGTGAGCAGCATTTCTTCCATGAACCGGCCCCACATGGTGCCGCGCATGCCATAGAAATCGACGATGGGGCCAAGCCCCGGAACGAGATTCTCATCGTCGGCCATCAGTTCTTCATGAGCCTGATAGCCGTAGACGGCATAGCCCTGGGCAAAGCGCCCCAGCCAGGGGTGATCGCGCAAGGCTGCAATGTGGAACGGGTCGGGATTGGCCGAGAATTCCGGCGTGTCTATCGGCAGGTCGGGGATTTCGATAGCTACATCCATGGGAAATACCTTTCGGGCACTTATCCCGCCAGCTTGTAGCCCGCGAACTGGTCGCGCAAGTCCTTCTTGCTGATCTTGCCGGTGCCGGTATGCGGGATTTCGTCGACGAATTCGACGGCGTCCGGCAGCCACCATTTGGCGACCTTGTCGGACAGGAATGCCTTGATGTCCTCGGCCGTAGTATCGACGCCCGGCTTCTTGACCACGACCAGGATCGGCCGTTCATCCCATTTGGGATGATAGACCCCGATTGCTGCTGCTTCCGCCACGGCCGGATGTCCGATGGCGGCCGCTTCCAGTTCCGCCGAACTGATCCATTCGCCACCCGACTTGATCACGTCCTTGGTCCGGTCGGTCAGCGTCAGGCGGCCATCGGGATCGATAGTCGCGACATCGCCTGTATCGAACCACTGATCTTCGCCCACCGCATCCTCTTCTGCCTTGAAATAGCGCTTGATCACCCAGGGACCGCGCACTTGTAAAGCGCCCGAAGTCTTGCCGTCGCGGGGCAACTCCTTGTTGGGATCGTCCAGATCGACACAACGGATTTCAACACCGAAAGGCACGATGCCCGGCTTGCAGGCCATATCGAGCTGTTCGTCGAAACTCAGCTCGGCCCAGTTCCACGGCTCGGCAGACATGGTGGCGATGGGCGAGGTTTCGGTCATGCCCCAAGCCTGACGGATGCGCACGCCATGTTTCATCAGCCGTTCGAGGATCGCGCGGGGCGGCTTGGAGCCACCGACCACCATCTGCTTGATCGGTGGCAGATCGATGCCCTTTGCATCGCAATGCTGGAACAGCATCTGCCAGACGGTCGGCACGCCCGCGACCATATCGACCTTCTCGCGATGCATCAGTTCGCACAGCGATTCCGGATCGTTCGATTGGCAATAGACGAATTTCGAGCCGACTGCCGCTCCGGCCCAGGGCAGCCCCCAACTCGCCGCATGAAACATCGGCACGACAGGCAGAACCACGCTGCGCCCCTGAATGTCCAGCGCCCCGTTCTGCAAGGCCATCATGGCGTGCAGCACGGTCGAGCGGTGCTCATAGAGCACGCCCTTGGGGTTGCCGGTGGTGCCGCTGGTATAGCAGAGCATGCAGGGATCCCGCTCACTTCCCTGAACCCATGTGGTGTTGCCATCCTCGGCGCCGATCCAGTCTTCGAAATGGGGCGCATGCTCGCCGCTGTCGAAGCAGATATAGTGCTCGATGCTGGTCCACTGCCCTTTCAGCCGGTCGATAATCGGCTGGAACTGGACATCGTAGAGCAGCACCCGGTCTTCGGCGTGATTGGCAATGTAAAGCAGTTGGTCGTCGAACAGCCGCGGATTGATCGTGTGGAGAACACCGCCGACGCCAACCGCCCCATACCAGGTCACCAGATGGCGCGCGTGATTGAGCGCCAGGGTGGCAATGCGGTCGCCCTCGCCGATCCCCAGCCTGCGCAATGCCTGAGTCATCTTGAGCGCATCGCGGCGGACGCCAGCCCAGTCAGTCAGCACTTCGCTGCCATCGGCATAGCGCGTTACAATCTCACGCGCGCCATGTTGCTGCGCCGCATGATCGATCAACAAGGTAACGCGCAGTTCCCAATCCTGCATCGCGCCAAGCATGCCGGAACTCTCCTGTTGTTTCAGGCCACCAGCCTCAGGTGCCCTCCCCCACGCTTAGCGGTGAGGGCGACATTGGCAATACCCTCGATCTCGGCAAGCCGTTCGGCAAGGTCGCCATCCAGCAGGAAATTCGAGCCGAGCGAGACCATCGGATGGCTCTCGCCATGAGTGCGCAACCGCGCGCGCACTTCGCCTGTGCCCTGCTGGCTTCCCTGAAGCATCAGCGCCAGTTCCTGCACGGCCTCGACCCGTTCCACTTCGATTTGCAGCAGCATCTGCGCCGCATTGGTCACGTCCGCCAGCGGTCGCGCGCCGCGCACGGTTACTCGCGGTGGTTCTTCGGGCGTGGGAGAATCGAGTTCGACCGTCAGCAGAACGCAAGTCCCATCTGCCGCCCAGCGCTGCATCGGTTCGACCAGGCTTTCCTCGAAGCAGGCGGCAGAGAACTGGCCCGAATTGTCCGAAAAATCGGCGCGGACGAAATCCTTGCCATTGCGGGTTTTGCCGCGATTGAC
>JBFWSE010000078.1:0-17826 GCA_050248535.1 Novosphingobium sp.
ATTTACCCTTCGTTAACCGCGTTTCTTGGTTAAAAGACTTTCAACAGGGGGATCGGGCGGGCATATTCCTGTCACGCGATGAGTCCCGCATCGACGCTTTCGAAACCTTAGGGGCCAGGATAGAACACAAGTGACGGCACCGGTTCGCTTTCCCAGGTTTTTCGTGACCAGCCCGGCACCGTGCCCCTATCTGCCCGGGCGGCAGGAACGCAAGGTGTTCACCGAACTGCGCGGCCCCCATGCCGATGCGCTCAACGATGCGCTGGGCCGGATCGGCTTCCGCCGCAGCCAGACCGTCGCCTATCGCCCCTCGTGCATCGATTGCTCGGCCTGCGTTTCGGTGCGGGTGGTGACGAAGGAATTCCAGGCCTCGTCGACCCAGCGCCGCATTCTCAAGCGCAATGACGATTTGCAGGTCTCGCTGTGCCGCCCGTGGTCGACTGCTGAACAGTTCGAACTGCTGCAACGCTATCTCGGCATTCGCCACCCCGGTGGCGGCATGGCATCGATGGATGAAACCGATTTTGCCGACATGGTCGAGCATACGCCGGTTACCAGCTATATCGTCGAATACCGCGAGCCCTCGTTCGATGGGGTGACGCCGGGCCGTCTGGTCGGCGCCTGCCTGACCGACCGGCAGGCGGACGGGCTGTCGATGATCTACAGCTTCTACGACCCGGACCACGAAACTCGCGGCGGGCTGGGCAATTTCATCATCCTCGATCACATTCGCCGGGCGGAACAGGCCAACCTGCCCTATGTCTATCTCGGCTACTGGGTCGAAGGCAGCCCGCGCATGCAATACAAGGTGCGCTACCGGCCGATGGAACGGCTAACCCGCCAGGGCTGGGCGCGCATTTCCGCGAACGAGCATGACAAGCTGATCGCCGACGCCGCCCAGACCCGCCGCAACGCCGCTCCGGCGCTGGACGGGGCGGCCAAGGATGGCGTGCCGGGCGGGCAGGAGCTTTACCGGATTGCGGAATAGGGGCTGGGCCCAGCATTCACGCAAAACACCTCCCCGGGACGGGGAGGGGGACCGCCCGCAAAGCGGGTGGTGGAGGGGTCTTGCCCCAAGCGCTGCGCATAGAGGCCAAACCTCACCACCATCCTGCGGATGGTCCCCCTCCCCGTCCCGGGGAGGTGTTTTCGGACAAGACCCATTCCCCGCTGGCGAATGCGGGCTTATGCCTGGGAAGTAAGCGGACGGGCTAGGCCGGCGCTGGGGTGCCTGACACGACAGACTTGGCTTGGTGACGTCATTGCGAACGGCTGGAGAGGGTCACGCACATCTCGCCAACTCGGCCCTGCGTGCGAGGCGACGGCGGGGCGGGCTCGCGCTCTTGCCGCCGGCCGAGGGGCATACCCCAGGTTCCGCGGCTGGAAGATCGTCCAGCCGCTCCTCGCATCTCAAGTGCGGCGCATCCGCTGGGGAGTAACGCCGGCCTTGCGGGAGTGGAAAGCGAAGCGCTTGACCGCCCCCGCACCCATCGCTGCGTCAGCCTTGGCTGACGGCGCAGGTATTTAACCGATTTGGTGATATTTGTCAAGGAGATTCGAATTCGCGGGACGAGGGGCACTTCGTGAGTATGGCAGCTAACGATGCTTCGCCCTGAAATGCTGCCGTTCCGGAATCCGACAACATTGCGGACATTTGTCTTGGCCGGATTGCTCGCTATGAATGCCTGATGTCGCAGCAAGCAGAGCCAATTCCAAAGCGATTTAAGGTTGCGCGGCGCTGGCAATGGCATGCCGCTATCGCTACTGCATTTTTCTTCGTGACTTGTTTCGTTGGCTGGCCTTTGGGTTATTGGTGGCCGTCAGCTATCGGGCTGATCTGCTTCTTGCCAACTGTCTGGCTCTTCAACATCTCATGCTACAAGTGTGGATACCCAGCATTCGCGGATTACCAAGCTGACGAAAAGCTTAGGCAAGATAACCGAATTTGGACCCGCTTCTGGGGAAAAGAATATGGCGGAGTCCATCTGCCACTAAAGTCTGCATGTACGAAGTGCGGCGCAAGCTTTGTTTGAGCAATGGCCAAAACTGGTTAGTCCACTTGCGTCCGCTCCCCTTCGACAAAACAGTCGTTCGCCCGTCAAGAATCATTCCCTAAAAGCAGACATCGCACCCGGCATATTCGCAAGAGAAAAAGGCGCCCGGATCGCTCCGGACGCCCTTTCCAAATTCCGAACCCTGAAGATCAGCTCGAATAATACATGTCGAACTCGACCGGCGATGGCGTGGTTTCCCAGCGCATCACTTCTTCCCAACGCAGTTCGGCATAGGCTTCGATCTGGTCCTTGGTGAAGACGCCGCCTTCGAGCAGGAAGGCATGGTCCTTCTCCAGCGCGTTCAGCGCCTCGCGCAGCGAACCGGCCACGGTCGGAACCTTCTTCAGTTCCTTGGGCGGCAGGTCGTAGAGGTTCTTGTCGAGTGCTTCGCCGGGGTGGATCTTGTTCTTAATCCCGTCGAGGCCGGCCATCAGCAGCGCGGCGTAGCACAGGTAGGGGTTGGCCATCGCGTCGGGGAAACGGATTTCCACGCGCTTGGCCTTGTCGCCCGCGCCATAGGGGATGCGGCACGAAGCCGAACGGTTGCGCGCCGAATAGGCGAGCAGAACGGGGGCTTCATAGCCCGGCACCAGCCGCTTGTAGCTGTTGGTGGTCGGGTTGGTGAAGGCGTTCACCGCCTTGGCGTGCTTGATGATGCCGCCGATGAAATAGAGGCAGGTTTCCGACAGGCCGGCATAGCCGTTGCCGGCGAACAGCGGCTTGTCGCCCTTCCAGATCGACATGTGGGTGTGCATGCCGCTGCCATTGTCGGTCTTGATCGGCTTGGGCATGAAGGTCGCGCTCTTGCCATAGGCCTGGGCGACTTGCTGCACGACATACTTGTAGATCTGCATGCGGTCGGCCGTTGTGGTCAGCGTGCCGAAGGTCAGGCCCAGTTCGTGCTGCGCGGCGGCGACTTCGTGGTGGTGCTTGTCGCAGGGCAGGCCCATTTCGATCATGGTTGAAACCATTTCGCCGCGGATGTCGGTGCAGCTGTCGACCGGCGCGACCGGGAAGTAGCCGCCCTTGGCGCGCGGACGGTGGCCAAGATTGCCGCCTTCGTAGTCGCGGTTGGAATTGGTCGGCAGCTCGATGTCGTCGATCTTGAAGCCGTTGCCGGTGTAATCGTCATAGAACTTGACGTCGTCGAACAGGAAGAATTCGGCTTCCGGGCCGACATAGATGGTGTCGCCGAAACCGCCGGCCTTGACGTAGGCCTCGGCGCGCTTGGCGGTCGAACGCGGATCGCGGGCGTAGAGATCGCCGGTCGAAGGCTCGACGATGTCGCAGAACAGGATCATCATCGGCGTCGCGCTGAACGGATCGATGTAGACCGCGTCGAGATCGGGCTTGAGGATCATGTCCGATTCGTTGATCGCCTTCCAGCCGGCGATCGACGAACCGTCGAACATCAGGCCATCTTCCAGCTCGTCTTCGCCCAGCAGGGCTGCGACCATGGTGAGGTGCTGCCACTTCCCCTTGGGATCGGTGAAGCGAAGGTCGACCCATTCGATCTCTTCGTCCTTGATGCGCTTAACAATATCTTTTGCCTTGGCCATTGGTCTTCCTTTGCAATATTCCCGGGCGCGAAGCGGACGGGGTCCTTCGTTTCCCCTCCCGCCCTGCGGGAGGGGTTAGGGGAGGGATTGTTGTCGATGGGGTCGGGTATCGGGCCCTCCCCCTGACCCCTCCCGCCTGCGGGAGGGGATAATGCGGCACGTGTGAGTCCTAGATTGCGTCGTCGTCACGCTCTCCGGTGCGGATGCGCACAGCGCTTTCGATCGGGATAACGAAAATCTTGCCGTCGCCGATCCGCCCGGTCTGCGCCGCATTGGCGATCGCCTCCACCGTGCGTTCGGCAAGACTATCTGGCACGACGACTTCGAGTTTTACCTTAGGCAGGAAATCGACGACATATTCCGCGCCGCGATAGAGCTCGGTATGCCCCTTCTGGCGGCCGAAGCCTTTGGCTTCGGTCACGGTAATGCCGGAGACGCCCACTTCGTGGAGCGCTTCCTTCACTTCGTCGAGCTTGAACGGCTTGATGATTGCTTCGATCTTCTTCACGTATCCGGACCCCCGCACATCAAACCGGCCGTGCTGGGCACAGCCGGTTTTTCAGGTGCCTCCCCACTCCTCATCAAGAATCGTGCCAGAGGCGAAGGAATTGCCCTAGGGCATGCTTTCGTCGCGGAAAAGAGCGGATTCGCAGGATTCGGAGCCAGAATCGGACGATCGGGGCAGAAACCTTGTCTCAAAGCGCCTTCTATCTGCCTGAAACATGGGCAGGTATGCCCAAAATTTCGGCATTACAGCCGAAGGCCGGCCGTCTCGGGAAGACCCGCCATGATGTTCAGATTCTGCACCGCGGCCCCGCTCGCGCCCTTGCCGAGGTTGTCGAGCACGGCCACCAGCCTGGCCTGCGCTCCATCTTTCGAACCGAAGACATAGAGGTCCAGCCGGTCGCATGGCTCCATCGAGGCACGCAGCAGCAATTCGTCGGGCGCATCGTCGTGGACGCGGACAATTTCGCTGCCGGCATAGAAATCGGCCAGGCAATCGCGCAGGCCGTCGACCGGGGCTGCGCGCTCCATCAGGCCGAGGTGCAAGGGCACTTCGACAACCATTCCGCGGTGGGCGGGGATCACTGCCGGGGCGAAGACGGGCGCATGGGCAAGTCCGCACTGCGCCTGCATCTCGGGCACATGCTTGTGGCCGAGCGACAGTCCATAGTCACGATAGGCAATGTCGCGGTCTTCGGAGAATCGCGCGATCAGCGCCTTGCCACCGCCCGAATAGCCCGAGACGGCGTGGCAGACGTAAGGCCATCCCGAAGGCAGCAGCGCGTTACGGATCAGCGGGGCGATGAGAGCGATGAAACCAGTGGGGTAGCAACCGGGATTGCTCACCAGCCGCGCGCCGGCGATCTCGCCGCGCCCGGTTACTTCGGGAAAGCCATAGGTCCAGCCCTCGGCAACCCGATGGGCGGAAGAAGCATCGACAATCCGCACCTTGCTGCCTTCTGCCAGGGCAACCGCCTCTCTGGCCGCGTCGTCGGGCAGGCACAGCACGGCGAAGTGGGCGGCATGATAGGCGTCGCGCCGGGCGCTGGCCTGCTTGCGCTGCGCCTCGTCGAGCAGCAGCAGCTCGAATTCCGCGCGCGCCGACAGCCGCTCGACAATTTCGAGTCCGGTCGTGCCGACCGAGCCGTCGATGAAAACCGTTGCAGTCATACCGCTTCCAGCACTTCTATCGGCAGATAGCCGACAAAGCCGTCATCGCCGACCTGGCCCCAGGCCCAGCCGCCCGCAATATCGAGCACGTTGAACAGAGTGCCTTCCGGAAGGTTTTCGATGGCTTCGGCCTCGTCGTTTCCGGCCTTGCGCAATTCGGTGGCGGCAGTCAGCCGTTGCGGCATCGGCACGGCATAGTGCGGAACGAAGAACCGCCCGGCGAGCCGGATATGCGCGAGATCGCCGCGCACGGGCAAGTGCCCCGCCTCGGCAGTCGCGCCGGGGCCGGTCATGGTGAAAGAGGTGCCCTCGTAATTGTCCAAAGCCAAGGCCTGCCTGCCCCCGAATAGGAAGAGCGGCGCGCTTAGCCCCGCCGCGTTCATGGTGCAACCTTAGCCATAGCGTTGTTGCAACATGCGCCATGCCGCGCGCATTCCCAGTGCGTCGCCGCCCTTGGGCCGCCCCGGCTTGGCTGTCTGGCGCCAGGCGAATGTATCGAAATGGGCCCAGTCGATGCCCTCGGGCACGAACCTGTCGAGAAACAGCGCGGCCACCGATGCACCGGCGAATGCATTGGCGTGGCTGTTGACCATATCGGCCACGTCGCTCTTCAGCCATTCGCGATAGCCATCGTGCAATGGCAGCCGCCAGCAGGGATCGTCGCAGAGGCTTCCAGCCGCGAGCAGCGCCTCGGCAGTTTCGTCGCGCCGGGCGAACAGGGCGGGCAGGTCTGGACCCAGCGCCGAACGCGCTGCGCCGGTAAGCGTCGCGAAATCGATGATCAGGTCAGGTTTGTCTTCCCCGGCGCGGGCAAGGGCATCGGCCAGGATCAGCCGTCCCTCGGCATCGGTATTGGTGATCTCGACTTTGGTGCCGGCGCGCGAGCGCAGCACATCGCCGGGGCGGTAGGCATTGCCGGAGACTGCATTTTCCACCGCGGGCACCAGCATGTGCAGGCGCACTTTCAGCCCGCTCGTCATGATCAGTTTCGCCAGCGCCATGACATGCGCCGCCCCGCCCATGTCCTTTTTCATCAGCAGCATGCCGGAACCAGGCTTGATGTCGAGCCCGCCGGTGTCGAAGCTGACGCCCTTGCCGACCAGCGCCAGCCGGGGGTGCTTCGCATCGCCCCATTCCAGTTCGATCATGCGCGGTGCGTGGCTGCGCGCAGCGGCGCGGCCAACCATGTGGACCATGGGAAACTCGCGCTCGAGCTGGTCGCCGCGTGTCACCCGGAACTCGGCCTTGTGCGGTTTGGTCAGGTCTTCGGCGGCCGCTTCCAGTTCGGCCGGCCCCATATCTTCGGCCGGGGTGTTGACCAGATCGCGAACCAGCGCGACAGCTTCTGCCTCGGCCAAGGCCGGGGCAATGGCCTTGGCATCGCCGGCCAGCAATATCCGCAGGCCTTCGGTCTTGGGTTCGGAGCGATAGCGGTCGAATGCATATTGCGCGCTGGCCCAGCCGAACATGGCCGCGCCCGGTTCGCCCCCGGCGAGGCGATAGGTTCCGGCCGGCAGCGTCTCGGCCAGTTTTGCGAGGCAATAGCTGGACAGCTTTTGCGGATCGCCAACGCCCGCCGCGACGATCCACTCGTCGCTATCGGGCACAACGGCCTGTTCGGAGGCGCCCGCTTCGAATTTCTGCGCGGCAAGCGCCGCGCGCTGCACCGGGCTGAGGCCCTTGGTGAAGTCTTCGAGGCCAGCCTTGGTCACCAGGTGGATGGCAATGGCCTTCTGGCCGCGGTCGGGTTGAATCGGGGCGTGCTTGTCTGTCATCGCGGCGCGGCTTAGCGCCTAAATCGCACGGGTGAAACTACCCCATGCGCGACACTCGCATTATGCGGCAACTGTCGCTACATGCCCGGCATGACTCAATATCAGACAGTGGCCGAGGGCGAGACGCAGTTGCGCGATGGCACGATCAAGCTGCATGGCCCCGAAGCCTTCGAAGGCATGCGCCGCGCCGGCCGGCTCGCGGCGGAAAACCTCGACGCCCTGGCGCCGCTGGTGCAGCCGGGCGTCACGACCCAGGCGCTCGACGATTTCGTGCGCGAGTTCACGCTCGATCACGGAGCAATTCCCGCGACGCTGGGCTATCGTGGCTATGCGCATTCGTGCTGCATTTCGATCAACCATGTCGTCTGCCACGGCATTCCCTCGGACAAGACGCTCAAGGAAGGCGACATCGTCAATATCGACGTGACGCCGCTGCTCGATGGCTGGCACGGCGATTCGAGCCGGATGTATCTGGTTGGAGACGTGCCGCTGAAAGCGCGGCGGCTTGTCGATGTGACCCACGAATGCCTGATGATCGGCATCGAACAGGCGCGGCCCGGCGCCCGGCTGGGCGATATCGGCGCGGCGATCCAGCGCCATGCCGAAGCCAACCGCTATGGCGTGGTGCGTGAATTTTGCGGGCACGGCGTCGGCAGGCTGTTCCACGATGCGCCCGAAGTGGTCCATGCCGCCAAGGCCGGCACCGGGCCGGAACTGCGCCCCGGCATGTTCTTCACCATCGAGCCGATGATCAATCTGGGCAAGTCGCCGGTGAAACTGCTGGAAGATGGCTGGACGGCGGTGACGCGGGACCGGTCGCTATCGGCGCAGTTCGAGCATACTGTGGGCATTACAGAGGACGGGTGCGAGGTGTTTACGTTTAGTCCCAAGGGTTTGGACAAGCCGCCTTATTCATAAATCCTTTCCATTTGCACAGCGTGAATATGGAGAGGGACTGAATCTCAAACCCCAGCTTCAGCCATCCCCACCGCGACAATCGGCTCCTCGCCGGCCAGCTTGACCCGGTTCAGCTCCCGCCCGCAATCGAGGTCGAAAGGCACCACCCGGTGGACCGTGCCGGTGTTGTCCCAGATGAGAACGTCGCCAACCTGCCAGTCGTGGCTGTAAATGTATTCGGGCCGTTTGGAGAGGTCCATCAGCCGTTTTACCAGGGCATCGCTTTCCGCCTTGGGCAGTTCGACGATATGCTTCATGGACTCGCCCAATAACAGTGACTTGCGCCCGGTGCGGTGCAGCCAGACCAAAGGGTGAGTCTTGGCCGGAAGCGCGCCTTCGCCCCAAAGTGACAGTTGCCAGTCAGTTGGATTGGGGAATGCCTTGCGCTGGATGCACTCCTGCGAATGATCGGCGTGCAGCGTGTCGAACCAGCGTTTGTCGTCCTCGGGCAGGTCGTCGTAGATCGCATAGGTATTGGCGAACTGGGTCTGCCCGCCTTCGGGCGCGACCGCCAGGCAGCGCAGGACCGAGGCGAGCGCCGGATAGTCCATGTAGGTATCGTCGAAATGGAACATGAAAGTGCCCTGGGCATATTCGGCGAATATCGGGCTCTTTTCCTTGTCGGAGGCGACCAGGGTGATGTCGGTGCCATGCTCGTTGCGCGGCGTGCCAAGTGTGCTGGCGAAGCGGAGCTGCTCCTCGTCGGTCATGCCGATCCCGCGAAACAGGAGGACACCGCGCTGTTCCAGCAGGGCGCGCAACTCGCCGGCGATCGAACCATCGAGCAGGGTGTCGAGATCGGTAATCACCTGTGTGCCGATATGCGGGCTAAGGTCGACGGTTTGGAAAGTCATGGTCTCTCACCGAGTGTTGTTTCCAGCCATGATCGGGCAGGCTGCAACCGGAATCAACCCCGAACTGCACGTACCGCCGCGCCCGCCGCGAAAGGCGCTATCGCCAGCAGTACCAGGCTCGCCGCAGCTGTCAGAGCGAGGCCGCTTTCACCCCCCGTCGCCAGGCTTCCCGCGCCGAACACCAGCAGCGGCACGGCCAGCGGGATGACCAGCAACCCGGCAAGCGCGGCCCCGCCTCTCAGCCCGGCGGTCAAGGCCGCAACAGTAACGCCCAGCGCGGCAAGGCCCGGAGTGCCGGCGAGCAGGCCGAGCTCCACCGTGAGCAGTGTCGCGCCGTCGATCCCCAGCAAGGCGGCTGCGGGAAGGGCGGCCAGCATCAGCGGCGGGCCGAAGCTCAGCCAGTGTGCCGCCATGCGCACTGCTATCACCCATTCCTCGGCAATGCCGCGCAAGGCCCATTGGTCGAACATGCCCAGTTCGATGTCGGGCTCGATCAGCCGGTCGAGCGGGAGGATCGCGGCAAGCAGCGCCGCTACCCAGATCACCCCGCCGCCAACGCGGGCCAGCAAGTCGGGGTCCGGGCCGATGGCGAAAGGAAACAGCATGGCGACGGCGAGGAAGAACAGCAGCGGCAGCACTGTGCCACCGCGCCTCCGGCCAAGCAGCAGCAGGCCAAGATCGCGGCGAAGCAGGATTGAGAGGCTTGCCATCATGCCGCGTAGTCCGACAGTTCGATCTGCCGCATGCCCGCTATGGCAAAAGGCTGGTGCGAGGCGATGAGGCAGATCCCGCCCGCGCGGCAATGCTCGGCGGCGATGTCCTGGGTCAGTTGCACAGCCTCGGAATCGAGTCCGTTTAGCGGCTCGTCGAGCAGCCAGACGCTGGCCTGCTGGCCCAGCAGCCGGGCAAGGCCCGCCCGCTTCTTCTGCCCGGTGGAGAGATAGCGTACGGGCACGTCCGCCAGCCGCTCGATTCCCAGCCTCTCTGCCGCCATGGCCGGAGCATGGTCGAGCCACTGCCAGAAGGCGAGGGCGCGGCCTAGCGGCAGGTGCGGATCGAGCCCCAGGCGTTCGTCGATCAGGCCGATCGCGCCCTGCACTTCGACCTGTCCGGCAAAGCGCGGGGCGAGGCCCGCGATGATGCGGATCAGGCTCGACTTGCCGATGCCGTTAGCGCCAGTAACCTGGCAGGCTTCGCCCGGCGCAAGCGTCAGCGACAGGCCCCTGAACAGCACCCGGTCGCCGCGGCGGCAGGCAAGATCGGTGGCGGAGAGGCGGCAGGCTTGCATCGGGCGCGGCGATAGGGAAAATCGGGCGATGTGCCAAGGAGATCGCAGATGCCCATTGCTCGCCTGACCGATAGCGAACGCGATGCCGCGCTCGACGAGTTGCCCGCCTGGACTCTGCGCGGCGATGGCCTGGCCATCGAGCGGGAATTCCGGTTCTCCGATTTCTCCGAAGCCTTCGCCTTCATGACCCGGGTCGCCATGCTTGCGGAAAAAGCGGATCACCATCCGGAATGGTCTAACGTCTGGAACAGAGTTCATGTTACGCTCACCACGCACGATGCAGGTGGGCTAAGTAACCGCGACCTATTGATGGCGAGGGCTATTGAGGGGGTACTCTAGATGCGCAAGTATAGTTGGCTTTTGCCGCTGGCCGGCATGGCGGCAGTTCCAGCGCCGGCTGAGGCGGCCCCGCCGGCATGGCATGGCGTTTGGCAGGGAACCATCGGCAGTCTGCCGGTGCGGGCCTGTCTCGATGGCCGCGAGGACGGTCTGTCGCGCGGGTCCTATTACTACATGAGCAAGCTGGTGCCGATTACGCTTACCAAGGAGGAGGCTGCGGGCGGCTGGTCGGAACGTACGCCGGCAGCCGATGAATCGGGCGGCGACTGGACCTTGACCAGCCGGGGCGCGAATCAGCTGACCGGGCAATGGCGCAGCGGGTCGAAGAGCCTCGCCATTGCGCTGACCCGCGTTGCCGCCCGGCCGCACGAAGACGGGCCTTGCGCCAGCAGCGAATTCCACGCCCCGCGAATCCGCCCCGTCAGGGTGACTTCCGCGCCCGAGCGGCGCGAAGGCATTGCCTATACCAAGCTGACCTACAATGTCGGACCGGCCTTTCCGGACACCAGCATCATCGGCTTCGCCATCCGCGAACAGGCGCCCGGGGACCGGGCAATCAATGCGGCGCTGCGGGTCGATACGTCGAAGCCGGATGCCGGCTATCTTGAGTGCGATCGCTTGCAGGTTGCCCAGAACGGTTATCCCGGCGCCTACGTTTACGAAGCCGAACCCGATTTGCTCACCGCGGATTTCCTCTCTGCGTCGATTTCGAGCGGGGGGGATTGCGGAGGGGCGCATCCTGACGACACCACATTCCACCGGACATTCGACCGCAAGAGCGGTGTGGAGGTGCATCTCGGCACATGGTTCACGGCGCGCGGAGTCAAGCCGCGCGCGGCTGGCGACGACAGCAACACGCGCGAGCTGACGCGCGGCTTGCGCGCCGTGATTCTGCGCCAGGCGCGCTTCGACGAGGCCGAATGCCGCGAGGCCGTTTCGTCAGCAGACTACTGGGATATTGCGCTGGCGCGGGGCGGCCTGAAGTTCACACCCAGCCTGCCGCATGTCGTGGCGGCCTGCGAAGAGGCGATTTCCGTGCCGTCTTCGGCGCTTGCCGCCTGGCTGAGCCCGGCGGGAAGGCAAGGCATGGCGCGATTGGGCGCGAAATAGCCGAACCGGCGGCATTCACCCTTTCGAGAGAACCTGCCTGGCTTCCATTAGTCCGCGCGCGCGTTTGCGCAGATAGCCCGGGGCGAACGTGGCTGCGAGTTTCATTTGCGCGGCGGTCTTGCCGACGGTGGTATGAATCCTGTCGCCATGCACCGCGTTCCACGCGGCCTCGGCCACTTGTTCGACGGGGGTGAAGGGCAGGCCCGCCGCGACCACGCTGTCGCGCTTGGAGACATTGGTATTGGCGCCCGCCGGGCCTGCAAGCAGCGGCGTGTCGATGAAGCTCGGCATGATCGAGCGCACCTTGATGCCATCGTCCTGCCATTCCGTATCGAGCGCCTCCGTCAGCGCGCGCACGGCGAATTTTGTTGCGGAATAGACTGCCAGGCCGCCCGTGCCATAGAGCGCGGCGGCGCTCGCCGTGTTGAGCAGGCACGAACCGGGCGCGGAGGCCTTGAGCCAAAGATAGGCCGCCTGCCCGCCATTGGCGACGCCCTTGAAATTGACCGCGATGAGCTGATCGATCTCGGCCTCGGTCTGGTCGGCGAAAGCGCCGCCAAAGGCGACGCCGGCATTGTTCATGACGACATCTATCCTGCCGCCCGCCGCCTCGGCGAAAGCGCCAAGGGCGGCATCCCAGGCCGCGCGGTCGCGAACGTCTAGCCGCACGGCGAAGCTCCCGCCTTCCGGCAGCAGCGCCTGCGTTTCGCGCATGCCGGCCTCGTTGACGTCGCCGAGGCCGACGAACCAGCCGCGCGCGCCGAAATGCTGCGCCACTGCCCGGCCGATGCCCGAGCCGCCGCCGGTGATGAAGATCGATTTGGTCATCTCGCGCTTGCTCCTGCTGCCAATGCATTCGCACAAATTGTACCCTTTGGCCAAGGGGCATGCCGTTGTATGAGGCATTCAATTGGGATACCTTGAAGCGGAAATCCAGTTGGCGCTGAGCCGCCGTGGTAAGGGGCGTGATTTGTGCGGATCAAGTCAGACGAAGACTTGAAGAGTTGGCTCGCCGACAAGCCATCTGAACTCAGTGCCGCGTTGGCGTCACGCATTGCTTTGCGGATTCTGCCCTTTGGGATAACGTTATTTGAACGCGCCAATTTACATCTAAAAGTTAGAAATCGTTTGATTTTGGCTATGCTTCGCAACATCGTAATTTCGCGATCCGCACAATACTATCCAGATCGCGAAATCGCTGAAGCCGTCAAGGCAAACGCCGCTCGCGCTTCATCAGCCCTTGAACGCGCCACCGTGGATCCTAGGACTTCAGCCGCCGTCCGTGCTATTTCGGCCACCAGAGCGGTTGCCGCAGAATCTGCAGCTTTTAATGCTGCCGTAGCCACCGGTGAGAACAGTAAGTTAGACCACTCAGCCTCTATGGTTTGGGACCAGATTTCAGGCGACTGTGCCGAATGGGACATAGGCAACCAAACAATCGGTACATTTCTGGCATGCCCGCTTTCGATGTCGGGATCATTCGACCCATTTGGCCCACTTGAGCGGCCGCTTTTTGCAGAAAGTCAGATTGAGAAAGGCGACTGGAGCAACTGGATCGCTTGGTACGATCTAAAGCTCAAAGGTTCCTCTAGCGAATGGGGCCTACCGCCCGAGCAGGACGCTGAAATGGCGCGGCGTCTGATCGAGGCGGACGAAAACTTCTGGAAACGCGGCGAGGAAAACCCGGCTTGGCTCAATGCAGAGCTTGGGCGTTGGCTGGAGGAGTTGCGGACGCCCGTCGAATTTGCAGCCTCTCCGCAGCGCTACTTCATCAGCTACGCGAGTGCCGACGAAGCCATGGCGAAAGAAGTTGCCGAAGTGCTGGCTGGCGCGGGGCTGGATAGTTTCGCCATGTTCAAGGACATTGGTCCGGGCAGCAATTTTGTCGTCGAGATGAACAGAGGTCTTGCGGAGAGCGGCCATTTCATCGCTCTCTATTCAGACGCCTACTTCGGAAGCGATCATTTTCAGGCGGAATGGGCGACAGCCTATAACCGCGATCCTTCCGGCAAACGTACGCAAATTCGCGCATTCCTGCTCGAACCGTGCGAGCTGACCCCGCTCGCTCGGCAGGTGGTATACAAGCAGCTGCACCAACTGGACAAAGCAGAACGAAAGCTAGCGATCCTTGATTGGTTGCGTTGGGAACCCGCCAAGAGATCCCCTGGGGAGGTACTCAAACTTGCGGGCGAAATGGTCAGTCCGCAGCCGCAAATCTCCGCATCTGGCAAGATAACGGTAGCGCCCAATCCGGCGTTCGATGTTGCGAGCAATCCGCAAGACCTGATCGATCCGGGACGGCAATTGCGCGTGTTGCTGCACACCACCCTGCCCATGCTGGACGGCAACCAGTTCAAGTTCCTGCGTAACAATTTCGACGCCTGTCACGATGAGCTAACGGCCCATGGCAGGAATTCCAGCTGGGGCATGCTGGACCGACTGATGCGCAACGCGCAAACCTCGTACCGCTCTACTGATCCGCGTGAGTTCGATCCAGGCTTGATCGCGCAGATCGATGACATCTTCAGTTTGTTCGCCAAATGCATGACGGCGCTTGAGAAAGCCGATGAGCGCTTCCGCGAATTGCATGGCATCGAAATCGATGAAGTGGTGGGCGGCAATGCCATTTCCGAGCCGGTCGGCGATTTTGAAAAAGCGGCGGGATTGCTGGCCGCGGCGGAGTTGACCGAGCCGAGTTTCGATCAAGCGATGGAGCAACTGGTCGAACTCGGCCGCGAACAGGAATATCCGCCACCACCCACTCCTTCGGTTCCAAGCGAAGCAGTGTCAGGCCGAAAGGCATGGTGGATTGGTGCGCTCGGCATCGCCAAGGAGACGTGGAATTTGTTGGGTTCGACCGCATCGATTGCTTCGCATCCGGCGGCGAAGGCGGCGGTCGAAGTGCTAGGCAAAGCCATCGCCAAGTTGCTCGAACTGTTGCGGTGATCGGCGTGCGGAAGGTTCTACTGAGTTATAGCGCCGGATTATTATAGCAATGCCAGGTGAAGATCGCCGCCGCGCCGCGGTGCGGGCGCCATGCTTCGGCAAGCTCGCGAGTCGCCTTTTCCGACGGGCGTTCGGCAAGGCCCAGCAGCTTCGCCAGCCCGGCCTGCACCGCAAGATCGCCCGCCGGCCACACATCCGGACGTCCCTCGGCGAACAGCAGGTAAATCTCCGCCGACCAGCGGCCGATGCCCTTGATCAGGGTCAGCCGGGCAATGGCCTCCTCGTCGTCGGCGGGCAGGGCGTCGAAATCGATGGCCCCGGTCACGACGAGTTCGCACAAGGACCGAAGGTATCCCTGTTTCTGGCGCGACAGGCCGCAGGCGCGCAGCTCGTCGAATTCGGCGGCAAGCACCTTCTCCGGCGGAAGGGCGGGGCCAACGAAGGCCTCGAACTTGTTCCACATCGAATTGGCCGCCGCCACGCTGACCTGCTGGCCGACGATCGTGCGCATCAGCGTCTGGTAGCCGCGCTCGCGGATGCGAGGTTCGGGATAGCCGGCAATTTCCAGCGCCCGCGCGATTCCCGGTTCGCGGGTGGCGATGGCATCCAGACCCTGCTGTATCGCTCCTGCGCTGAGCCCCATCCACCTTCGCCTTGCAAAAAAGGGAACTTGTCTCTAGCAGCCCCGCCAATGCGCCAGCAAGGCTCATAGCAAGGGCCAACTAAGAGGGATTGCCGCAAATGCCAAAGATCACAGTCGTCGACCAGGAAGGAAATGCCCGTGACGTTGAGGCGTCCAACGGCCGCACACTGATGGAAACCATCCGCGACAACGGCTTCGACGAGCTGCTGGCGCTGTGCGGCGGCTGCTGCAGCTGCGCGACCTGCCATGTCCACATCGATGCCGGCTTCATGGACAAGCTGCCGGCGATGAGCGAGGACGAGAACGACCTGCTCGACAGCTCCGACCATCGCAACGAATTTTCGCGCCTGTCGTGCCAGGTACCGGTTAGCGATGCGCTCGACGGTCTGACGGTCACCATCGCGCAAGAGGATTGATCCCCGGCGGCCGGGGGCCTAGTTCCTGACCATATGACCGCACCTGCCGCGCAGCATCACACGCTCGACCTGATTGGCAACACGCCGCTCGTCTTCCTGAAAGGGCCGAGCGAGGCGGCTGGCTGCGAAATCTGGGGAAAGTGCGAATTTTCCAATCCGGGCGCTTCGGTCAAGGACCGCGCTGCCTTGTGGATCGTGCGCGATGCCGAAGCGAAAGGCACGCTCAAGCCCGGCGGCACGATTGTCGAAGGCACGGCGGGCAATACCGGGATCGGCCTGGCGCTGGTGGCCAATGCCCTGGGCTACAAGACGATCATCGTCATGCCCGAGACGCAATCGCGCGAGAAGATGGACACGCTGCGGGCCTTGCGCGCCGAGCTGGTGCTGGTGCCGGCGGCGCCCTTTTCCAACCCCGGCCATTTTGTCCACACCTCGCGCCGGCTTGCCGAAGAGACCGAAGGTGCGGTCTGGGCCAACCAGTTCGACAATGTCGCCAATCGCAAGGCGCACATCGAATCGACGGCGGTCGAGATCTGGGAGCAGATGGAGCGCCGCATAGACGGCTTTACCTGCGCGGCCGGAACCGGCGGGACCATCGCCGGGGTTGGACTGGGCCTCAAGGCCTTCGACGACAAGGTGACCATCGCGCTCACCGATCCGCATGGCGCGGCGCTTTACAATTACTATGCCCATGGCGAATTGAAGGCTGAGGGCAATTCGGTCGCCGAAGGGATCGGCCAGGGGCGGATCACCGCCAATCTCGAAGGCGCGCCGATCGATACGCAATTTCGCATTTCGGACGTGGAAGGCCTTGAATGGGTAGGCCGGCTGCTGGCGGAGGAAGGGCTTTGCCTGGGGTTGTCTTCGGGAATCAATGTCGCCGGCGCCGTGGCGCTGGGGCGGCAGCTGGGGAAGGGCGCGTGTGTGGCGACCATCCTGTGCGACACCGGCTTTCGCTATCTGTCCTCGCTCTATAATCCGGACTGGCTGAGAGAGAAGGCATTACCTGTCTTCCCATGGCTGGACGATTAGGCTAAATATGGCGGCGATGGCTCAAAACATAGTGCCACAGCCGGCGTCACCGGTCGCGACGCCACAGCATTACGTGCCTCCCTCGACACGGGATTTGCGCGCGCAAACCGTATATCGTCTGCAAATCGGCCTTTCGGGCCTTGCCGCCATGCTGCTGATTGTCGGGCTTGCCAATATCATCATGGACCGCGCCCGGCAGAGCGAGGCCGAGCATGGCGTGGTCGAGGAGCCGACCGATGCGGCCAAGGTGGCGGTAGAACCGGTGGCCGATCCGCTCGCCGATGCCGGGGTCGCCCCTTCGCCGAGCCCGAGCGCCAAGGAACTCAAGGAAGATCCGGCTCCTTAACAGCCTTGCCATGCTGGCAGCCTTGCTGGCAGTCGCCTGCGCCCCCGCGCGACAGGCCAGTGGCGTCGGACTGTTCACCAGCCTGCCGATCTTCTGGCGTGAGGCCGATGACATTCGCACCCTGCTCAACAGTTCCGGGCCGCCGCACTGGGCACTGGAAGTGTTGTGGGCGCATGGCGAGGTAAAACCGATCGATAGTTTTCTGCCCGGCGGCGAACAATCCCCGTTCGGCGAAGTGGCGCTTCTGGTCATGGCTCAGCCGCGTCCGCTGGCTCCACAGGAAAATGTCGCGCTCGATGCCTGGGTGCGGGGCGGCGGGAAGGTTTTACTGTTCGTCGACCCCATGCTGACCGCCGGATCGCGCTTTGCCCTGGGTGACAGGCGCAGGCCCGAGGATATCGTCATGCTGTCGCCGATTCTCGAACGCTGGGGGGTAAGGCTGGAATTCGACGAGGAGCAGGAAGGCGGCGAAATTCCGCTCTCGATCTATGGCGCGAACGTGCCTGTCAATCTGCCGGGCCGGCTGACGCAGGTTGGCGCTGGCAGTCAATGTGCAATTGCCACCGGGGGCCATGCGGCCAAATGCCGGGTCGGCCGCGGCAAAGTGCTGATAGTCGCCGACGCCGCGCTGTTCGAACCAGTGCCGGCGCGAGCGGATTCTGCGGAACGGGCGAAGGCGCTGGAACAGCTGCTGACCGAGCTCGCAGACTAGAGTTTGTTTCGGTTTGATTGAATCGGGAGGGATTCCCGAGCGGGTGATTTTGTGATTCAAGCTGCTGGCTGGGGTTGGAGGCCAGCAGCTATGGCGCGACCTTATTCGAACGATCTTCGGG
>JBFWSE010000079.1:0-17351 GCA_050248535.1 Novosphingobium sp.
CATCAGCCGAGCCATCATCGGCGCACGGGCAATACGGCGGCCGTGCCTGAAGGCCAGCACCCGCTTGCGCGACGCAACGTTGTAGCTCGTCGCCGCGGCAATGCCGTCGTGGCGGGGTGGGTCGGCCATACAGGGGGCGCAGATCGCTCCTTCGCGCAGGCCATCGGCGAAGGGACGCTGGCATAAAGCGCAACTGGGTTCGCCGGGAATGACCAGATCGTTCCAGCATTGGGGGCACATGCCGGTCTGCGCGGCCAGTCCTTCGCCGCACAGCGGACAGCGCGGCGGGAAGACGAAATCGATCACTGGCGAAAGTGATTGCGCGAGACCCATGGCCGATATGTAACTCTTGCGCAGTTCCCGGCAAGCGCTTGCGGTAGGCCGCGTGGCGCGGCAGGGAGCGGCATGGCCTCTCGCCCCCCAACGATCTTCTCGCCGGAACGCCGCCTTACTGCAAGGCGGCGGGCCTTGCGATTGCAACGCAAGCCGGACGCCGCGCGCTATCTCCTCGGCGACATGGTGGCGGACGTTGTCGAACGCCTGGCCTTTCTGCGCCACACGCCGCGCCGGGTGCTGGCGATTGGCGATCTGGGCGAGCTTGGACTGGCGCTGGCCGGGCCCGGCTGCGACGTGACCGGGGCCGATCCGGCCGCAGGCTGGGACCTGGAAGCGCCCTACCCCGCCGGACATTTCGACCTGATCGCCTGCTGCGGACTGCTCGACACCGCCAACGACCTGCCCGGTGCGCTGATCCACATGCGCAATGCCCTCGCCCCCGGGGGCCTTGCCCTGGCCCAGTTCCCCGGCGCGGGCAGCCTGCCGCGGCTGCGCGCGGCCATGCTGGCGGCGGACGGCGAGCGCCCGGCCCCGCGGCTTCATCCCATGGTCGACGTCCGCGCCGGCGGGCAATTGCTCCAGCGCGCGGGCTGGGCCGATCCTGTGGTGGACAGCCGCACGATCGAGGTGCGCTTCCGTTCGCTCGACCGCCTGGTAGCCGACCTGCGCGAACAGGGTCTGACAAACGTCCTGGCCGATCCCGGACCGCCGCTGAGCCGCACCGCGCTGGACCGTGCCCGCGAGAGCTTCGGCGAACAGACCATCGAACGCTTCGAATTGCTGACGCTCAGCGGCTGGCGTCCTTCGACAAGCTCAGGATGATCGGGCCAGCGCCGCCTGCGCCGCCGCCAGCCGGGCAATCGGCACGCGGTAAGGCGAGGCGCTGACATAATCGAGGCCCACATCCTCGCAAAACCCGATGCTGGCCGGATCGCCGCCGTGCTCGCCGCAGATGCCCAGCTTGATCTCCGGCCGCGCCGCCCTGCCCCGTTCGGCCCCCAGCCGCACCAGCTGGCCGACGCCGTCGATATCGAGGCTGACGAAGGGGTCGCGCGCGAAAATGCCCTGTTCGACATAGGCTCCTAGGAAGCGCCCCGCATCGTCGCGCGACAGCCCCAGCGTGGTTTGAGTCAAGTCGTTGGTGCCGAAGGAAAAGAATTCCGCCTGCTCGGCCAGTTCCCCCGCCATTAGCGCCGCGCGCGGAAGTTCGATCATGGTACCGACATGGTATGACAGCACCCGCCCCTTCTCGGCGAAAACGGCCTGGGCGGTGCGATCGATCAGGCTCTTGAGGATTTCCAGCTCGCGGCGGGTGGCGGCGAGCGGGATCATCACTTCGGGCACGACCGCCGCGCCGCTAGCCAGGGCAACATCGCAGGCTGCCTCGAACACCGCGCGCGCCTGCATTTCGTAGATTTCGGGGAATGTAATGCCGAGCCGGCAGCCGCGATGGCCGAGCATCGGGTTGAATTCCTTGAGCTCCTCGGCCCGGCGCTGCAAGGCATCGACGCCAATGCCGATGGCTTCGGACAGATCGGCGAATTCCTCCTCACCATGCGGCAGGAATTCGTGGAGCGGCGGGTCGAGCAGGCGGATGGTGACTGGCAGCCCCGCCATGATCTCGAAAATCGCGTGAAAGTCAGCGCGCTGTTCGGGCAGCAGCTTGGCCAGCGCCGCGCGCCGCCCCGCCTCGTCCTCGGCGAGAATCATCTGGCGAACGGCCGAAATCCGCCGTGCGTCGAAGAACATATGTTCTGTGCGGCACAGCCCGATGCCTTCCGCACCGAACTGGCGGGCCATGTGGCAGTCGTCTGGTGTCTCGGCATTGGCGCGAACCTTCATCCGGCGGTGCCGGTCGGCCCATTCCATCAGCACGGCGAAATCGCCGGCCATTTCCGGCTCGATGGTCGGCACCGCGCCCATCATGATTTCCCCCGATGCGCCATCGAGCGTGATGACATCGCCTTCCGCCAATTCGCGCTGACCGATCCGCAAGGTACGGCTGCCCATGTCGATCGACAGCGCCGAAGCCCCCGACACGCAAGGCCGCCCCATACCGCGCGCCACCACCGCCGCGTGCGACGTCATGCCGCCACGCGCGGTCAGGATGCCTTTGGCGGCATGCATGCCGTGAATGTCCTCGGGACTTGTCTCGACCCGCACCAGGATCACTGCCTCGCCGATCGCGGCGCGGCGCTCGGCCATGTCGGCATCAAGCACGATCGCGCCCGAAGCCGCCCCCGGCGAGGCCGGCAGCCCGCGCCCCAGCACATCGCGCGTGGCCTTGGGATCGAGTGTGGGATGCAACAACTGATCGAGCGCCATGGGATCGACGCGCCCAACGGCCGTTGCCTGATCGATCAGCCCTTCGCCCGCCATGTCCACGGCCATCTTGAGCGCCGCCTGAGCCGTGCGCTTGCCGCTGCGGGTCTGCAGCATCCAAAGCTTGCCGCGCTCGACGGTAAATTCGATATCCTGCATGTCGCGATAGTGCGCTTCGAGCAAGTCGAAGACATGGGCCAGTTCGCCATAGGCTTGCGGCATGGCCTCTTCCATCGACAGCGGCTTGGCCCCTGCCCGCTCGCGCGCCGCTTTGGTCAGGTACTGCGGCGTGCGGATTCCGGCGACGACATCCTCGCCCTGCGCGTTGATCAGCCATTCGCCGTAATAGGCGCGCTCGCCGGTGCTGGGATCGCGGGTGAAGGCGACGCCGGTGGCGGAGGTGTCGCCCATGTTGCCGAAGACCATGGCCTGGACATTGACGGCCGTGCCCCAATGATTGGGGATGTCGTTCAGCCGGCGATAGACCTTGGCGCGGTCGGCGTCCCAGCTATCGAACACCGCGGCGATGGCGCCCCACAGCTGTTCCTGCGGGTCCTGCGGGAACGGACGGCCCAGCGCCTGCTCGACAATCGCCTTGTATTCGCCGACCAGCGCCTGCCAGTGGCCGGCTTCCAGCTCGGTATCGGCATAGAAGCCATTGTCTTCCTTGACGATTTCGAGCGCATCTTCGAACAGGTGATGGTCGATCCCCAGCACGACGTCGGAATACATCTGGACGAAACGCCGGTAGCTGTCCCAGGCGAAACGCGGATCGCCGGAGGATGTGGCGAGGCCCTGAACCGTCTCGTCATTGAGCCCCAGGTTGAGCACCGTATCCATCATGCCGGGCATCGAAACACGCGCGCCCGAGCGGACCGAGACCAGCAGCGGATCGGCGGCATCGCCGAACTTCTTGCCGACGGCACTTTCGATATGGGCCAGCGCCTGCGCCACTTCGGTCTTCAATTCGTCCGAGAAGTTGGCGCCCTCTGCGAGATAGCGGACGCATTCCTCGGTGGTGATAGTGAAGCCGGGAGGGACCGGCAGGCCGATCCCCGCCATTTCGGCCAGGTTCGCGCCCTTGCCGCCGACAATGGTCTTGTCGCGGGCGCGGGGATCGTCGCTGGTGGCATTGCCGCCGAAGGTATAGACTTGCTTGTTCATCTGAAACCGGACTTTCCTCACCAGAAACGCGGAAAAATCCTCACCCTTCAATCTTCGAGAAATCCGCCACCTGGTGAACCGCATCGCGGAACCGCGCAAGCAGCGAAAGCCGCGCCGCACGCTTTTGCGCATCGGCATCGTTGACTGTGACATGGTCGAAAAAGGCGTCGATCGGCGCGCGCAGCGAGGCGAGCGCGGCCATGGCCCCGGCGAAATCCTCCGCCGCCACCGCAGCGGCGGCCGTGGGGCCTGCCGCATCGAGCGCCTCGATCAGGGCCTTTTCGGCCATTTCTGGCGCGGGATTGACTGCGCCATCGGCCCAGCCCTTTTTCTCTTCTGCCTTGAGGATATTCGCCGCGCGCTTGTAGCCGGCGAGGAGATTGGCGCCATCCTGGGTCGCCACGAAGGCCTGGAGGGCATGGACGCGGGCGAGCAGGCGGACGAGATCGTCTTCGTTTTCGCCATCCTGATTCTTGACGGCAAATACCGCGTCGATCAGGTCGTGGCGGATGCCGGCTTCGCGTTGCTGGACCTTGAGGCGATCGGCGAAAAAGTCGAGCACTTCGATGGCTGACCGGTCCAACCGATGCACAGGCGCAGCATCGGCCGCCTGTCCCGCGCGGTTCGCCAATGCGCCACGAATGGCCCGGGTGAGATCGAGGCGAAGCCGGTTTGCCGTGATCAGTTCAATACTGCCGAGCGCAGCCCGGCGCAGAGCGAAGGGATCCTTGGACCCAGTGGGTTTCTGATCGATCCCGAAAAACGCCGAAATAGTATCGAGCTTGTCCGCCAACGACACCGCCACCGTCACCGGCGCACTGGGCACTTCATCCCCCTGCCCAACCGGCTTGTAGTGATCGCGGATCGCATCGGCGACAGCATCGGGCAGCCCCTCGGCGCGAGCATAGTATCCGCCCATCAGACCTTGCAGTTCGGGGAATTCGCCGACCATTTCGGTGACGAGATCGGCCTTGCACAGGCGTGCGGCCTGTTCGGCGAGGTCGGCCAAACCCAACCCCGTCCGTGCTGAGCTTGTCGAAGCACTGCCCTGTTCTTCCGGCGCGGCGCCCGAAGTGAAGGACGGCCCTTCGACAGGCTCAGGGCGGACGGTGTTGGTTGCGAGGGCAGGATTTGAACCTACAATTCCCTGTTCCACCAGCCAACGCGCCAGCCTGGCCACGCGCTCGACCTTGTCGGCGACCGTGCCCAGCTTCTCGTGGAAGGTAATCCGCGCCAGCCCCTCGGCGTGCTGCGCCAGTGACTTCTTGCGGTCCTGTTCCCAGAAAAACCGCGCATCCGACAGCCGCGCTGCGAGAACCTTGCGGTTACCGGCAACAATCGCCTCGCCGCCGTCGGTCGCGTCGATGTTGGCAGTGCAGACGAAGGCATTGGCCAAACTTCCGCCTTGCTCACAGACAAAATACTTCTGGTTAACCCTGGCAGTTAGCTGAATAACCTCAGGTGGAACCTCAAGATAGGCCTCGTCGAACCGCCCCAGCAGCGGCACCGGCCATTCGGTGAGGCCGGCGTTCTCCACCACCAGCCCCTCGTCCTCAACCAGCACCAGCCCCGCCGCCTCGGCCGCCGCACGGGCCTTGTCGCGGATCAGGTCCTGCCGCTCTTCGTGATCGACCAGCACGTGACAGGCGCTCAGCTTTTCCCGATAGTCCGCCGCGCTCCCGATGGTGATTTCGCCGGGGTGGTGGAAGCGGTGGCCCCTGGTGGCGAAGCCGGAGCGCACGCCGCCCGCCTCGCATTCCACCAGTTCTTCGCCCAGGATCGAGACGATGCCCGAGAGCGGCCGCACCCAGCGCGTGCTTTCGGTGCTGATTGATTCCGCCCCCCAGCGCATCGATTTGGGCCAGGGGAACTGGCGGATGATCGCCGGGATCGCCTCGGCCAGAACATCGCACGTGGCGCGGCCGGGCTTTTCGCTCACCGCGAACCAGACGCCATCGCGTTCGGTAAGCTGGTCCTTGCTGAGGCCGGTCTTGCGCAGGAAGCCTTCGAGCGCCTGTTCAGGCGCGGAAGTGCGCGGGCCTTTGACTTCTTCGCTAACAGCTTCCGTGGCTTGCGGCAGGTTCTTCGCAATCAGCACGAGGCGGCGAGGCGTCGACCAGACGGTAATGTCCGACACTGCAACGCCTGCCGCATCCATTTCCTTGCGGAAAAGCTTTTCCAGATCGGCACGCGCGCCGGCCTGCATCCGGGCAGGCACTTCTTCGGAGCGCAGCTCAAGGAGGAAGTCGCTCACGCCGACCACCCCGGGAACTTCGCGCTCCACTCGGCCCGGTTCTTGGCAATCCACGCCTCGCACGAACCCTTGGCCAGATCGCGCACCCGGCCGATGTAGCTCGCCCGCTCCTGCACCGAGATGACGCCGCGCGCCTGCAGCAGGTTGAACAGGTGGCTGGCCTCGATCGCCTGATCGTAGGCGGCAAGCGGGATTTCCGCTTCGATGCAGCGCTGGCATTCGGCCTCGGCCTTGGCGAAACCGTCGAACAGGGCGGCAGTGTCGGCCACTTCGAAGTTGTACTTCGACATCTGCTGTTCGTTGGCGAGGAAGACCTCTCCATAAGTCACTGCGCCCAGAGGACTATTCGGATCGTTGAAGGCCAGATCATGATAGCGGTCCTTGCCTTGCAGATACATGGCGAGGCGTTCGAGACCATAGGTCAGTTCGCCCGCCACCGGCTTGCAGTCATAACCACCGACTTGCTGGAAATAGGTGAACTGGGTGACTTCCATCCCGTCGCACCACACTTCCCAGCCCAGTCCCCAGGCGCCCAGAGTGGGGCTTTCCCAGTCGTCCTCGACGAAGCGGATGTCGTGCGCCAGCGGATCGATGCCGATGGCGGCGAGGCTTTCGAGATAGAGTTCCTGCAAATCCGGCGGATTGGGCTTAAGGATCACCTGATACTGGTAATAGTGCTGCAGCCGGTTGGGGTTCTCGCCATAGCGGCCGTCGGTCGGCCGGCGGCTGGGCTGGACATAGGCGGCGTTCCAGCTCTCCGGGCCCAGCGCGCGCAGGGTAGTGGCAGGGTGGAACGTGCCTGCGCCCATGCGCATGTCGTAAGGCTGAAGGATCAGGCAGCCGCGTGCGCTCCAGAACGCGTGGAGCCTAAGGATCATGTCCTGGAAGCTGAGCAGGGCGCCAGTCATGGCCGCGCCCTTTGGCGGATCGCGCCCCATGGGTCAACGGCGCGATCCCTTGCTTCTTCGCATTCGTTCATCGACTGGGAAGTTTCTGACATTATAGCAGTGCCGATGAAACGCATCTTGCGCCATCTGGCTCTCGCCACCGCCGCCTTTGCGACCTGCCTGGGCGCTTCGCCGCCTCAGCCCGGGCAACGCCTGCCGTCCCCCCAGCTGGAGACGCTCGTCCCGGCCGGAGCCAGCGCCCGCCCTGCCCTGTGGAAAGTCGCCGACGAAGACACTACGATCTGGCTGTTCGGCACGGTCCACGCACTTCCCGGCGGTATCGAATGGTTCGACGGCAAAGTCGCCGAGAGCTTCGATGGCTCGCAGGAACTGGTCACCGAAATTCTCGAAACCAGCGGCGAAAGCATGCAGAAATCCGTGCTTTCCCGGGCCATGCTGCCCGCCGGCAAGACCCTGCGCGGCCTGATGAACAAGGAGGACCGCGAAGAGTTCGAGGCCGCACTTGCCGGTGAGGGCCTGCCCGCCGCCACCCTCGACAGGTTCAAGCCATGGTACGCAGCCATATTCCTTTCGACCCTGCCGATCCTCAAGCAAGGCTTCGACCCGAACAACGGTGTCGAAAAAGCACTCGACGCGCGAGCCAAGGCTCTGTCACAGTCGCACTCGGCGCTGGAAACGGCCGAATTTCAGCTCAGCCTGTTCGATTCGCTGCCGCAGGACGTCCAGATGCGCTATCTTAAGGAAGTGGCGCGAACCATGCCTCAGGCCGGAGACGAGCTCACTGGCATGATTGAGGCCTGGCAAAAGGGCGATGCGGAAACTCTGGCTCGCCTGATGAATGCGGACGAGGAAGAACCGGCGCTGATGGAAAAGCTGCTCTATGCCCGCAACAAGACCTGGGCGGACTGGATCCGCACCCGGCTCGACCAGCCGGGGACTGTCTTCCTGGCCGTCGGCGCCGGACATCTGGCCGGATCGGGCAGCGTGCAACAGGAATTGCGCGCGAGGGGCATTGCCTCTCAGCGTATTCAATAGAGTGCTGCGCTGCCTCGCAGGTCTGCTGGCCACGCTGGCGCTTGCTGCCTGCGCGCCCACGGCTGAACCCGCACAGCCCGCCTTTTGGCGGATAGATGGCCCGAATGGACAGCACGGCTGGTTGCTGGGGACGATCCATGCGCTCCCCCGCCCCGCCCTCTGGCGTTCGCGTCCGATTGACCGGGCGTTGCGGGAAACCGACGCGATCGTGGTCGAAGTCGGCAACCTCGACGACAGCGGAGCCATGGCCCGGGAATTCGCCAGTTTGGCTGTCTCGCAAGATCAACCCCCTCTCACCCAGCGTGTCGAACCGCAATATCGCCAGTCTCTCCTGGCCCTGCTCAAACGCGGCGGGCTCGACGATACCGGCTTTGCCCGCACCGACACCTGGGCGGCGGCGCTGACGCTGGCGCGTGTTGGCGAGGGTTCGCTGGACAGCAACCATGGCATCGATCGCGCCATCATTCGCAATGCGGGCGGCAAGCCAGTGGTCGAAATCGAAGGCGCCCACGAGCAATTATCGCTGTTTGACTCCCTGCCCGAGACCGAACAGCGCGATCTTCTGGAACTGGTCGTGGCGGACGCCGGCAGCGGCGAGGCCATCGACGGCGGGCTGGCGCAGGCCTGGCGCAAGGGCGATATGGCGACGATCGAGCGCGAGACCCGGCGCGGCCTGCTTGCCGATCCCGAATTGCGTCAAGCGCTCTATACAGGGCGTAACCAGGCCTGGAGCGGCAAGATTGCCGCCATGTTGGCGGACGGCCGCCACCCCTTCGTCGCCGTCGGCGCAGCGCACATGGCAGGGGAAGAAGGCCTGCCCGCCTTGCTGGCCTCGCGGGGCTTCAAGGTGACGCGCTTGCAATAGGCGCCTTGCCTTTCCCCCGCTTTTCCCCTACCGGCCCGCGCTTCGCGGTCATGGTCATCCCTGGAGGCGTGGCGCGCGATGCAACTGACATATGTTTTCGAAAGGCAGAAACATGAGCGATGCGCTTACACTGCCGGCAGAGACGCGGCGGGCAGGCAAGGGAGCCTCCCGTGCACTGCGTCGCGAAGGCCGGATCCCCGCCGTTGTCTATGGCGGCAATGAAGAACCCCTCGCGGTCCACGTTGAGGAAAAGGAACTGGTCCGTCAGCTCGGCACCGGCCACTTTTTCAACTCCGTGGTCGAAATCGTTGCCGGCGGGCAGTCTTTCACGACGCTGCCCAAGGATGTCGCGTTCCATCCTGTTACCGATCGTCCGCTTCATGCCGATTTCCTGCGTATCGCCAAGGACGCCAAAGTGCACGTCAACGTGCCCGTGGTTTTCATCAACGAAGAGGCTTCTCCGGGTCTCAAGAAAGGCGGCGTGCTCAACGTGGTTCGCCACGACCTCGATCTGGTCTGCGAAGCGGACAAGATCCCTGAGGATGTCCAGATCGACGTCACTGGCCTCGAAGTCGGCGATTCGATCCACATCAGCCATGTGACGCTGCCGGCAGGCTCGACTTCGGGCATTACCGATCGCGACTTTACCATCGCGACCATCGTCGCACCGTCCGCGCTCAAGAGCGAGGAAGGCGACAATGAAGCCAAGGCCGAGGAAGAATCCGAAGGCGGTGAATAGGCCTTCTTCCCCCTCCCGCCCTTCGACAGGCTAAGGATGGGAGGGGGCCGGGGAGGGCTTGACAGGTGAGGCCGGCTAACACCCCCTTCCCCCGCCCCTCCCGCAAGCGGGAGGGGAGCTTACGATGCAACTCTGGGTAGGCCTGGGCAATCCGGGTCCGCAATATGCCATGCAGCGGCACAATGCCGGCTTCATGGCGGCGGACGCAATTGCCGAGGTGCACGAATTCGGCCCGATTCAGAAGAAGTTCCTCGGCTGGCTGCAGGAAGGCAGGGTCGGCGGCGTCAAAGTGCTGCTGCTCAAACCGGCGACTTTCATGAACGAAAGCGGCCGCGCGGTCGCCGAAGCCATGCGCTTCTACAAGCTTGGCATGGACGCACTTACCGTGTTTCACGACGAGCTCGATCTGGCCCCGTTCAAGGTCAAGGTGAAGCTGGGTGGCGGCACAGCCGGACACAACGGCCTGCGTTCGATCGACCAGCATCTGGGTCCCGATTTCCGCCGGGTGCGGCTCGGTATCGGCCATCCCGGTCACAAGGATCGGGTGACGGGCTATGTGCTGGGCAATTACGCCAAGACCGAACTGGACGATCTCGCCGGCATGCTGGGGGCTGTGGCAGCCGAAGCCGGATGGCTGGCAAAGGGCGACGATGCCCGGTTCATGAGCGACGTGGCGCTCAGGATGCAGGTCTGAAACAAGGCGCGGCGTCGTTCCTCTGGGGCAATTGCGCGTAGAGGCTGGGCGCATCGGCCAGGGCGCGCCGCTGTTCTTCCGGCGTCATGTCATGGCCGGGAATGGGAAGGAGTTCGGTGTTGCCGGTGCCGATCTTGCAGCGAATCATCCAGGCCTTGCCCCTTGAATAGGCGACCATTCCGGCCGTGTCGGCATAGTCCGCCGGCAGGACATTTCGCGAAAAGGGAAGCAGCAGGCTTCGGCCTTGCCAGCTGCCCGGCGCCTCGATACCCGCAAGGTCAATCAGAGTGGGAGCGATATCCATCTGGCTGACCAAGTCGTGCGCCGGAAAGGCAGTCGGGTGCGATTGGTAGACAAGCAAGGGTATCCGGACTGTTGCTGGATCCGGCGGACCGGTGTGGGACGGCTCATTAGGCCGGCCGAGACGTTCCCCATGGTCCGCAGTGATAACGACAATGGCATTGCTCAACAGGCCCTTGCGCCTGAGCGCCTTGAACAATTCCTGGATTATCCAATCGGCCTGCCGCACGCCATCGGAATAGAATTGGGCATAGTCATTACGCTCGGTCCAGCTAACCCATCGCTTGATAACGCCTGGCCTTGAGCGGTCGAACCGCACGCCACCCGGATGGGCGGACATCAGGTGAATGTTGATATAGCTTCGTGCCGGATCCGCTACTTGCAAGGCTTGCAGGCGTGAAATTTCCATGCGGTCATCCGCGATCCCGCGTACGTCCGGGCTGAGATCGTCCAGCATGGTTGTCACATGCGGGCCATAGAGCCGTTTCATGTTTGCCTGAGTGCGATGCGCCCCGCTGAGCAGAAAATATACGCCATACCCGTTCGCGGCCAGAACATCGCCCAGCATGACCGGCGGACCATTCTGCATCGAGGCCCATGAACTCGACGACTGTATCGCCACAATTCCGCAAAAGGATTCCGCGCAAATCGAATTCGCTGGCCCCAGATCGGCCAATTTTCCGGTTGTAGCCAAAGCCTGCAGGAACGGCGTCAGAGTCTTGCGGCCAGGGCGCAACTCGACATGATCAGCCCGCAAGGCATCAACTGTTATGACCACCAGAGTAACCGGTTTTGCCCCGGCTGTGGGCGGTATGACAAAATCCGGCCGCGGCTTGATGAGCAGTTCCACCGGCCCGCTTTCGAATTTCGTGAAGCCAAAGGTCCAGCCAACCGGTTCGCGATGCAGCATGGTATCGGTGGCGCCGTACCAGGCTAGTGCATAGACGGCACAGCTTGCGCCCAGTACCGGAGTAAAGCTCTGCCTCAGCCGCCTCCCCGCCTTAATACCGATCCAGTCCATGAAGCCGGCAAAGCGGCCGGCCAGCGCATCGGCACAGATAAACAGCACCAAGGCGCCAGCAAAAATCACCAGCAATGCCGAGCCCGTCAACAGGGGATAGTCGGTAAGGCAATGATTCCAGTCACGGCTTTCGCAATAGATATCGGCCATGTCGTCAAGACGAATGGGCTTGTTCCAGAGGTTGGCCGAAAGAATCGCCGACAGGTCAAAGGCCGAAAACGAAAACCATGCCGTAGACAGGACCAGCGCGATCACTGCCTGTAATAGCCTTCGCCCTTTGACACCGGCAATGGCCCAACCGCCGCATCCCGCGACAACGAAAATGGTCAAGGCATGGATGATTACGCTGAGCCGGCCCATGCCATATGCGTAAGGAATCAGCACCAGCCTGATCGTGCATTGCACGACAAAGACCCAGATCACGAACAAGGCGATCCAGTCACGCCAGGATCTTCGTTCGATCGTCCCAAATACCATGCTGTCGCACTAACCGAGCACTCCATGCCGCGCAATGGCGCGGCTTTTCCCAGGGCTGGTCAGTCGATTTCGGCTCGACTGGCGGCCAAATCGGCATATCCTCGGCACGCAAGAGGGAGAATGCCAATGAACCGGATAGACCGCCGCACTGTACTTGCCGGGTCAGGCGCGCTTGCCAGCGCCGCACTGGCAGCGCCGCTTGCCGCCCAGGGCCAGTCCCCCCCCTTGCTTGCGGGCAAAAGCTTCCTCGTTACCGGCTGTTCGTCCGGTTTCGGCAATCTGGGCGCCATCCTCTACGCCCGGCTTGGCGCAAGAGTCTTTGCCACCATGCGCAACATGCCGCGCCCGCAGGCAGAGGAGTTGCGCGCCTTCGCGCACGATCAGAAACTCGACATCACCGTCCTCGAACTCGACGTTCTGTCAGACAGGCTTGTTGCCAAAGCCGCAGGCGAAGCCGAACGGCTGAACGGCGGACCGATCGATGTCCTCGTCAACAACGCGGGGATCAATATCGGCGGCCCGGTCGAAGTGCAGGACATGGAAGCCATGCGGCTCTCCTTCGACACCAATGTCTTTGGTCAGCAGCGGCTGATGCGCGCAGTCCTGCCGGGCATGCGAAGCAAGAAAGCGGGTTTGATAGTCAATGTTTCCTCGCAGCAAGGGCGCATCATCATGCCGCATGGCGGCATCTATTCGGCGACCAAGTTCGCGGTCGAATCGATGAGCGAACAGATCGCCTACGAACTCGCCCCGCATGGCATCGAAGTGACGATCATCGAGCCCGGCGGCTTTCCCACCAATATCGGCGCCAATCGCGCCCGGCTTACATCC
Source organism: Novosphingobium sp. (assembly GCA_050248535.1). Taxonomy (GTDB): domain Bacteria; phylum Pseudomonadota; class Alphaproteobacteria; order Sphingomonadales; family Sphingomonadaceae; genus Novosphingobium. Next base: position 12,947 of record JBFWSE010000079.1, read on the forward strand.
GCCCTCGCCTCTCGGATCGAGCCGCGCCATGCCGATGGCTATCCTGAAATGGTGGCGCAGATGGGGACCAGGCCGGAGTCCCTGCCGACCGGAAAAGCCATGCAGGAGGCCGTGGCGCGCGCCTATGGCGGCAAGGCGCCCGATCCGATGGACGTGCCACGCGCCATTGCCGAGATAGCCGCCATGCCTGCCGGCACCCGCCCGCTACGCCGCCCGGTCCATCCCGGAAACAAGCCGCAGCTTGAGATCAACCGCGTCTCGGCGGAAACCCAGCGCAACCTGCTCTCGCGGCCGCCCTATGCGGATTGGGCCAAGGCGGTGCTGGATTAGGCCCGCTGGCATTTGCCAGATACTCCCGCTAAGGGCGCCCGCTCAAGTCAGCGGAGCGATTCATGGGTTTCAAATGCGGAATTGTCGGCCTGCCCAATGTCGGCAAGTCCACGCTGTTCAACGCGCTGACCGAAACGCAGGCGGCGCAGGCGGCGAACTATCCTTTCTGCACGATTGAGCCCAATGTCGGCCAGGTCGGCGTGCCCGATGAACGGCTGGACAAACTGGCCGCCATCGCCGGCAGCGCCAAGATCATCCCGACCCAGCTCTCCTTCGTCGATATTGCCGGGCTGGTGCGCGGGGCGAGCAAGGGCGAAGGGCTGGGCAACCAGTTCCTCGGCAACATCCGCGAGGTGGACGCCGTGGTCCACGTATTGCGCTGCTTCGAGAATGACGACATCCAGCACGTCGATAACAAGATCGATCCGGTGTCGGACGCCGAGACGGTCGAGACCGAGCTGATGCTGGCCGATCTCGAAAGCCTGGAAAAGCGGGTTCCCGCCGCACAGAAGAAGGCGGCGCAGGGCGACAAGGAAAGCAAACTCATCGCCTCGGTATTGGGCCAGGCGCTGGAACTGCTGGGTCAGGGCAAACCCGCTCGGCTGGTTGTACCCAAGGACGAGGAAGAAGCTCGGGTTTTCAAGCAGGCGCAATTGCTGACCGCCAAGCCGGTGCTTTACGTCTGCAATGTCGAGGAATCGGCCGCGGCAGAAGGCAATGCGCATACAGCGGCGGTCTTCGCCAAGGCAAAGGCCGAAGACGCCAATGCCGTGATCGTTTCCGCCGCCATCGAAAGCGAACTGGTCGGCATGGAGCCGGAGGAACGCATGGTCTTCCTCGAGGAAATGGGCCTTCACGAAACCGGCCTCGCCCGCGTGATCCGGTCGGGATACGACTTGCTGCACCTCATCACCTTCTTCACCGTGGGCCCCAAGGAAGCGCGGGCATGGACAGTGCACAAGGGCGCCAAGGCCCCCGATGCCGCGGGCGAAATCCATTCCGACATGCAGCGCGGCTTCATCCGGGCCGAAACCATCGCCTATGACGATTTCGTCTCGCTCGGCGGCGAAACCGCGGCGAAGGACGCGGGCAAGCTGCGGCAGGAAGGCAAGGAATATGTCGTGCAGGACGGCGACGTCATGCATTTCAAGTTCAACGTGTGACTTGCCTCTGCAACAAAGCCGGTTCACATCCCGGCGCATGATCCGCAGACTCGCCGCGCTGCTGCTTCCCGCCCTGCTGGCGGCCTGCGCCACACCATCGCAACATGCCGCAGGGCCAGCGGCGATCAAGCTGCAGATACTGGGTTTCAACGATTTCCACGGCAACCTCGAACCGCCGCGCCAGTCGGTCGACGCCTACACATCCGCCGGCGAAAGAGTCCGCATCCCGGTCGGCGGTGCCGCCTGGTTCGCCAGCGCCATCGATCGCTATCGCGCGACCAATCCCAACACTCTGGTGCTATCGGCCGGCGATATGTTCGGCGGATCGCCGATCACAAGCTCGCTGTTTCTCGACGAACCCACGATCGAAGTGATGAATCGCATCGGCGTGGATTTCAACGCGCTGGGCAACCATGAGTTCGACCGCGGCCGGCAGGAAGTGATGCGGATGCAGAAGGGCGGCTGCGCCAAGCACACGGTGCGCGAGCCCTGTCAGATCGAAAAGCAGTTTGCCGGGGCCAATTTCCCGTTCCTGGCCGCCAATGTCGTCACCGAAGAGGGCAAGACACTGTTTCCCGCGACCGGCATCCGGCGCTTCGGGAAAGGCCGCAATCGCATGACGGTGGGCGTTATCGGACTGCCGCTCAAGGACGTGCCCACGCTGGCCAGCCCATCGGGCCTGGCGGGTCTCGATTTTCGCGAAGAGGCCGATACGGTCAATGCGCTGATCCCGGGCCTGCGGCGGCAGGGCGCGGACGTGATCGTCGTCGTCATACACCAGGGCCTCTACACCACGGTTGGCGCCAACGATACGAGTTGCGGCGGCGTATCGGGCGATTTGCTCAAGATCCTCGCGCGGCTCGATTCTTCGGTCGATCTGGTAGTATCCGGCCACACCCATTGGGCCTATATCTGCGACTATGGCAAGATCGATCCGTCCCGGAGATTCCTTGTCACCAGCGCGGGCCTGTGGGGCGAATATCTCACCGACATCGATCTGGAATACGACCCCGCCAGCCGCCGCATTGTCTCGCGTTCGGCCCGCAACGTTCCGGTCCAGAGCGAACAATATGCCAGCACCGTGGGGTCCGTCGCGGTAAAGCCTGAATTCGAGACATTCGCCCCGCGCCCGGATATCGCCGCGATTGTGCAACGCTATGTCGATGCAGTGCGCACCCAGAAACTGCGGCCGGTCGGCAAGGTTTCGGCCAGCGCGGACAAGCCCGCTCTGGCGACCAACGAATCCCGGCTTGGCAATCTCATCGCCGATTCCCAGCTAGAGGCAGCCCGCCCTTCCGGCGCCCGGTTCGCCCTGATGAACAATACCGGCATCCGCGCCGACCTGATGGCGGCGGCCGACGGCACGGTGACCTTCGGCGCCATTTACGCCGTTCAGCCATTCGCCAACGAGATCAAGGTCATGACGCTCAACGGCAGCGAGGTGAAGGCCGTGCTCGAACAACAGCTCGATGACCAGAGCTTCGACCAGACGTTCTCTCCCTCGGCCAACCTCAGCTATGCCTTCGACAAGAGCAGGCCGCTGGGCGAACGCATTTTCGACATTACCATCGACGGCAAGCCGATCGATCCGCAGGCCAGCTACCGCGTGGCGGTAAACAGCTTTCTGGCAAGCGGCGGCGACAGTTTCAGCGTCTTTCGCAAGGGGCGCGACGTGGTGGTCGCCGCGCAGGATCTGGAGGCCGTCGAAAAATGGATCGCCGCCGTGCCGGTGCGCGAACTGCCCCCGCTGGGCCGGGTGCGTGACATGACACCGCGGCCACCGGCCAATTAAACCCAACCGGCTCCCGTCCGATTGGACATCGAAGCCATGCCGGCTGTATAAGGCAGCCATGCTGCGCCGCCTGGTCCTTGCGCTGTTTGTAGTCTGGCTATCCATTCCCGCTGCAGCCATGCCGCTGACGCAAGGGCATGGAGCGGAGACGGCTGCTGCGCCTTGCCATGAAATGGCTCCCAATTCATCGCACCGTCGCGATGACAGTGCCCCTCGAACGCAGGGGCACAGCGCAATATGCTGCGCTGCCTTTTATGGGACGACTGTCGTCCCGGCGGCGCCGCCATTGCCTCACAGCCCGGCGCCCGCCCCAGCCAGCGCCAGCGGTCTGACCCAGCCGCGCGCCGGTCCCGACACGCCGCCGCCCAAGGCCTGATCCGGAAATGCAGCGGCCTTGCCCGGCAAGGCCAAACGGCAATTCCAATCGGGAAAATTTCAATGACTTACAGACTGCTTCTGGCGCTCGGCTGCGCCATGCTCCCGGCCGCGCAGGCATGGGGGCAAGATCACGATCACACCATGCGCCATGGCAATGAACCAATGGATCTGCCCGGGATGGAACATGATGCCCAAACAGACAGCCACGAAAGGCACGGCAGCGCCTCGGAGAAGCCGGCCGAAGGTTCCGGCACCTCTCGGCTCCCCGTCAACGAGGGCGCCATGCCCGGCATCCACGCCATGTCCGGCCAGTGGATGCTGATGGCCCACGGCTCCGTCTCGCTACAATACACCGACCATTCCGGGCCACGTGGCGATGACAAGGTCTATGCGACCTCAATGGCCATGTTGATGGCGACACGCGAAACGTCATGGGGCCGTGTTCAACTCCGCTCCATGCTGAGTCTCGAACCCGCGATGAAGCCGGCCGGCTATCCCAACCTGTTCGCCACAGGCGAGACTGCCAACGGCCTGCCGCTGGTCGATCGCCAGCATCCGCACGACCTGTTCATGGAACTGGCGGCGCGGGTGGATTTCAATCTGGGGAATGGCAGTATGTTTCTTTACGGTGGCCCGGTGGGCGAACCGGCGCTGGGGCCCAGCGCTTTCATGCACCGCGCCTCGGCCAAGGTGAATCCGGAGCCGCCGATCACCCATCACTGGTTCGATTCGACCCATATCA
>JBFWSE010000080.1:0-17135 GCA_050248535.1 Novosphingobium sp.
CCGCTATGCCTCGCATGTGCTCAAGGATGGGCTGCTTACTCTCGGAAATGCCGCGCACATGGATGCTGGGGCTGCGTTGCGTGCGCTGCCCCGGCTGGTTCGCAATCAGGCATGGCGCTCGTTGCTCTCAATGGTCTCGAGCCACGTCAAGAACGATAAATTGCGCGAGGCGCTGACTGCAGAACTGTTGCTGGTCGGCGGCAATCCGGCCACGACCACAACAATCACCGCGCTGCGCCATGCGCTGGAACAGCAAGGCGGCATCTGGTGGCCCCGCGGCGGCTTCGGCAAACTCACGCAAGCCATGGCATCGCTTTTCACGCAAATGGGCGGGCAGGTGAGACTGCACGACCCAGTGCTCCACATCCATACCCTGGGCGATCGGGTGAACGAAGTCGAAACGGTCAGCGGCTGGCGGGAGCGTTTCGACGCCGTGGCCAGCAATGCCGATATCGTGCATACCTATCGCGACTTGCTGGCGGGAACCCAGCGCGGCAGCCACATGGCGCGCAGCCTCGTCCGCAAGCGCTGGTCGTCTTCGATGTTTGTCGTCCATTTCGGCGTCGAAGGCGCATGGCCGGGGATCCCGCATCGCATGGTGCTGTTCGGCAATCGCTACAAGGCGCTGCTCACCGACATTTTCGAGCATGGCGTGCTGCCGCGGGACGCCATCCTGTTCCTCGATCACCCGTCGGTCACCGACGAAAGCATGGCGCCTGCGGGCAAGAGCACCTTCCGCGCAATGATACCCGTGGCCAATCAGGGCAGGCTGCCGATCGACTGGGAACAGACCGGTCCGATGATCGAAAGGCGCATTCTGGACGAAGTGGGCCGTCGGCTGATCCCCGATCTCGACGACCGTATCGTGACAAAATTCCACTATTCCCCGCGCGACTACGCGCTCGACATGAATGCCCATAACGGCAGCCCGTTCGGGCTCGAGCCGCTGCTCGGCCAGAGCGGCCTGCTGCGGCCGCACAACCGCGATGGCAAGCTGAAGAATCTGTACCTGGTAGGAGCAGGGACTCATCCCGGTGCAGGAATTCCCGCCGTGCTGCACAGCGCCCAGGCGACGGCGAGGGTGATGCAGGAGGACATAAGGTAATGAAGCGCGTCGCCGTTTATTGCGGCTCCGCCACGCCGGCCGATCCGCGTTTCATGGCGCTGGCGCGCGAAGTAGGCGAGAGTCTGGCCCGCCGCGGGATCGGGGTGGTCTATGGCGGCGGAAGGCTTGGGTTAATGGGCGCGGTGGCCGGCGCGGCGCTGGCGAGCGGGGGCGAAGTGATCGGCGTGATACCCGAGGCGCTGGTCAGTGGCGAAGTGGCCAATCCAGACTGCACCGAGCTGCACGTGGTCAAGGGCATGCATGAGCGCAAGCTGATGTTCACACAGCTATCCGACGGGTTTCTCACTCTGCCCGGCGGTGTCGGCACCATGGACGAGCTGTGGGAGGCAGTCAGCTGGGCGCAGCTGGGCTATCACGCCAAACCGGTCGGCCTGCTCAATGCCTTTGGCTTTTTCGACCACTTGCTCGCGTTCAATCGCCATATGGCGGACACAGGCTTCGTCAGGCCGGTGCATCAGGGCATCATCATGGCTGAGCATGAGCTGGACCTGCTGCTGACTCGCATGGCGGCGCACGAGCCGGTCAAGGCGATCTTCGCGATGAAGGCGGAAGAGCTGTAGGTTCCCTGCTCCGCGTTAAATCCTGATGTCCCAGCGGTTGTAATCGCGCAGCACATCGCGCGCCGCTGCGTCCCAGACATAGGCCGCCCCCGCTGCAACATGCGGAGCATAGGCAAAGTGCTGCTCGTCCGGCCAGCGTTGCCGCCGGGCAGCAATGGCGTAACCGATACTTTCGGCGCGCCTGGCCACCCAGGTTTCGTCGAATTTCGCCGCGGTTTCGCCATCGTGCATGCGACCGCCCGCGCCGAGAACCGATTCGCGCGGCAGGAATCCGAAGTTCAGCGTGACCCGGATATCCGCACTCGTATTGGCAAAGGATCCATGTAGCGCCTGCCGATTGGTCATGACGACATCGCCTGGCTTGCAGATCAATGGAGCCGCATTGTCCAATCGCTCGCTTCCCGCCCTGTCCGCCAGGGCGCGGATATCGGCTTTGCCTGTTTTGTGTGTGCCCGGGACAACCCAGACGCCATTCGCCGCGGTCGAGCCATAGAGCTGCGGCATGAAATTGAACCCATGGCTATGCATGTGCCAGCCGGGCCTGCCCCAGTGCGTGGTGCCGTCTTGATGCCACGGGAAGATGCGCCCCTCGCCCGGCAGCTTGACTATGATGCCTTCCTGGAACGGCGTGAAGTCGTCGCCGAGAATGGTGGCGGCGGCGGCAAGCAGGGCGGGATGGCCATAAAGCCGCAGCATAGCTTCGCAGTGATAGAGCGGTGCCAGGATCGAGGAGATCGACCATTCGGGCGCACCTTCGGGCACATCGGGCTCGAACATCTTGAGCGGATGCCGGCCCTGCCCTGCTGACGTGCCGCCCAGCGGATCGCTCAGCGGTTTGGCCCAATGGACCAGCCCCAGCTCGCACTCGCGCCCGGCAGCCGGACGGCCCAGTCTGTCCACTTCAGAATCGGGCGCCGAGGGCAGCCGTTCGAACAGCTCGCGATAATTGGTCTCCAGTTCAGCCAATTCCTCCGGCGCGATAACGCCTTCGAAGACATAGAACCCAATCCCTTCGTAGGCCTCGACTATGTCCGGCGCGAGCCGCCCGTCCGCGCCCAGCCGCAGCGGCCCACGGTTGCCCAGCGCCAGAGCGCGGGCTTCCCCCTCTCGGAAATAGCGATCCATGGCATCGGCTTGTGAGCCGTATCCCATCGCCGCCGTCGCCATGCCTATGCCGTCCTTTCAGGAGTGGCCGTCCACAACTGCGAAGTGACCGAAGCCTCCGCCTTGCGAATCTGCCCTTCCATGCTCTTGGCCAGCTGACCCTTACCGTATTTCCTGAGCTGCGGGATGACGTAAGTGCCCAGCAGTTCGATCGACTTCATCACGGCCTCATGCGACAACCAGCCGAAGTTCAGGTAGCACAGCAGCTGATCCACCCCGGCATCGTCATAGCGCGCCAGCTTTTCCAGGCACTCGTCGGGCGTGCCGACAATGACCATGTCCTCGCGGTCGAACTCGGTAATGTCGAACTCGCCCTTGGCGCGCGATTCAAGCAGCGGGAAGGCCTGCGCCTGCTGTTCGGGCGTCAGGTGGGCCATTTCCCACTTGAGGTGGAATTCGGAAATGCCCTTGTACCACCACCACATCGATTCCCACAACCGGTTGGTCTCGAAAACGTCGCGCGATTCGGCGCAGTGGACCAGGGTGTAGACGCCGACCTTGTTGGTGTGGACACTGGTCACCGGCACCGCCCGCTTCTGCGCCTCGCGATAGGCGTCGATCACTCCCTTGAGCGCGCCAAGCGGCTGCATGATCGAAAAACACAAAAGGCCGCAACCGTTCTCGCCCGCCATAGTCGCCGAGCTTTGGGTCGAGGCCGCCATCCAGGCCGGCGGGTGCGGATACTGATAGGGCTTGGGCGTCACCATGCGCTTGGGAAACTTGAGGAATTCCGAGTCCTCCTCGTAATATTCCTGTTCCCACATGCCGACGACCGTCTTGGCGGCGGCGAGCAACTTCTTCTTCGATTCGGGGATATCGACCCCGAAAGCCAACTGCTCCATCGGCGTCGAGCGCCCCATCCCCCAGATCGCCCGGCCGCGAGACAGCAGATCGACTGTTGCGACCTTTTCCGCCACGCGGGCCGGATGGATGAATTCGTGCGGCATCAGGCTGACGCCGAAGCCCAGCTTGATCCGCTCGGTGATCTGGCTGAGCGCGCCCAGCACGACCTCGTTCGAGGGCATGTGACTGCGGTTCTCGCGAAAATGGTGCTCGACCAGCCAGACCGCTTCGAAGCCCATCTTGTCGGCGAGCACGATCTGCTCGATGTTGTCCTTGTAGGCTGCGCGCTCTGCAGTGCGCTGGCCCCAGGGATGCTCGCCGGCCCAGGGTTGCGGGCAGTCGAATTCGTATAGCAGACCAAGTTCCATGGGCTTTGGCTTCCTCTCTGTCGCTCTGTGGCGGTTTATGGTGGAGGGTTGAAGCACGCCATGCTCCATTCTCCAAGCTTGCTTGCCAATACACTCATACCCCGCTCAGCCTGAGCTTGTCGAAGGCCACGCACTGCCCTAGCCTCGCAGGCACGCACTTGAATGCGATGTCTGCCAAACATCCTTCGGCAAGCTCAGGATGAGCGGGGTTGGGAGAAAGCTGAATTGGCAATCGCGCACGCACCTGACCGAACAGCCGATCCCAACGCGCCCGCCTTGCAGCGCACCCCCCTCGAAGCCATTGGCCAGGAAGCCGGTGCAGCAGAAGAGCAGACGGCGATCAGTCCGATTGTCACCGAGAGCAAGGACTATTCGGTTACGGTCCTCGATGCCGATGGCAATGTCCTGTCCGGCTCCTCCACCATGGAAATCCAGTTCGGCGTTGCCATGCATGCGGTGCGCACGACCATCGCGGTGCATGGCGACACCATTGCCGAAGGGGACCTGTTCCTCGCCAACGATCCGCATTCGGGCGGAGGCGTCCATCCGCAGGACGTGGTGATCCAGCAGCCGGTGTTCATAGACGGCCGTCGTGTCGCCTGGATATCGCTCAGCGCGCACATGATGGACATGGGTGGTATGGTGCCGGGATCATCGGCGGTGAAGGCGACCGAGTGCTTTCAGGAAGCGCTGCGGCTGCCGCCGGTGCGGCTGATACGAGCGGGCAAGGAAGTCGCCGACATCTGGAACATCCTGCGGATCAATATCCGCAGCGCCGATCTGGTCGAAATGGACGTGCGCAGTCTGGTGATTGGTGCCGATGTCGCCTCAAAGAAGATCGCCCGCATGGTCGCGGACATGGGCTTTGCGGCGTTCGAGGCGGCGAGCCAGGCGCTGATCGCCAGCGGGCTTGCGGTGCTGCGCCGCCGGATCGGCGAGATCGAGGACGGGCTTTATTCCGCCGTCGCCCGGGTCGAATACAGGGACAGCCTGCTTAATATCCCCTGCACGCTCGAAGTGAAGGGCGAGCATCTGCGCTTCGATTTCACCCAGGCGCCACCGCAGATTCCCCATTTTTTCAACTCAAAGGCCTATATTCTGCGCGCGGCCATCGTGCCGCGCCTGCGCGAAATTCTCAGCCCCGGCCTGCCGATCAACCAGGCGCTCTACGATGTCGTCGAGATCGCGACGACACCGGGCACGCTGGTCGATTCGGTCTCGCCCGCCCCCATCGCCGCCGCGCATATGGACGCGGCCATGGCGGTCGACGCGGCGGCCTGGCAGTGCCTGCAACTGGCGATACATGCCTCGCCCCGGGCGCAGGGCCGCGATCATCTCACAGCCCCCGCCCCAGCTGCCTACGGGGTAGGGCGCTGGTATTATCCCGACTTCGATGGCCAGCGCCGGGTCTATACCGTGCTCGAAGGCTCGATGTGCGGCAGCCCGGCGGGGCACGACCGCGACGGCATCGACCTGAAATCGAGCCTGACCAAATCGGGCAGCCGCATGGAACTGGCCGATGTCGAAGTGCTCGAAGCGGTCTATCCGGTGCTGTTCCGCGAACGCGGCGTGCGGCTGGGTGAGCACGGCTATGGCGAGCATCGCAGCGGTGCGGGCTGTTTTCAGGCTTTCGCGCCGCACGGGATCGATGTGCTGACCGGCAATCTGACCGGCACCAAGGCCTGGTTCCCGCAAGTCGGCGCGGCCGGCGGCATGCCAGGTGCGACCATGCGCTATATGCGCCGCCATGCCGACGGCAGCGAGGAGGTGCTGCATATCCAGGCAGTCGGCGTCGAGCTCTCGCCGGGCGAGCATTTCGAGCTCAACTGCGCCTCTGGCGGCGGCTTCGGCGATCCGCTCGACCGCGCGGTGGAAGCGCTGGCCCGCGATCTGGCGGAGGACCGGCTCGATCCGGAGATGGCCGGGCAGGCCTATGGCGTGGTGTTCGACGCTGCTGGTTGCATCGACGCCGCCGCGACCCAACAGCGCCGCCACGCGATCCGGCGCGAACGGCTGGCTGGCGCCAAGGTGGCCCGCTACCCGATCGACGAAGCGCCTCTTTCGCTGGCTGGCCTCAACGAGGAACCGGCCCCGCTCTATCCCGGAATTGTCCAGATTGGCGAAAAGGCCGTGGCACAGGAATCCGGCGCGGTTCTTGCCCATGCGCCCGGCAACTGGCTCGATGGCTGCCCGACACTCGATAGTGCGCTCGACAGCCGCGCCGGCGATCTGGTGCTGCGCAGGCATCTCGATCCCTTGACCGGGCGCGTACTTTTCGCCGACATTGTCTTTGCCGGGGAAGCGCCGGGCATCGAGATCCGGCCCGAGCGGTGGGCACAGGCACGTGCCGCGCCGCTGGAGAGGAGCATGCGCCATGGATAGCCACCGCTCGATCAACGATTATGACCTGGGCGACCTGTTCCAGCTGGAGGAACAGGCCGAGATGGGCGGCGGCGTGGTCGACAATCCCTATCCGGCCTGGGCCGATGCGCTGAGCCGGGGTTCGGTGCTCAAGGGCACTATCGCCGAAGCCATCGGCCTGCCGCCCGAGCGTTGCGGCGGCGGGCTCTATATGCCCGGCACCAGCTATTACGCCGTGCTCGGCTTCAACGCAGTGAGCGACGTGTTCACCCGCAAGGACGATTTCTGGTCGGACAGCTACAACGACATGGGCACCAGCCAGGAATTCGGCGATACCATTCTCTCCATGGACGGCCCCCGCCACCGCAAGTTCCGCGATCTGCTGCAGCCGCTGTTCCAGCCCGGCATTGCCGAGACCTGGTGGCGCGAGAAAGTGATCGATCCGCTGGTCGAGGAACTGGTCGAGGGACTCGACGGCAAGAAGTCCGCCGAAGTCAACGGCGGCTTCTTCGCGCGGCTGCCGCTGCACACCATGACCGGCGGCTTTGGCCTGTCGTTCGACGAGGGGCTGGAATTGCGCCAGCACATGCTCGTCGGCCTCAATGCCAGAAACCATGCCGAACGCACCTCGGCGCGAGAGCAAACCAGCGCGGTATTCGCCCGCGCCATCCGCGAGAAGCGCGAAAACCCCTGCGATGACCTGATCTCGAGCCTGGTCCATGCCGTGTTCGAGGACGAAGACGGCGAGATGCGCAAGCTCACCGACGAGGAGATCACCTCCTACTGCCGCCTCATCGTCTTCGCCGGCGGCGAGACGACCTGGCGGCAGATGGGCAATGCGCTCTATGCGCTGCTCTGCCACCCCGGTCAGCTGGCTGACCTCATCGCCGACCGTTCGCTGATGGGCCAGACCGTGCTCGAATCGGTGCGCTGGCTGGGCGAGCCAATGTTCCCGCGCAAGGTGAAGCGCGACACCGTGCTCGACGGGGTGGAATTGCCCGAGGGCGCGCATCTGCACGTCTGCATCGGCGCGGCCAACCGCGATCCGTCGCGCTGGGAAAATCCCGAACGCTTCGACATCCACCGCCCGTTCCACCGTTCGGTCGCTTTTGCAGCCGGGGCGCACTCCTGCCTTGGCCAGCATGTCGCCCGCCAGGAAATCGCCGCGGCCCTCAACGCGTTGCTTGACCGGTTTCCGAACATTCGCTGGGATCCGGACAAGCCCGCGGCCAAATTGACCGGCAATCTGGTCCAGCGGGGGCCGGGGCCAATGCACGTGTTGCTGAATTAGAGAGGGAATCGAGACGTGAAAATCAGAGTGAGAGCGGACCTGTGCTGCGGCGCGCAGCTCTGCATCCAGGCGGCCCCCGGCCTCTATCGCCTCGACGAACTGGGCTATAATGCTTCCGACGGCGACGATGTGCCCGCGGGACAGGAAGACAAGGCGCGGGAGAGTGCGGCGCGTTGTCCCGAAAGTGCGATCGAATTCGAGGATTAGGCTGCTGCACACCGAACGCATCGCCTGCACCGCAACACTCTGGCGCTGGACTGGCGGCAATGGCGCGGGAACCTGGCATTTCCTCACTATCGGCAATGATGCAGGCGAAGCGCTGTCGGCCACTGCCCTGATGCGCAAGCTGGAAGGCATGGCGCGCGGATTCGGCTCGCTCAAGGTGACCGCGACCATTGGCGACAGCCGCTGGCGGACATCGGTCTTCCCCTCACGCGAGGAGGGCTGGATGCTGCCAGTCAAGGCTTCAGTGCGCAAGGCCGAGGAGATTGGCGAGGGCGACGAAGTGGAACTGGTGCTGGAACTCTAAGCCGACCCGATCCTCCCCATTTTCACGAAGTGCAAATGGGGAGGATTTTGCAGTCAGACCCGCTCTGCCTCCGCCACAGCATCGCTTGCCCTGAGCGAACTCACGATCCGTGACAGATGCGCGACGTCGTTCACTTCCAGATCGACTTCGTAGGTCCCGAAAAGCTCGTCGCGGTTCGACAGTTCCAGGTGGAGAATATTGGCCTTGTTGCTGGCGAAAATGCCGGTCACTTCGGCCAATGTGCCCGGCCGGTTGTAAAGCACGGCACGCACCCGGCCGACCGCGCCGGTCGTGCGCTCGCCCCAGGACAGGTCCAGCCAGTCGGCATCGACGCCGCTCGCGAGGGCCAGGCAATCGATGGCATGGACTTCGACGCCGAGCCCCGGCTGCTTGAGCCCGACAATGCGGTCGCCCGGCACCGGGTGGCAGCAATCGGCGAGGTGAAAGGCCATGCCCGAAGTGAGGCCCTTGATCGAAATGGCGCGCTTCTGGTTCGGCCAGGTCTCCTGATCGTTCAGGCCCTGGGTGCTGCCCGGAACCAGCGCTTCCATCACTTCGCGGTCCGACAGCTTGGCCGTGCCGATGGCCGCCATCATTTCCTCTTCCGTCGCGAAATCGAGCCGTTTCAAGGCTGCCGCCATGGCCTTCTTGCCGATCTTGGCCGGCAGGCGCGAAACAATCTCGTCGAACAGCATGCGGCCGATGGCGGCAACTTCGCGCTTTTCCTTCTGCCGCACCGCCCGCCTGATCGCCGCGCGGGCCTTGCCGGTGACGACGAAACCCAGCCAGGAAAGCTGCGGCGAACTCTTGCGGCTGCGGATGATCTCGACCACGTCGCCATTGCCCAGCGGCGTGCGCAAGGGCATGTGCCGCCCGTTGATCTTGGCGCCGACTGTCGTGTCGCCCAGCTCGGTGTGGACCGAATAGGCGAAATCGACGGCAGTCGCCCCCTTGGGCAACTGATGCAGTGCGCCCTTGGGAGTGAAAGCGAAGATGCGGTCCTGATAGATCGCCAGCTTGGCGTGCTCGAGCAGTTCCTCGGCATCGTGGCTGGCATCGACGATCTCGATCAGGTCGCGCAGCCAGGCGACTTCGCCATCGGGCCGGTCGCCCTGCTTGTAGGCCCAGTGCGCGGCGAGGCCGAATTCGTTGGTGCGGTGCATGTCGCGGGTGCGGATCTGCACTTCCATGCGCATCGAGTTTTCATAGATCAGCGCGGTGTGCAGGCTGCGATAACCATTGGCCTTGGGCGTCGAGATATAGTCCTTGAAGCGGCCGGGAATCATCTGCCAGGTGGTGTGCAGCACGCCCAGTGCCCGATAGCAGTCCTGCGGCGTCTCGCAGAGCACGCGGAAAGCCATGATATCGGTGATCTGTTCAAAGCTTACGTGGCGTTCCTCCATCTTTTTCCAGATCGAATAGGGGTGCTTCTCGCGCCCCGAAACCTCGACCCTGATGCCCGCTTCGGCGAGCGCCTGCTTGATCGCCAGCGCTATGGCGTCGACCTGGACGCCTTCCTCGTCGCGGATCTGGGTCAGCCGCCCGGCAATAGTGGCATAGGCTTCGGGTTCGAGCTGCTCGAAGGCCAGCAGCTGCATCTCGCGCATATATTCGTACATGCCCACCCGCTCGGCCAGCGGGGCATAGATATCCATGGTTTCGTGCGCGATGCGGCGGCGCTTTTCCTCGCTCCGGATGTATTTGAGCGTGCGCATGTTGTGCAGCCGGTCGGCCAGCTTGACGAGCAGCACGCGGATGTCCTCGCTCATCGCCAGGAAGAACTTGCGCAGGTTTTCGGCCGCCCGCTCGTTATCGGTCAGCGTCTCGATCTTGGAGAGCTTGGTGACTCCATCGACCAGCCGGGCAACCTCGGCCCCGAAATATTCCTCCACTTCCTCGATGGTTGCGAGCGTATCCTCGATCGTGTCGTGAAGCAGCGCCGTGACAATGGTCTGCTCGTCGAGCTTCAGGTCGGTCATCAACCCGGCGACTTCGATCGGATGGCTGAAATAGGGATCGCCCGAAGCGCGCTTTTGCGAACCGTGCTTGACCACCGAATAAACGTAGGCGCGATTGAGCAAATCCTCGTCGGCCTCGGGATCGTAGGCCTTCACACGTTCGACGAGTTCGTACTGGCGCAGCATATTAGCCCAAGAGTGGGGACAAGCACGCGCGAGGGCAAGCGATGATTTTGGCTGCAGCCTAAGGCTTCTCCAGAACACCGCAGGCAATCCGCCCGCCGCTGTTGCCGCTGGGATCGGTCCGGTAATCGTCGGGTCCGGCGTGTAGCACCAGCGAGGCGCCGTCAGCGTCGAACAGGGCTTCGCGCCACTCCTTGGCCGATCCGGCGAGTTTTACAGTGGTCATGATCCGGCCTGCACTATCGGCAAAGACATTGGGCAAGTCGCCCAGGTGGTGGCCTTGCGGGTTTTCGGCGCCGTGCTGGGCGCCGGAGGGATTGAGGTGGCCGCCCGCCGCCGAAAAGGCCGCGCCAGGTCCATCGCATTGACCTACCGCGTGAATATGAATGCCGTGCATGCCGGACGGAACGCCGCTGAGCGACAGATCGAGCACTGCCTGCTTGCCCCGCATCCGGATCGTCGCCGTCCCCGCGACAAAGCCATTGCCATGCATCAGCGTCGCACTGGCGATCTCGCCGCGCGGGGCATCGGAAATGGCAGGCGAAGCTGCATGAGCCAGAGTAAGGGCGGCGGCTGCCTGAAGCAGTCTGCGGGGCATGGGAATTCTCCTTTGTCGATTTGCGCCATGCTAACCGGCCACGGCCACGACGGCAATTCCGCCTGTTTCAGGCTGGACCGGATCACTGCAAGCTGGAATGACCTTTGCCAGCCATGGGGAGAGCAAGAGCATGATTCCGCCTTATGAGAACACAATCGTCGCCGTCACCGGCGCATCGACCGGGCTGGGCCGCGCGATAGCCGTGGGCGCGGCTGAGCAGGGTGCGCGCGCTGTGCTGATCAATTTCGCCAGCAGCACGGCAGAGGCTGAGGAAACCGCCCGGCTGGTTGCGGATGCGGGCGCCGAAGCGGTGCTCGCCCAGGGCGACGTCGGCGACGATGCAAACTGCCGCGCGCTTGCCGCTGCGGCGCAGAGATTCGGTCGAATCGATGCGCTGTTCGCCAATGCCGGCACGTCGAAGATCGCCGGTTACAACGATCTCGATGCCCTTTCCGGCGACGATTTCATGGAGATTTACCGGGTCAACGTGGTCGGCGCTTACCAGACCATTCGCGCGGCGCGCGCCCTGCTCGAGCAATCGGACCGGGCGGCCATCGTCAACACATCGTCAATTGCCGGGGTGAATGGCAACGGCTCCTCGCTGGCTTACTCCGCCTCCAAAGGTGCGCTCAACGCGCTGACTCTCGGCCTCGCCCGCGCGCTCGCGCCCAGGATCAGAGTGAATGCCATCTGCCCCGGCTTCATCGACAGCCCCTGGTTCGACAAGCTGGGCTATCCGGGTGGGGCGGCGGCGCTGCGCGAAAGCATGGCCCGGCGAACGCCGCTACAAGCCGCTTCAACCCCGCAGGACATCGCTGGCAGCGCCCTGTTTCTCGGCTCCAAGGCCGCCCGGCATGTGACCGGAGAGACCTTGCTCGCCGATGCGGGACTGCACCTGGGCGGTTAGACGATCAGCTCCACACCGCCTCGGGCGGCAGGCTCATCAATATCGCGTCGATATTGCCGCCGGTCTTGAGGCCGAACAGCGTGCCCCGGTCATAGACCAGATTGAATTCGGCGTAACGCCCGCGCCATTCGAGCTGGCGGCGCTTGTCCTCAGGCGAGAATTCCATGCCCATGCGGCGGCGCACCAGCATGGGAAATACCGCGAGGAACGCCTCGCCCACGGCCTGGGTGAAAGCGAAATTGCGTTCCCATTCGGCCACGTCGCCGCATTCCATGTGGTCGTAGAAAATTCCGCCGACGCCGCGATGCACCTGGCGGTGAGGGATGTAGAAATAGTCGTCGGCCCACTGCTTGAAGCGTTCGTAATATGTCGGGTTGTGCGCGGCGCAGGCGGCGCGGAATTCGGCGTGGAACTCCTCGGTGTCCTCGTCATAGGGAATCGGCGGATTGAGGTCCGCCCCGCCTCCGAACCATGCCTTGGTAGTAGTGAGGAACCGGGTGTTCATGTGGACCGCGGGCACATGCGGGTTGGCCATGTGCGCGACCAGACTGATGCCGGTGGCCGAAAAGGCCGGCTGGTCGGCGCTGGCGCCGTTGATCGTCCCGGCGAAATCGGTGGCCAGCGCGCCGTGGACAGTCGAGATGTTGACGCCCGCCTTCTCGAACACCTTGCCCTTGATCAGCCCGCGCGTGCCGCCCCCGGTCTCTCCGGGCGCGCCGCCCTCAACCGCCTCACGAAGCCAGGGGGTATATTGAAAAGAAGCCTCGCTGCCGGCCTCACGTTCGATCGCCTCGAATTCGGCGCAAATGCGATTCCGAAGCGTCTCGAACCATTCGCTGGCACGGTCGGTATAGGGTTTCCAGTCGGTCACGTCTGTCTCCGGTCCTTGCAGCCACATTGGGGCGCAAATCCTTGCCCGAGGCCCTTGCCAAGCCAAATGACATAGCGCAAGGGAAGGCTATGGTTCCCCTTTCGTTCGCAGGTGAGGAAATGTCGCTGGTGGCAGGCCGCGCGCTCTACTGGCCGCGCGAGCAGGCCTTGCTGGTGGCCGACCTGCATCTCGAAAAGGCGAGCTATTACGCCAGTCACGGGCAACTGCTCCCGCCCTACGACAGCCGCGAGACGCTGGAGCGCCTTGCCCTTGCGATCCGCGAGACCGGCGCCCGGCGGGTGTTTTGCCTGGGCGACAATTTTCACGACCTCGAGGGATCCAGCCGGCTGGAGCCCTATGCGGCCGGCATGCTGGCAGCGCTAATGCGGGCGACCGACTGGGTGTGGATCGACGGAAACCACGACACCGGAAGCCACGAAACAGGCGGCGAACTGGAAGTAGGCGGCCTTGTTCTGCGCCACCGCGCCACGCCCGGCGAGACCCGCCCCGAGCTTTCCGGCCATTTTCACCCGCGGTTTTCGGTGAGGGCACGCGGGCGGCGAATTGTGCGGACTTGCGCGGTTGCCAGCGACCGGCGCATGATATTGCCAGCCTTCGGCGCGCTGACCGGAGGAATGGACGCAGGTTCGCCCGAAATCATCGCCGCCTTGCAGCCAGCCGGTGAAATCGATGCGCTGACTTCGGCAAGCGGCAAGTTGTTGCGTTATCCGCTATGGCGCGCGGCGGGGTGAATTTCCTGCTTTCATTAGGCAGGCGATTCGCTCTAAGGACGCGCGCAAGCCAGTAACCATTTCAGGAGCACACAAGATAGCACCCCCACCGCGGCGCATGATGACGCCCCCCGTAAAGAGCGGGCCACGCTACAACGACATGATCACCGTCGACAAGGTTCGCGTGATCGACGACGAGGGCGAGAACCTCGGCGTGATGTATACCAAGGAAGCCATCGAACAGGCGGCGAATGTCGGGCTCGACCTTGTCGAAGTGTCGCCCAATGCCGATCCGCCGGTGTGCAAGTTCCTCGATGTCGGCAAATTCCGCTACGAAGCGCAGAAAAAGGCCAATGCCGCGCGCAAGACGCAGAAGACGCAGGACATCAAGGAAATCAAGATGCGTCCCAATATCGACGATCACGATTACGATGTGAAAATGCGCAACGTCCACCGCTTCATCGAGGATGGCGACAAGGTGAAAGTCACCCTGCGCTTCCGCGGCCGCGAACTGGCGCACCAGCAATTGGGCATGAACCTGCTGCGCCGGGTGCAGGAAGATGTCGCGGAAGTCGCCAAGATCGAGGCCTATCCGCGAATGGAAGGCCGACAGATGCTGATGGTGCTGTCGCCCAAGTAAGCTGAGCCAGCTATCTCGCACGCTTGACGAATTGCCAGGGGGAGATGGCATGACTGCACGCCGCATCGGCTTCTGGATCGGCCTCGCCGGCTTTCTTGTTGCCGTTCTGACTTCGCCCGCGGCCGGCATGCCACCCAAGGCATGGCTCGCTGCCGGGCTAGTCTGGTGGATGGCGGTCTGGTGGATGACCGAGGCGCTGCCGCTTTACGTTACGGCAATGCTGCCATTCGTCGTGCTTCCCCTGCTGGGCATAGCCGACGTCAACAAGACTGCTTCCGCCTATTATTCGCCGGTCATGTTCCTCATTCTGGGCGGCGCCTTTCTGGCGCTTGCGATCGAGCGGACAGGACTGCACCGGCGGCTCGCCCTGGCGATCCTGGCCCGCTCCGGCGACCGGCCCTGGCACGTGCTGCTGGCAGTGATGACGGCGACCGCGCTGATGTCGATGATAGTCCAGAATACGACCACGGCGCTGATCATGATGCCGCTGGCCCTGGGCATGCTGGCTGCGGGCGGGATTGAAGAGGGCGACACCCATGGCATGGCGGGAGCTCTGCCGATCGGCATCGCATTTGCCGCCAATATTGGCGGGCTGGGCACGATTGTCGGCACTCCGACCAACGCGATCTCGGCGGGAATTATCTCGGAGAGCATGGGCAGGACCATCGGTTTCGCCGAATGGAGCCTTTACGGCTTGCCACTGGTCGCGATTGGCATTCCGATCGCCTGCGCAATCGTCGCCCGGGTGCAGCGGCTCGACCGGGATCGCTTCGATCCCGCCGCCACCCGGATCGCGATCGGCCAGGCGGGGGCATGGTCGCAAGCGGAAAAGCGACTCGCCATGTTGCTGGTCCTTGCGGTCGCGGCCTGGATCGCCCTGTCCTTTGTTCAGCCGCTGCTGCCAAAGGGAACCATAGACGATGGAACCGTTGCCGTGGTCGCGGGCATCGCCTTGTTCCTTCTGCCCGACGGGGCGGGGCGGCCGATGCTGACCTGGCCCGAGGCCAACCGCGCGCCATGGGATGTGGTGCTGATGTTCGGTGGCGGCCTTGCGCTGGCCATGGGAATGGGCGACTCGGGACTGGCCGCCTGGATCGGCGAAATGCTGATGCCCTTGTCGGCCGTGCCGCTGATCGTCGTGGCGCTGGTGGTGGTTACAGTGACCATCCTGATCACCGAATTCGCCAGTAACATCGCGGTTGCCGCCGCAATCATGCCAGTCATCGCGGCGCTGGCTGTCGCGCTGGGCGCCGATCCGATTCTGCTTGCCCTGCCCGCCGCCATCGCCGCGACCTGGGGATTCATGCTGCCTTCCGGCACCGGGCCCAACGCTATCGCCTGGGCTTCGGGCCATGTCGCCTTGCCGCGCGTGCTCAAGGCGGGGTTCATCCTCGATGTCGCAGGCATATTCCTGATTGTCGGCGTGGTCTGGGCCATAGCGGCGGCAGCCGGTTGACAGCGAGGCGGCCAATTCCGGTGCGCGCAAGGACCAAACGGGAGGCGACATGTCGCAATACTGGGGTGAACTGAAGCAAAACTGGCGTCCATTGCTGGCTGCCACAATTGGCCTCGGCACCGGAATGTCGCTGGCCGGCATCGTCATTTCCACCATGGCACCGGCGCTGATCGCCAGCAACGGCTGGTCGAAGGCGGATTTTGCCATGGTCGGCACGCTGGGCCTGTTCAGTTCGCTTGCGCTTCCGTTTGTGGGGCGGCTGGCGGATGTCATTGGCGTGCGGCGCACTGCCCTGATTGGCCAGGTAGCCCTTCCGCTGATCTACCTGGTTTACAGCCGGATGGATGGCTCGCTTGGGATGTATATCGCCATATTCATCGTTCAGGGCATCGTCTGCATGACCACGACCGCAACGGTCTATGCCCGCCTTGCCGTGCAATACAGCCGGCAGGCACGCGGGTTGGCGCTGGCGATTGTCGCCTCGGGCCCCGCGCTTTCCGGAGTCGTGGTCGGGCCATTGCTCAATGGTCTGGTGGAAACCGAGGGGTGGCGTGCAGGCTATGCCACGCTGGCGATCTTTGCCGCAACTGCCGGGCTGATCACCTACCTGCTGATCCCGGCAGGTCCGGCCGGCGGTTCGGGAGCCACCGCCCCCAAACGGCGCGCGCGAGACGACTATCCCGCGATCTTCCGCAATGCCGCTTTTTGGCTGCTGGCCTCAGCCATGCTGCTGTGCAATCTGCCGCAGACAATCCTTCAGGCTCAACTCAAGATGTTGATGCTGGAAAATGGAGTCGATGGCATGGCAGTCGGCGCCATGCTAACTGCAAGCTCGCTCGGTATGCTCGCCGGGCGAATTCTGACCGGGTTGGCGATAGACCGGTTCAATCCCTATCTGGTCGGCTTTGTCACCATGGGCCTGCCCAGCATGGGCCTTTTTCTCATCGCCACAGGGCTGGATGCCTACGCAGTCTTGTGGACGGCCGTCTTTTTTCTGGGCTTCACATTCGGTGCGGAAGGTGATGTCATCGCCTATCTGGTTGCCCGTCGTTTCGGAGTGGAAATCTACAGCTCCGTGATGGGGCTAATGACCGCATTCATGTCGGCTTCGACTGCAATCGGCGCATCACTGCTTAGTGTCACCTTGAATATGACGGGCAATTTCAACCTGTTCCTGCTGATAACCGGAACGTCGGTACTGATCGGTGCGGGCCTGCTGTTGATGCTGGGAAGAGGCGAGAAGACAGCCGGCGCTGCAACCTAGAGGGGGTTGCGATATATCTGATCCACCCTGATTGCCTCAGGAAGCCTGCTGGCAAGGAGCGTCTCGCAGGGCGGGTCGGGAACCCGTCCAAGAGGCGCGACGAAGTCCGGCGGGCTTCCTGAGGCAACCCCGAAGGGGCGGGCCGATTTTGGCCCATTTCCGCGTCGCGCGTCGGTCACTATGCGACGGCATGGCTCCCTCCACGCTCCTTGAACTGGGCCAAAAACGGCACCGTCAGGGGGGTTCAGATATATCGCAACCCCCACTAGAGTCTTTCCGGCCAAG
>JBFWSE010000081.1:0-17127 GCA_050248535.1 Novosphingobium sp.
TAGCGCCGGTCGAGATAGCGCGCGGTCGCCACTTTCATCGGCCCGCCGGGCAGCGGCGACTGCTTGCGATAGACTTCCGGCAACAGGTCGGGCCGGCGCTCGGCCGCGACCACCTTTTCCAGCGGTATATAGGAAGCCGAGCGCATGCCTTCCGGCAACTCCTTGCCCGGATCGCCGACATAGGGCGCGATGATCTTCGCTTCCTGCGGCCTCTTCGCGGTGACCATCTGGCCGATTGGCGTTTGCCGGAAAGCATCGACGTCTTCCATCAGCGGCGGCATCATCGGATAGGGAATGTCATGGCTTTCCGGCAGGTCAGGCCCGCCGACGAAGATCAACAGGTGCGGATCGGCATAGGTCAGATCGCCCTCGATCCAGGTGCCGTCCCACCTGAAAATGCCGAATTTGCCCTTGGCCTTGTCTTCCACTTTCACCAGCCCGTCGCCGATCGCGGTGTAGAGCGAGCCGTTGATCGGATGGGGCTCGCTGCGCAGCGGCGCCTTCGCCATTTCGTTCATCTGCATCCTCCGGGCCAAATGCGGCCTTGCTTTTCGTGTCCCATTGATAGCATGGCGCGCGCGCTTGCAAACAGGAATTACAACATGACTGTCGAAGAAATTATTGCAGAAGCGACTGCCCGCACCGGTCTCGCCGAAATCGGCGACACATCGGTGCTCGATGGCCTCGCCCGCCTGATCGACGCCTACCAGACCGAAGCGCGCCTGACGCCACAGGGACTCGACATGAAGCGCGAGACACTGGTTTCGGCCATGGCGATCCGCATGCAGGTGGAAGACTGGCTGGCGCGACATCCCGAACTGCTGGAACGCCCCATCGAAAAGCCGATGTTCGTCTTCGGCCTGCCGCGCTCGGGCACGACCCTGATGGTCAACCTGCTCGCCGCCGATCCGTCGCGCCGCTATTTCCACAACTGGGAGTGGGGCGCGCCGATGCCGCCGGCCTATCCTGAAGAACTCAGCGCCGGCCCGCGCTACGAAGCAGCCAAGGCCCGCTCGGAAGCCGCCCTGGTCCACGTGCCGCATATCGCCGCGATCCATTTCGAAGAGGCCGACAGTCCCAGCGAATGCCAGTTCCTGATGACTCCCAGCTTTGCCGCGCAGGTCTATGAAGCCCAGGCCGATATACCCACCTGGCGACACTGGTTCATGCACGAGTGCGACTACTTGCCCGCCTTCCGCTTCCACAAGCGCATGGCGCAGGCGCTGCAACACCACACACCCGGCCGCTGGCTGTTCAAGAACCCCTGGCACCCCTTGTTCCTCGACGCACTGACTGAGGTCTATCCGGATGCGCAACTGGTCATGACGCACCGCGATCCGGCTGAAGTGGTCGGTTCGTGCTGCTCTCTCATTGCCAATGTCCGCGCCATGTTTTCAAACGAAGTCGATCTCAAGGGCATCGGCGAGAGCTTCATGGATACTTTCGAGATCATGATCGCCCGGGCCAATGCTTACAAGGCAAAGCACGGCAAGGATGCGATCCACGACGTGCAATATGCCGACAACATGCGCGATCCGATCGGCACCGTGCGCCGCATCTACGAACGCTTTGACGAGCCTCTGAGCGCCCGGGCCGAAGCGGCCATGCAGGCGTTCATGGCCAGCAACCAGCAGGGCAAGCACGGCAGGCACACTTACGACCTCGCCGATTACGGCCTCACCAAGGAAGGCGTGCGCGAGCGGTTCAAGGGCTACATCGAGGACTACGATATTCCGGTGAAGGGGTAGTCCGCGCCAATTTTCCTGTTGGAATTGAGCGTGAGGCAACAATGGTGCTAGCCTTGCCGCCGACGGAAGGACCGCGCGATGGACGAGACCCAGGAATTCACGCTGCTGATCAACGGCGAGGAGCACAAGGTCAGCGCCCATGCCGAAATGCCGCTGCTCTGGGCGCTGCGGCAGGAAGTGGGGCTTGCGGGCACCAAGTTCGGCTGCGGCGAAGGGCTGTGCGGGGCCTGCACGGTGCATATCAACGGCGAGGCGACGCGTAGCTGCCAGGTGCCGGTGGGCGAAGTCGACAAGGTGCCGGTGACTACTATCGAGGGGCTGGCAAAGGAATCGGTTGGCAGGAAGCTCGAAGCTGCCTGGCTCGAAGTCGACGTCATGCAGTGCGGCTATTGCCAATCCGGCCAGCTGATGAGCGCGCTAGCGCTGCTCAAGCGGACTCCTCGCCCCAGCCTCGCCGAAATCGACGCGGCCATGGAAGGCAACCTGTGCCGCTGCGCCACCTACAACCGCATCCGCCAGGCGATCCGCAAGGCTTCGGGCCAGGGAGGCAAGGCATGAACGCGCCTGTGCTCAACCGCCGCTCGTTCCTCTCCGTCACGGCGCTGGCAGGCGGCGGCATGGCGATCGAACTGACATTGCCCGGCGCGGCACGGGCGCAGCAGGCTGGTGGCGGGGTACTCTCCGTCTGGGTGGAAATCGCCTCCGACAATTCGATCGTCATCACCGGCCACAATCCCGAAATCGGCCAGGGCGTGAAGACCTCGCTGCCGATGATGATCGCCGAGGAACTCGATTGCGACTGGGCTCAGGTTCGCGTGCGCCAGGCGGACTACAACACCGCGCGCTATGGCATGCAGGTTGCCGGCGGCAGCTTCGCCACGCCCCGCCACTGGCTGCCGCTGCGCCGCGCAGGCGCCGCAGCTCGGCAGATGCTGCTGCAGGCGGCCGCGGTAAAAGGGGGCGTGCCGGCGGGTGAACTGACAACGGCGAAAGGCGTGGTCCTGCACCGCGCCTCGAATCGGCAATGGACCTATGGCGAACTGGCCGCCGACGCCGCCAGGCTGCCTCTTCCCGACCCGGCCACGGTGCCGCTCAAGGACCCGAAGACCTTTGCAATCATCGGCCGTTCCAAAGTAGGCGTCGATTCAGCCCGAGTGCTGCGCGGCGAGCCGCTGTTTGGCATCGACACGCGCCTGCCCGATCTGCTCTATGCCGTGTTCGAAAGCGCGCCGGCGCACGGCGGCCGTTACGATGACAAGGCAATCGAGGCGGACATGCCAGCCGGCGTCGTCGCCATCCTTCCCTTTGAGGAGAAAGGCGGCCCAGCGGCGCTGCCCAGCGGTGTTGCCATCGTCGCGAAGAATTACTGGTATGCAGAGCGCGCCCGGCAGGCACGAAAAACAGAATGGGATCTCTCGGCCGCCAAGGGCCATTCGAGCGCGGCCTATGAAGCCAGGGCCGGCGAACTGCTCGATGCCGGCGGCGGCGCCGATCTGAAGCGCGATGGCGATGCTGCCGCCAGGCTCGCTGCTGCGGCGAAGCGCATCGAGGCGCGCTATTCCTATCCCTTCCTCGCCCATGCGCCGATGGAGCCGCAGAACTGCACCGCGCTTTACCGCGAGGACGGTACGCTGGAACTGTGGGCGCCAACGCAGAACCCTTCCGCCGGCGCCGGCCAGATCGCCAAACAGCTGGGTATTCCCGAAGCCAAACAGACCATCCATATTACCCGTATGGGCGGCGGTTTCGGGCGGCGGCTGTCGGGCGACTACATGGTTCAGGCGGCTGCCATCGCTCAGGCCATGCCAGGAAAGCCCATCCAGCTCATCTCCAGCCGCGCCGACGATATGAAACGCGATTTCTTCCGCCCGGCGGGCTGGCACCGTTTCGAGGCAGGGCTCGATGCCGGGGGCAAGCTGATTGCCCTCACCGATCACTTCGTCACTTTCGGCCAGGGCGACAAGCCCGCGCCATCGGCGGACATGAATCCGATGCATTTCCCCGCCGGTCTGGTGCCTGACCTTACCTACACCCAATCGATGATGCCGACAGTCATTCCCACAGGGCCATTGCGCGCGCCGCGATCGAATGCGTTGTGCTTCGCCTTCATGTCGTTCCTCGACGAAGTGGCCGAGGCGGCGGGCAAGGACCTGCCTTCCCTGATTCTGGAACTGTGCCGCGAGAACCAGGTACTGGGCCCGCCGGTCGAAGCTGACAAGGCTTCGAGTTCTTTCGTCACCGCCCGCGCGCGCGGGGTGATCGAGCGGGTGCTCAAGGATTGCGGCTGGGCGCGGCGAAAGCAGCAGGCGGGCCGCGGACTCGGTTTTGGCTTCTACTTCTGCCACCTGGGCTATTTCGCCGAAGTGGCCGATGTCAGCGTTTCGGGAAGCGAGGTCAGGGTGAAAAAGGTCTGGGTCGCGGCCGACATCGGCAGCCATCTGGTCAACCCGATGCATGCCGAAAACCAGGTGCGCGGTTCAATCATCGACGGCATGGCCGAAGCGCTCCTGCAAAAAATCCATTTCACCGACGGCGCGATCGCCGAAAAGAACTTCGACACGTTCCAGCTTGCGCGCATATCCCAGACGCCGGAAATCGCCATAAGCTGGGTCAAGAGCGACAACCTGCCGACCGGCCTGGGCGAACCGGCGCTGCCGCCGGTCATTCCGGCCATCGTCAATGCAGTCTACGCTGCCACGGGAAAACGAATCAGGGACTTGCCGCTGAAGCTGTAAACGCGAGCGGCCAATCGGGAGAGGAAAGACAATGACCATCGCCAGCCGCTACGGCGAACTGTTCCAGATGAGCTACATCACCCGCGACATGGACGCGGCCATTGCCCACGCACAAAAGGAACTGGGCGTCGGCGAATTCGCCACGACCGAGGCCGACATGGAAGTCTACAGTTTCGGCGAGATGAAGCGGCTGCATATCAAGGCCGCCATGGCAAATATCGGGCGCCACCAATTCGAGATCATCCAGCCAGTCGCCGGAGAGGCGACTAGTGTCTATACCGACGAGGTCGACCTTTCCGGGCACATTCTCAATTTTCATCACGTCGCTATCGCCGTTCGCGGTACGCTCGACGACTGGAAGGCCCTGCTTGCCGAGGTTCGGGCGAGCGGCGATGAATTCGCCTTCCTCGCCCCGGTCGAAGCCACCGAGGATGACAAGGTCTGCTTCTGCTATGTCGATACCCGCAAGCGCTGGGGGCATTACACCGAGTATCTGTGGGTCGATGAAAGCATCAAGCCGATACCCGCCATGCCCGATCTGGATTCCTAGGACTCACAGGCAACACGATCTCAAACCCGTCTGCCCTGAGCTTGTCGAAGGGCTGTCCTTCACTTCTGGCCAGGCGCGCCACTGCAAGTAAGAAAGGCAGCCCTTCGACAAGCTCAGGGCAGGCGGTTTTGATTAAACCTGTTCGCATGCAAAATCGGGAGATGGAACCATGACCCGCATTGTTTTCCAGAACGCCAACCTGCTCGATGGCGACAACCCGGCGCGCCCGGCCAATGTCGTGGTCTCGGGCGAGCGGATCGAAAGCCTGGGCAATGGCCCGGCCGAGGTGCGGCCCGGCGACCGGGTAATCGACCTGGCCGGCAAGACACTGATGCCCGGCATGGTCTGCGGCCACTTCCATGCCGCCTACTGGGGCACCGGTGGCGGCGGCGGGCGGCCGGTGGGGCTTGAGTGCCACCCCTCGCTCCAGGCCATTCGCGCGGTCCATAACATGCAGACCGCGCTCAAATGCGGCTTCACCGGCGCGATCAGCGCGGGCACGCCGCATCAGATCGACGCGGCGCTGAAAGTGGCGGTCGAGGAAGGCACCATCGCCGGCCCGCGCCTGATCCCGGGCAGCCGCGATGTCGGCACCACGGGGTTCAACCCCGACATGGGCAATCCCTCGTTCCTGCAGATCGGCGCGCAAACCGGCGTGACTGTCGCCGACGGGCCGGACGGGATTGCGCGGATCGTGCGCCAGGAAGTCAAGGACGGGGCCGAAATCGTCAAATTCTTCCTCACTGGCGGCCATGCGACAGGCGGCACCGGGGCGGACTGGCTGATGACCGAGGCCGAATTCGCCGCCGGGGTCACGGCAGCGCACCAGCGCGGGGCGAAAACCCGCGCGCATATCGCCAGCAAGGAATCAATCCTGCTCTGCGCAAAGCTGGGCGTCCATATCGCCGATCACGGCGACGGGCTGGACGACGAATGCTTCGCGCCGCTGATCGGGAGCAACACCTACGTCACCCCCAGCCTGCTGTTTCCAAAGGAAATGATGGCCGCGATGCCGGGGCTGCCATTCACCGAGGCAATGAAGGCGCCGTGGGACGAAATGGCCGCCATCTTGCCGGCGGCGAGCGCGGCGGGAGTCAAACTGCTGATCGGCGACGACTACGGCGCCTTCACGCTCACTCATGGCCGTTATGGCGAGGAGATGGAACTCTACGTCAAGGAATGCGGCGTCCCTGCGCTCGACGTGATCCGCTGGGCGACCAAATATGGCGCCGAAGCAATGGGCATCGATGCCGGCACGGTGGAGGCGGGCAAGCTGGCCGATCTCGTCGTAGTCGATGGCGATCCCTCTGCGCATATCGGATTGCTCAAGGACCGGACGAAGATCCGTGCCGTGTTCAAGGGCGGGATTGCGGCGAAGGATGAGTTGGGCTGAGGCAGATTGTCCATCAGGCCCGCTTACCCAGAGCAAGGCGCATGCTCCCCGCCAGCAAGGCGAGAATGATCGCGCTGATCGCCGCGCCCCAGAACCAGTAGGGCAGAAGCAGCGCATCGGCGATTGCGGCCGTGTCCGATCGCTGGATCTGTCCATCGATCGCGCCGCCGGAGGAGAACAGGTAGTCCACACTGCGGTAGGTGCTGATGCAGGCCTGCACGCCCAGCAGCTGGATGACAAAATCCTGCAGCTTCGGGCTGCCACGCAGCACAATGGCCAGCAGGCCGATGGCCATGGCCGGCAGCACGATCCAGCCGACAAGGCTGCGCACCCAGATCAGAGTCGTCAGGATCAATGCAATGGCAAGCCCCGATAGCGCAGACCGCGTCGCCTTGGGATTGCGCGAGGCCAGCAGCAGCATCGATCCGGCCAGTGGCGGCCCCAGTGGTCCGGCGGCGCTGACCAGAGCGGTGGCCAGGCGCGACGTGTCCGCGGGGCGCAGCGACAGCGCGACGCCCGAGCCGTCGGGATAGATCGCGAGCCTATCGAACGACCAGCCCATCAAGAGGGCCATCAGGCCATGCCCCATTTCGTGAAACCAGGTGGCCAGGATAGTAAACGGGTAAAGCAGCAGGCTGCCCCACCAGGTCTGCCACAACAGCACACATCCCAACGCTATTGCCGCCAGCGCCGCGATCCGGCGGTGCCGTAGCTTGTCGTCAGCCAACCCGACTTGCACGGCCGCCTAGTCCTGCTTGCGCCGCCGGAAAGCGTGCGTCAGCATGGTGACGCTGCGGTCCATGTCGCAGAATTGCGCCAGCGCCTGCGGCATCGCCGGGTCGAGCGCCGCCCGCACGGCATCGTCCTGACTGTCAAACCAGCAATCGATGATCGCGTCGAACGGAAACAGTGGCAGCGGATCGTGGATCGGCCGGTCGAGCGCGCAGCGAACTACCGAGGCATCGATCGCCTTGCCAGCGGTATCGGCAAACTCGCCATGGAAATGCGACTGGAACGCATCGGATGACAGTTCCTCGCGGCGCGCCAGGAAGCGGATCAGGCCATACTCGCCGTACTTGCCCTGTTTCAGCACTGTCTCGGTGCAGTAATAGCTGAACTTCGGCGTCAGCATGTCAAACACGCGCAATTCGTCCTGGTCGATCAGCGCACGCTCGTCCTTGGAGAATCCGCCGCCCTGTAGCGTTTCAACCTGCAGGGCGACGCCCAGCGCGACGCCATCGTGCTCCCGCGACAGGCCCGGAACATCGACCGCTTGCCCTTCCAGCATGGGCCGATCGATCCGGTTGGCGTAGCAGGAATAGGTTATGTCGTTGGCGATGAAGGCGAACTGGCCGGCGAACTTCGCGTGGCTGACCCAGACTTCCGGCCAGTCCTCGCGGCTCACCGCCGGATTGCGCCTTGCGAGGTAGACCAGCTTGTACACCTGCACCGTTCCAATTCCTTTGACCCCGCGCGCAAGCTCGCGCAGTCTGCGGACAAACACAACGGGAGAAATGCCATGCCTGACACCGCCGAGCAGGAACTGATTTTCGGATACAAGAACGGACGGGGAGTCGATGCCCAGGCGCTGGCCAACCGGCAGGCCCTGATCGACGCGTTCGACCGTATGACCCAAGGCGACGAGGAAGCCTTCTGGGCGCTGTTCGATGCCGATGCGGCGTTCCACGAAGCCTCATGCCTGCCCTATGGCGGCACCCACCAGGGGCTGGATGCGATCAAGCGCGGCTATCTTGAAATGTGCGCCACTTTCTCGGCCATGCGTTCGGAATTCCACGAGATTCTGACGGCGGGCGACTATTGCGTCCTCTATCAGTCCATCGAGTTCACGGTCGCCGCCAATGGCAACCAGGGCGGCTTTCCGGTCGCCGAACTGTTCCGTTTCCGGAACGGCAAGATCGTCGAGTGGCGCGCGAACTATTTCGACGCCTGCCTGATGGCCCGGCTGATCAAGGGAGAGGGATGAAAGTGTCCGGGGTGGGAGCGGCTACAGGGAGACAGCCATTCGCCCCCACCCCGGAGGCGGGGGACGGGGTACGTCAGTAAATCATCTCTTGCCGGGCGCGGCGCGGGGACGTGTCGAGCCATTCCAGTTCCTCGGCGAGCCGGTCCCAGCTTTCGGCCGCTTCGAGGTGACGCATGCGCACCATCGGCAAACGCGCCCCTTCGGCGGCGCGCCGTTGCTCTTCGGCAAATCCGCGATATTCGACCGAAACAGCCATGCCCAGCTTCCTCCTCACCGAACGAAGACGGGGTTAGCATGCGGTCCCTTCGCGAAAGATCAACGAGTATGGTTACTTTCTTAATGAATTCACCCGGCGCGCCTTTACGGGTGCGTTCGACATTTGCGTGAAAGGCCCGGGAATGAATCGCATCGGCATCGAGAACCTGAGCACATTCGGACTCGATCCGGTCGAATTCGTCCACCTGGCCGCGGAACTGGGATGCGGGCACGTCTCGCTCAATCTCTCCGGGTCGGCAAACCGGCTGCCGGACTATCCCGTGTGGTCATTTCGCGACGATCCGGCACTGGTCCGGCGCACCGCCCACGCCTTGCGGCAAAGCGGCGTGACGGCCTCGCTGGTCGAAGGTTTCGCCGTGCTGCCGGACCGTGACATGGACCATGCGCGCGATCTCGATCTGGCTTGCGAACTGGGCGCGAAGGCGATTTGCACCGTGTCCATCGACCGCGACGAAGCGCGCACTCATGCCGAATATGCGCGGCTTGCCGAACAGGCTGGAGAACGCGGGCTGGTCACCACTACCGAGGCTTGCGCCGGCGCTTATCGTACGCTCGCCAAGTCCATGGCGGCGGTCGAAACCGTCGGCCGCCCGGATTTCGTCCTGCTTATCGACACCATGCATTTCTTCCGCTCTGGCTCCAGCGTGGCGGACTTTGCCGCGCTCAATCCGGCAATTGTCGGACATATTCAGCTTTGCGACGTGCCGATGCCCGCCCTTATCGAAAGCTACATGGAAGAAGCGCTATACGAACGCCGCGCGCCAGGCGACGGCGATTTGCCGCTGAGGGAATTCCTCGCCCTTGCCCCCGAACACGTGCCCATCGGCCTCGAAATCCCGATCCGGTCCGAGGCGCTGACAGGGATAGGCCCGCGAGAGCGACTGGGCCGCTGCGTCGCCGCGGCGCGCAACCTGCTTGCGGGCATTCAGCCGGCCGAAGGATAACGCTCGAACTGCGGCAATTCGTGCGCCGTCGCCATCCAGCCGATCCGTTCGGCAATCTGGACGTGGACTTTCAGCGGGATCGCATCGGGATCGTCAAGCGTCGCGCTTTGAATATCGATGCGTCCGGGAAAAACGGAATCGTTGGTATAGAACAGCCCCGTCCCGCAATTGGGGCAATGGTGCCACCGCGCATGCTCGGACGAGGCATAGACCTTCGGCTCGCCCGAAATCGTCACCGCATCGCGCGGAAACAGCGCCCAGGCAATCGACGGTGCGCCGCTCGATCTGCGGCAATCGGTGCAATGGCACATGGCGTGATGCATTGGCTCACCCGAAGCGTCGTAAGTGATGGCGCCGCAGTGGCACCTGCCGGTCAAACCCATGGCCGCACTCCTTTTTCCGAATCGGAACATAGAAGGAACATTCTTCCGCGCATCGCAACGCTTGTCAACCGCCCCCCGGCCAGTCCAACATGGACCGAAGGGAGAGACCAATGGCGCATTACGACTATGTCATCATCGGCGCGGGTGCGGCCGGCTGCGTGCTGGCGAACCGGCTGAGCGAGGACCCCGCAACCTCGGTCTGTCTGCTCGAGGCTGGCGGCGGCGACGCGCATCCCTTTGTCCATATGCCGCGCGGCTGCGCCAAGCTGGTGCGCATGCCCAGCCACATGTACCACTACATGACCGAGCCAGAGGAAGGGAACGGCCAGCGGCCCGATGTATGGCTGCGCGGCAAGGTGCTGGGCGGCTCGACCTCGGTCAACGGCATGGTCTGGGTGCGCGGCCAGCCGGGGGACTACGCAGCCCTGGCCGAAGTGGCGGGCGAGCGCTGGGGGTGGAAGAACTTCGCTCGCGCTTATGAGGCAATCGAAGGCCACGAACTGGGTCCTGCCCCGACGCGCGGCGGCAACGGCCCGCTCAAGGTCTCGCTCCCGCCCGAACGCAATGCGCTGACCGAGGCGATCTGCGAGGCAGGCGCGAAAATGGGCTGGCCGGTCAAGCAGGACGTCAACGAACCAGACGAAGGCGTCGGCGTCGGCTACATGCCGCGCTCGATCTGGAAGGGCAAACGCCAGAGCGCGGCCGTCGCATTCCTCAAGCCCGCAATGAGTCGCCCAAACCTGACCGTGATTACCCGGGCCGTGACCGACCGCGTGCTTTTCGACGGGAAACTGGCCACCTGCGTGCAGGCGCTGCGTAACGGACAGATGATCGAAGTCTCCGCCAGCAAGGAAGTGCTGGTCTGCGGCGGCGCGGTGGCGAGCCCGGGCATTCTCGAACGCTCGGGCGTCGGCGACCCGCAATTGCTGGAGGAACTCGGCATCCCACTGGTCCTTGCCCAGCCGGGAATTGGCGAGCACGTCAGCGAGCACCGCGCGATCCGCTTGCAGTGGCGGCTCAAGCAGCCCCTGTCGTTCAACACCGCCTATCAGGGCTGGCGGCTGCCGCTCTCGGTGATGCAATACTACCTGACTCACGCCGGGCCGATGTCGGCTGCCGCCATCGAGATGCGCGCCGCTTTCAAGAGCCGCCCCGATGCGCCGCGCGCCGATATCCAGTCGCAATTCGGGCTTTACTCGTGGGACCTGACCGACCCCGGCGGCGGGCTGGAAAGCACACATGGCTTTTGCGCGGTGGCCAACACAATCTCGCCCAGTTCGCGCGGATCGGTCCACATTCACACCCGCGATCCCAACGCGCTGCCGACCGTGAGGCCCGGCTACAACACCACCAACGAAGACCGCGCCGTGATTCTCAGTGCCGCGCGGCAATTACGCGAATGGGCGGCGCAAGAGCCGCTCGCCAGCCTGATCGAATGCGAAACCGCACCGGGCCCCGGTGCGCAAACCGACGCCGACTTGCTCGAGGCGGCCAACACAATGGGCAATGCCGGGATGCACACTGTCGGCAGTTGCCGGATGGGGACCGATCCGGACTCAGTGGTCGATCCGGATTGCCGCGTGCGCGGCCTAGAGGGCATCCGGGTAATCGATACATCGATCTTCCCCTTCATCACCTCAGGCAACACCCAGGCGCCAACCATGGCGCTGGCCTGGCTGGCGGCGGAGGCCATGCTCGCGCGATAAATCTTTCCCGCCCCGGGGAGGAATTAGCTTTGCAACCGCTCGCCTCGTCCGCCATCCTGCACCAAACAGAATCGGGAGAGTGAAGAATGCCGGTTGAGCTGGGCGGGTTTCTCCGCACGACCTTGCCTCTGGGCCTCAATGCGCTCAAGGATTTCGACAGCGGGCGATACCATTCGGTCTGGCTGCCCGACCACATGGTGAGCTTCTGGCCGGATTCGATCTGGACTCCCGAATTCACCGACCTCGCCGTCGCCTCCCCCTCCCCGCACCGGCACCTTGATGCCATTGCGGTGGCCGGCGCGGTGGCGGTGCTGACCGAGCGGGTGCCGATGGCAACCCTGGTGCTCGACACCATCCGCCGCCACCCGGCCATGCTGGCGCAGAGCGCGCTGACCCTGTCGCACCTGTCCAAGGGCCGCTTCATCCTCGGCCTTGGCTCGGGCGAGCTGGAAAACACCGAGCCTTACGGCTTTCCCTTCGAGAAGACGGTGAGCCGCATGGAAGAGGCGATCCAGGTGATCAAGATGCTGTGGGAGCGCGAGGGGCTGATCGATTACGAGGGCCAGTTCTTCCAGCTTCACCACGCCCGGATGGATACCGAGCTTTTCGAGGGCAAGGCCCCGCCGATCTACCTGGCGGCGGGCGGCCCGCGTACCCAGGCCATGGTCGGCAAATATGCCGACGGCTGGTATCCCGGCGCGATCCGCAGCCCCGAACACTATGCCGAGTGCCTCAAGATCATCCATGAGAGCGCCGAAAAGCACGGCCGCGATCCGCAGGCGATCGTGCCGACCTTCATGCAGCCCTGCTTCATCGGCGACGACGACGAGATCGACGAGCTGCTGTCGGCGCCGCTGGTCAAGAGCTACGTCCTGCAGATCGAGGCGAAGGATCTGGCCTCGGTCGGCTTCGAGCACCCGATGGGGCCAAACTGGCACGGCATCCACTCGCTCGATCCCGCCAAGCTGACCCGCGACATTGTCGTCGAGATGATGGCCAAGACCACGCCCGAAATGCTCAAGGCATGGGTGCCCTATGGCCCGCCGCAGCGGGTGGCGGAATACTACAAACAATATGTCGATGCCGGCGCGCGGGTGGCGAAGATGCTCGACTATGGCAGCATGGCCGGCGCCAAATTTGCCGCCCGCTCGGCCCAGCGCACCCGCGAGGCGGAAGATATCCTGCTCCAGATCTGCGCGTGAATGAGGGAGAAGGCACATGGCCTATGGCGACTATTCGGGCGACGCGGACCTGCGCGACGCGTGGAAACGGTTCTGCCGCAACCTCGAGGAAGCCGGCGACCAGGTGTTCAAGGATCACAACCCCGCCAACAGCCTGCAGCGCGCCGACGGTTTCCGCTTTCTGACGCAGAACCTGGGCCAAGCCTTCGATCTCGCGCTGGAGACAAAGAACACCAAGTACCCGGTGATCCATTCCTTCTGCTCGCCGTTCCGCAAGCTGGGCGGCGACAATGCCGACTATACCTACCAGCAGGCCTGGATCGATGGCCAGTCGGTCTATCGCATCTCGGGCAATGTCGGCACGGTCAAGTTCTTCAACATCGCGGTGCAAGGCGCGCGGCCGGTGCCCAAGCCGGGCATGCGCGGGCTGCACGATCCCTTCGGCGACACCCCGCAGGCCAACATGTTCGGCCACGACATGGTCGTGGGCTGGGACGGCAGCTTCGAAGTGCGGATCGGCGGCGAGCGGCCCGATCCCGCGCTCTGCCCCAACTGGCTGCCGACCCGGTCCGACACCCGCAAGCTGTTCATCCGCCAGGGCTTCGACGACTGGTCGGAACTGCCCGTCACCATGCGCATCGAGCGGATCGGCATGGCGGAGCCCCGCCCCATGCCAGACGCCGCCGAAATGGTCGCCGCGATCGACTGGGCTGCGACGTTCGTTGCCGAACTGATGCGCGACTGGCCTGACTGGGCCTACGAATTCTCGGAAGACTTCGATCCCGACGGCGACAATCGGTTCGCCAGCGAGCGGCGCCGCAACGACGATCCGGTCTACAACCCCGAACTCGACAAGGTGCGAGGCCGGGCGATCACATCGATGCGCTGGCGGCTCCAGCCCGACGAGGCGCTGATTCTCGAATGGGACAAGGACGACAAGTTCTGGATGCTTACCAACATGGGCACCTTCATGAATTCGATGGATTATCTCTATCGCCCCGTCAGCTACAGCCCGGCGCGGACCAAGGTCGATAGTGATGGCAAGGTGCGCATCATTGTCGCCCACCACGATCCCGGCTTCCACAACTGGATGGATACCCAGGGCTTCGAAACGGGCCATATCGGCGCGCGCAACAATTTCACCAGCGAGGGGACGGATTACCGTTGCAAGGTGGTGAAGTTCGCCGAACTGGCGGACCATCTGCCCGCCGACACCGCGCGCGTCACGCCCGAGGAGCGCGCGGAACAGCTGCAACAGCGGTTCCATTCGATCCTGCGGCGGCTTGGCATTTAAGGGGGCTTCGCGTGCCTTTCGATTTCCCGGCCCACGTTAATCAATCCACGACCCGAAGCTGCTAGAACTGCGCGGGTCTGGAGACACTTTCATGAAATTCGTTACCTTGAAGTCGCGCGGCGGGGACTATCTCGTCGTTGCGGAGAATATCGCATGGCTGCGTAGCGAAGAGCATGGACAGACCAAAGTCGGCATTGTCGGCGGCAGTCCGCTGGTGGTCGAGGGTTCCATCCAGGAAATTGCCGCCATGATTCAGGCCGGCTGACCCGGCAAGAGGCCCGTCAGCTCCCGTCGGTATTCACCGTCGTCACCCCGCCCGTCTCCGCGCCCATGCCGGAGAAGCCGATGCAATAGCCGCCATCGACCGGGAGCGTTACGCCAGTGATATAGTTGGCTTCGTCACTGGCGAGAAACAGCGTGGCATTGGCGATATCGCTGGCAAGGCCCCAGCGATTGAGCGGGATGCCGGCGAGCGTGAAGACACCCTCTGGCGGTTCGGCATGTGTCTTCGACATTTCTACCAGGCCGGTCCACATCGTGCCCGGCGCAATCGAATTGACCCGTATCTTCTGCGCCGCATAGTCGAGCGCCGCGGTCTTGGTGAGCTGGTGCACGCCCGCCTTGGCCGCGCCATAGACCGAGTGATGCTTCCAGCCGACCACGCCCGAGGCCGAGCCAATATTGACCACGGCGCCGCCGCCGGTCTTGAGCATTTCAGTGATGCCGTATTTCATGCCCATGAAGACGCCGCGGATGTTGGTGGCGTGAACCTTGTCCCAATGCTCGGTGGTCTGCTCGTGCAGCGGCGCCATGCCGCCGCCGAAGCCGGCGTTGTTGACCAGGATATCGAGGCGGCCCCAGGTATCGACGGCCTTGGCGATCATCGCCTTGATCTGGTCTTCATTGGAAACGTCGGTATGAATCGCGACGGCGCGCAGGTCGTTGGGCCCGGCGCCCGCCGCCGCGTTGATCGCATCGGCGACTTCGCCTTCCTTGCCGCTGATGTCGGCGAGCACGACTCGCGCGCCTTCCTGAACGAAGCGCTCTGATATCGCCTTGCCCATGCCGGATGCGCCGCCGGTTACCACCGCGATCTTGCCTTCAAGCCTGCCTGTCATTCCAGTTCTCCCATCCATGTCCAACTACCCTGAGCTTGTCGAAGGGTCGTCCTTTTCTTCTAACGTCGTAAAGGTGAAATGCAGCCCCCTTCGGCTGCCTGCTTGCCGCAGCCGCTCAGGACAGGCTTCGACAAACTCAGGGCGGACGGACGACCTCCGGATACCGCTTTAGGCTGTGGTATCGATCGTCGGCCGCACCTGTATCTCCGAAATGTTCACATTGCGCGGCATCGCCAGCATGAACACCAGCGTGGCGCCTATCTCAGAAGCCTTGACCGCGCCATCCTTGGTCACATGCTTCTCGATCGCCTCGCGCCAGCCCGGGTTGGTGATGCCGGTATAGACTTCGGTCTCGGTTGCGCCGGGCATCAGTTCCATCACCCGGATGTTGTGCCCGCCCAGTTCCTGGCGCAGGCCCTGGGTAAAGGCATGAACCGCGTGCTTGCTCGCCGTATAGGCATTGGTTTCCGGCCCGCCTTTTCGCGCCGCCAGCGAAGAGATGGTGACGATGTCGCCCACGCCCTGCTTCTTCATGTGCGGGATCGCCGCCCAGCTCGTATAGACCGTGCCCATCAGGTTGATATCGACCACGCGGCGGTATTCGGACAGGTCATAGCCCTCGATACCGCCGGCCTGCATGATCCCGGCCGAATTGATCAGGATGTCGATGCGGCCGAAATGATCGGCAGTGTCTTCCACCGCCTTCACCGCATCGGCCTCGATCGCCATGTCGCCGGGCAGCCCCAGAGCTTTGCCGCCGGCCGCCTCGATCTCGCGCACCAACTCGTCGAGCCGGTCCTTGCGCCGCGCCGAAAGGGCGACGCTGGCGCCGGCATTGGCAAGACAAATCGCGGTCGCCGCACCGATTCCCGAACTCGCGCCGGTTACCAGCGCGACCTTGCCTTCAAGCGACTTTGCCATGTCTCTCCCGATCCTTGATTGCGCGCGCCGGATTGCAGAGTCGCACCAGACTTGTCAATCGAAGTTTGAACAGGTGTTCAGCAGACTTCAGTCGAAGGTGATGGAGAGATGCGGCACATCGCCTTCGATCGCGCCCAACGGCGTGCGGTATTCAGTCACCGGCACGCCCAGATCGCGGCCAATGTCCATGGATTCGCCCCCCCCGGCCGGCATCACGATGCTGCCCGGCAGGCTACCGCGCGCCAGTTCCTCGCCATTGGAACTGAGCACGACATCGACCGGTCCCCCCATGCCCTTCACGGCAAACCGCATGGTCAGCTTCGACGCGCCTTGCGGCAGCGCGCGGGTCGCGCGGACATGGACGATTTCCTCCGGGTCGGTCGAGCGCGCCCAGACAAAGGCGGGCTTGCCCTGGTCGAGATAGAGGCTCCATCCGCCAAACCGGCTGGCAAGGGCGAGGACAGCACCCGATGAATCGGGCTTGTCCAGCGCAAGGTCGGCCTCCAGCGTGAACGAACGGCCGATCGGCACGCCCGCCCCCATCGCCGGAACGCTGACATCCTTGCCCCAATAGTCGAACTTCTTGCGGGGCGAGCCGACGAATGTCCGCATATCGACTCGTCCCGCGCCCATGCGGTGATCGAGCGGGAAGACATTGTTGCGTTCGGCTTCCTCCTTCCACAAGTCCTGCATCTGCTTCAGTTGCGCCGGAAATTTCGCCGAAACATCCGTCGCCTGGCTGAAATCCTTGCGCAAGTCATAGAGCGTCCATTGAATATCGGGACGCGGCTTGGGCGGCAGGTTTTCCCAGGACGGGCGCCCGTTTTCGCCGCTGAGGAACCAGCCATCGTGATAGAGGCCGGCCTTGCCGGTCATCTCGAAATATTGCGTGCG